>JBOHYC010000075.1:0-4024 GCA_050737755.1 Lysobacter sp.
CGCGCACCTCGCGCAGCTGCTCCGGCCAGGTTGCCCCGACCACAAGCATGCAGTTGCCGTGGCCGTTCCATTCGCGCGCGACCTTGCCGGCGACGTGCTGGTAGAGCGGCTTCGCCACGCCATCGCCGTCCTGCGCGATCAGATCCTGCAGGTCGCCCGCGCCGGGGTTGGAAGTGCGGCACAGGATCACCACGCCGCGGTCGGCGCGGTCGAGGAACGGCTGCACCGAGTCGCGGCCCAGATAGGGATTGGCGGTGACCGCGTCGGCGCCGTAGCGGTCGAATGCTTCGGTCGCGTAATGCGCCGCGGTGCTGCCGATGTCGCCGCGCTTGGAATCGAGGATCACCGGGATGCCCGGGTGAACGGCGTGGATGTGTGCAATCAGCCGCACCAGCGCGTCTTCGGCACCGAGCGCGGCGAAGTGGGCGATTTGTGGCTTGAATGCGCAGACGTACTGCGCCGTCGCATCGACAATTTCGCGACAGAAGGCGAAGACCGCGTCGTCGTCACCGGAGAACCGCGCCGGGAACCTGGCCGGTTCCGGATCCAGCCCGACGCAGACCAGCGAGTCCGCCGCTTTCCAGCGCTCCCCGAGCGCCTTTATGAACTCCATAGACCACCTCTCCCTTCACGTCCGCCCATTATCGCGGCACGTCGTGGTCAGAGGTAGTCGATGCTCACCAGGTAGGTGCCGGTATCTGGCCCGCCTTCACTTGGCTGGATGCGGTAACGGGACGAAAAACTGCTCCGGTCAGCCGTCACCACAGCCGCGGCCACCGGAAGATCACCGGAGTGCGTGCCCGCGGAAAGGTCGACCAGTTGCGCGCCGGTCACGCGGCCGAGTGGCTCGATACTGAGGCGGGAGCCTTCAGCCGCCATCGGGCATTGGCTGAGCACCACTTCGCCTGGCGATGGCGTGCTGGCCGCGCAAGGTGCTTCGGCGATCCTGCCGCTGAACCGCACGGTGCCGCCATTGGCCAGGGCAGGCGCGGCGAAGGCTGCACACAGGCAAGCAAGAAAGGCAGTGCGTCGCATCACGTCTCTCCGTGGTTGTCCGGATTGACGGCCGGTCCGGCTTGACCTGCAGGGTGCAGGTGTCGATTTGTGACCGGTCGCTCAGCTTTCGCGTGACAACAAGCAAAAGACGCATCGCGTCACACGCTGGGGTCAAGTTGTGACCCAGACCGGCGCAAGACGGCGTGACGGATCGTTGGCGCCGCGAATGACGGATAACTGGCAGTTGGCACGGTTTGTGTGTGACACTTATCCGATCGAAATGTGATCAACAGCACCTTTCGTCTTCCGGCGCCCCGTCCATGGATTGCCGGGACACCCAACTCCATCCAAAACAGATCCATACAGGGGATTCCAGATGCGCAAGTCCATTGCCTTGGCCGCCGTGCTCACCGCGGCGACCGTCGCTCCGTTGTCGGCCAGCGCCGCCGACGGCACCATCACCTTCAATGGCCAGGTCACTGCCCAGACCTGCTCGATCGCCACGCCGGGTGGTGCCGACTTCTCCGTGAACCTGCCGACCGTCATCAGCAACTCGCTGTCGGCCGCGGGCGAAACCGCCGGCCGCACCGCCTTCTCGATCCAGCTGGCCCAGTGTGACGCCGGCCAGGTCGCGACCTATTTCGAGCCCGGTTCCACCGTCGACTTCACCACCGGTCGGCTGAACAACCAGGCCGCGCAGAACGCCGCGTCGAACGTGCAGATCCAGCTGCTGGGTGGCAACGGCCAGTTCCTCCCGGTCGTCGCGTCGGGCACCGCGCAGGACAACTCGCAATGGGTGCAGGTCGACGCCAGCGGCGCCGCGAACCTGAGCTACTTCGCCGAGTACTACGCCACCGGCAACGCCGGTGCGGGCGACGTCAGCACCAGCATCAAGTACACCATCATCTATAACTGATGCCGCAGCGTCCGTCGGCGCGGCCCCATGGGTCACGCCGACGGATCGCCGTGCCCGGGCCACTACCGATGAATACTTTCCTGTCGCGCGCGCTGCTTGTGGCAACGCTGGTTCTGGCGTGCAGCTTCCCCGCCGCCGCTGGCGTGATCATCAACGGAACGCGGGTGATCTACCCGGCTCAGGCACGCGAAGTCACCGTGCAACTGGTCAACACCGGGGACACCCCGGCGCTGGTGCAGGCCTGGGTCGACAGCGGCAACCCCGACCAGACGCCCGAAACCAGCACGGCGCCTTTCGTGCTGACGCCGCCGATCAGCCGGCTTGAGCCGGGCCGGGGCCAGGCGATCCGGGTCATCTTTTCGGGCGCCGATCTGCCGACGGCGCAAGAGTCGGTGTTCTGGCTCAACGTGCTTGAAGTACCGCCGGCACCCGACGCCGATGCCGCGCAGAACTACATGCAGGTGGCCTTCCGGTCACGCATCAAGATTTTTTTCCGGCCTGAAGGATTGGCGGCCACCGCCAACGAGGCGCCGTCCGCGTTGCAATGGACGGTCGCGGCTGGACGACTGCGGGTTTCGAACCCGAGCGCGTTCCACGTGACCCTGGTCGGACTGACCGCGCTGTCGGGAGGCGGCGGCGAAGTGGCCACGCTGGAACAGCAGGGCCGGATGCTGGCACCGGGCGAGTCTGCCGACTGGCCGGTCACGGCGACAGTCGCCGCGGTCGCCTTCACCACCGTCAATGACTACGGCGGCCGGGTCGAGCTCCGCGCCGCGGTCGGCCCGTGACCTGATTGCGTTGTCCGGGGGACGGCTTGGCATCTTCAACGCAACGTGAGCTGCCAGTGCAGGCGTGGACGCAGGCGCCACCCGCCAAGCTGCGTGCGGGCCGCCTCGTGCTTGCGTGCACATTTGCGTTGTGGGCATCGGTGTCGGCGGCGGCAAGCGGCCCGAATGGCGAGGCGGAAGCCGACGTCGATGCCGCGCGTTTCAACTCCGCCTTCCTGGCCGGGGCCGCTGGCCAGCAACTGGACCTCTCGGTCTTCAGTCGCGGCAACCCGGTCATCGCCGGGCAGTACCGGGTCGATGTCTACGTCAACGGCAGCTGGAAGGGCCGTCGCGACCTGGATTTCCAGGCCGACGATGACGGCCAGCCGAATGCGTGCCTGTCGTTGTCGGTGCTGGAAGAGCTCGGGGTCGACTCGGCTGTCGTGCTGGAGTCGGTCGAGGCGGAAGGCACGTCCTGCCGCGTGATCGGTGACTGGATCGAAGGCGCCCGGGCGCAATTCGACTCCGCCGAACTGCGCTACGAGTTGAGCGTGCCGCAGGCATTCCTGCGCCACACACCGCGTGGCTACGTCAGTCCGGCGCTCTGGGACACCGGCATCAACGCCGGATACGTGGGCTACCACTTCAACGCCATCGACAGCCGCAGCCGCACGGGCGGCGACTGGTCGAACAACCGCACCGCCTATCTCGGGCTCAACACCGGCCTGAACATCGGCGGCTGGCAGTTCAGGCACGACTCCAGCCTGTCATGGTCCGAGGATGGTGGCAGCGACTGGGACAGCATCGCGACCTACGTCCAGCGGCCACTGGCTGCGGTCCGCGGGGTGCTGACCCTGGGTGATGCCCACACCAGCGGCGAACTGTTCGATTCGATCGCCTATCGCGGCATCAGCCTGGTCAGCGACGACCGCATGCTGCCCGACTCCCTGCGCGGCTACGCGCCGGTGGTGCGCGGCATCGCCGAAACCAGCGCGGTGGTGGAGATCCGGCAGAACAGCCAGTTGATCCACTCGGTGACGGTGGCGCCGGGCAGTTTCGTCATAGACGACCTCTATCCGACGGGTTACGGCGGCGACCTGGAAGTCACGGTGCTGGAGGCCGACGGCCGTCGCCGCAGCTTCAACGTGCCCTACGGCTCGGTCGCGCAGATGCTGCGGCCGGGCAGTGCGCGCTACGCGGTCACCGCTGGCCGGGTGCGCAACCCTTCGTTGCTCGACGAGCCGACGATGCTGCAGGCGACCTACCAGCGCGGCCTCACCAACCACGTCACCCTGTATGCCGGGACGGCGGCGACCGAAGACTACGCCTCGATGCTGTACGGCGC
>JBOHYC010000076.1:0-6095 GCA_050737755.1 Lysobacter sp.
TCCGCCGCGGCAGCCGCCAGGCGACCGAATGGCAGCAGACCCGCGCGATGCGCGAGGAACGCGAAGAGGTCCGCAAGGTAGATACCGAACTGCGTGCCAAGCGGGCGCCGGTCAAGATCGAGCCACCGGCGCCGGCCGCGGTCGAGAAGAGCGATCGGGCCAAGCGCGAGACGCAGATCCCCTTGTTCCATACAGGCGACGGCACCGGTATTCCGCCGCTGGCCCTGCTGGACGACCCCAAGCCGCAGCCCAAGGGCTACAGCGCCGAGACCCTGGAAACGCTGTCGCGGCAAATCGAATTCAAGCTCAAGGACTTCCGTATCGAGGCCGAGGTGGTTGGCGCCTATCCCGGCCCGGTGATCACGCGTTTCGAGGTGCAGCCCGCACCCGGCGTCAAGGTCAGCCAGATCAGTTCGCTCGACAAGGACATCGCCCGCGGTCTGTCGGTGAAGTCGGTGCGCGTGGTGGACGTGATCCCGGGCAAGTCGGTGATCGGGCTGGAAACACCGAACACGCAACGCGAGATGATCTACCTGTCGGAACTGCTGCGCTCGAAGGAGTACGACAAGTCCAACAGCCCGTTGACGCTGGCGCTGGGCAAGGACATCTCGGGCCGGCCGACCGTCGCCGACCTGGCGCGCATGCCGCACCTGCTGGTCGCCGGCACTACCGGCTCGGGCAAGTCGGTCGCGGTCAACGCGATGGTGCTGAGCCTGCTGTACAAGGCGTCCGCGAAGGAACTGCGGATGCTGATGATCGACCCGAAGATGCTGGAATTGAGCGTCTACGAGGGCATCCCGCATTTGCTGGCGCCGGTCGTGACCGACATGAAGGAGGCCGCCAATGGCCTGCGCTGGTGCGTCGCCGAGATGGAGCGGCGCTACAAGCTGATGTCGACGGTCGGGGTGCGCAACCTGGCCGGCTTCAACAAGAAGGTGCGCGACGCAGCCGAGGCCGGGCAGCCGATGCTCGACCCGCTGTTCAAGCCCAATCCCGAAATCGACGAGGCCCCGCCGCAGCTGGAGCCGTTGCCGTTCATCGTCATCTTCATCGACGAATTCGCCGACATGATGATGATCGTCGGCAAGAAGGTGGAAGAGCTAATCGCGCGGCTGGCGCAGAAGGCGCGTGCCGCCGGCATCCACCTGATCCTGGCGACCCAGCGGCCCTCGGTCGACGTAATCACCGGCCTGATCAAGGCCAACATTCCGACCCGTATCGCGTTCCAGGTGTCGAGCAAGATCGACTCGCGCACCATCCTCGATCAGTCCGGCGCCGAGGCGTTGCTCGGCAACGGCGACATGCTGTACCTGCCGCCGGGCACCGCTATGCCGGAGCGCGTGCACGGTGCGTTCGTGTCCGACGAGGAGGTGCATCGCGTCGTCGAGCACCTCAAGCAGATTGGCGGGCGCCCCGACTACATCAGCGGTGTACTGGAAGACGTGCAGACGATGGGCGACGGCGTAGTGGTCGGCGCTACCGGGCTGCCGGAAAGCGCCAGCAGTGGCGATGAATCCGACCCGTTGTACGACGAGGCGGTGCGGGTGGTTACCGAGACCCGTCGTGCTTCGATTTCCGGCGTGCAGCGGCGGCTGAAGATCGGCTACAACCGTGCCGCGCGACTGGTCGAGGCGATGGAGGCGGCCGGGGTCGTGACCCCGCCGGAACACAACGGCGACCGCAGCGTACTGGCGCCGCCACCGCCGAGGGATTGAGGGGAGCCGTCCGCGGCTACGTGAACAAGGAAGCTGCCTTCCGCAGGAGCGACGTGAGTCGCGATTTCACGGCGCTTCCGGATATCAGTGAAATCGCGACTTACGTCGCTCCTACATCGAAGCCCGTCGAACAAGCGGCCGGCGACTGAATGGGTGCAGCAACGTCGAGGGCCTATTCAGCTTCACCCCCACACACTGCGACCAACCCTGATCGGAGATCCACTTTCATGAAGCAGATGATTCTCTGGAGCGCCGCGCTGTTGCTGGGCGCCGGTATCGCCGGTAGCGCGTTCGCCGGTGCGCGCGACGACCTCGATGCCTTCACCAAGGGGCTGGAAGGACTGGACGGGCAGTTCACCCAGACTGTCTACAACAGCCAGGGAAAATTGAAGGAAACGTCCAGCGGCGAAGTCCAGCTATCGGTGCCGCGTCTGTTCCGCTGGGAATACGTCAAGCCGTACCCGCAACTGATCGTCGCCGACGGCAACAAGGTCTGGATCTACGACCCCGATCTCGCGCAGGTCACGGTGCGCCCGCAGGGCGTGCAGGAGCAGAGCAGTCCGCTGGCCGCGCTGATTGAGCCGGAAAAGCTCGACACCATGTTCGTTGTCCGGGAAGCCGGGCAAGCCGATGGCCTTGAGTGGCTCACCCTGACGCCGAAGGAAGGGCAGGAAGCCAGTTTCCAGACCGCCCGACTCGGCTTTCGCGGCGCGCAACTCGTGAAGATGGAAGTGCTGGATACCATTGGGCAGAACACCCGGATCGAGTTCAGCAAGTGGACACGCAATCCCGACTTCGCGGCTGGCACGTTCAAATACACGCCGCCGAAGGGCGTGGACGTGATCGGCGAGGGCTGAACGGGACTAATCGTTCATTTTCAACGACTTGGTCTCACGGCCCGTCGACAACGCAATCGCGAAGATAGGCCCATCGGCGTCGTAACCGACGCCAGACAGGGAATCGCGATGCGCCACCTTCCACACCACATCAACCGGTCCGTCGTGCTCGCAGTCATCGCGGGCCTCGGTCTGTTTTCCACCGCCGTCGTCGCTGACGACCGGGCACCGACAGAGATCCACGCCCACGCGCTGGATCGCCAGCCGGAGTCGCGCATCGAGGCCGACCAAGCCATGGATGCGGCGGTCGCGGCGTCGGTGATCGGGGCGATCTCGACCCAGTTCGAAGAACGCAAGGTCGCAGTGAAGCTCGATGCGGTAGCGGTGCAGCCCGCGAGCGTGCGCGACCGCACCGTGAGCGGAGAAGGGCGCTTGCAGATTGGCGGCGATGCCAGCTGGATCCCGTTCCACTTTGACGTTCTCTATGACACCAGCACCGCCAGTGTCAGCTACCCGGCGATTACACTGGGGGACCCGAATGGCGACCATGAGGTTGCCCTCGACGCTCCGTTGGCCGTGGAGCTGGGCCTCCGTGCCGACCAGACGCTGGATGCCGAATTCGCCCAGCAGCCGGTGCAACTGGTGGTGAGCCGGGTAACAGCGGCCGCGGCCGGTGAGCGCTACACGCTGGTCAAGGCGACGGGTACTGCGGATTTTGCTGCGGAAGGCACGACCCCGACGCAGGTGCAGGCCCTTTACGACCGCAAGACCGGCGAGTGGCTGCGGCTCGATTACGAACTCGGCACCACTTCGAACTGGGCCGATGCTGAGGATGCGGCGGTGGCGGCTCGTTGACTGTGCCGCCTTTCGCTATCGTGTACCGGTCGCCGAACCGATGATCCGACTGCCGTGGCACGCCGCACCACTTCCCCCGCAAACACCCCCGACCTGATCGCTCCCGATCCGGCCAACGACGCGTTGCGCCCGCTGGCCGAACGCATGCGCCCGCGCAACGTCGACGAGATGGTTGGCCAGCGTCGCCTGCTCGCACCCGGGTCCGCGCTGCGGCGCGCGGTGGAGTCCGGCCATGTCCATTCGATGATCCTGTGGGGGCCGCCCGGTTGCGGCAAGACCACGCTCGCGCTGCTGCTTGCGCAGTACGCCGATGCCGAGTTCAAGGCGATTTCCGCGGTGCTGTCGGGCCTTCCGGAGGTGCGCGTGGTGTTGGCCGAGGCGGCGCAGCGGTTTGCCGGCGGCCGTCGCACCGTGTTGTTTGTCGACGAGGTGCACCGTTTCAACAAGGCCCAGCAGGATGCGTTCCTGCCGCACATCGAGCGCGGCACCATCCTGTTTGTCGGGGCGACCACCGAGAACCCGTCGTTCGAACTCAACTCCGCCTTGCTCTCGCGCTGCCGCGTCCATGTGATGGAGGGCGTGTCGGTCGATGACATCGTGCTTGCCCTGCGGCGCGCGCTTGACGACGCCGAACGCGGCTTGGGCGGGCAGGGGCTGGACGTCTCCGAGGATGCCCTGCGGCAGATCGCCGGTGCCGCCGATGGCGATGTCCGGCGCGGCCTGACCCTGCTCGAAATCGCCGCCGAGCTCGCGACCGGCGAGGACAACCGGATCACCGAAGCGACCCTGGCCCAGGTGCTGGCCGACCGCACCCGACGTTTCGACAAGGGCGGCGAGCAGTTCTACGACCAGATATCCGCGCTGCACAAATCCGTGCGCAGTTCCAACCCCGACGCCGCGCTGTACTGGCTGGCGCGGATGCTCGACGGCGGCTGCGACCCGGGTTACCTCGCACGACGCCTGACTCGTATGGCGACCGAAGACATCGGTCTGGCCGACCCGAGGGCGCAGGCGATGGCGATCGAGGCCTGGGACACGTTCGACCGGCTCGGCAGCCCCGAGGGCGAGCTGGCGCTGGCGCAGCTGACCATCTACCTCGCCAGCACCGCCAAATCCAACGCCGCCTATGTGGCGTTCAATGCGGCCCGACGTGACGTGCGCGAGCACGGGACCCAGGACGTCCCACTGCACCTGCGCAATGCCCCGACCAAGCTGATGAAACAACTCGGCTACGCCAAGGGCTACCAGTACGACCACGATGCCGAGGGCGGGATTGCGCTCGACCAGACCGGTTTCCCGGATGCGATGGGCGAGCGCGTCTACTACCAGCCGGTCGAGCGCGGGCTGGAGATCAAGCTCAAGGAGAAGCTCGATCGGCTGCGTGCGGCCCGCCGGCAAGCGGCAGGGGACAGGTAGCCACCCGCGCGCCCTGTATCGCTCCCGACACCCGGTGTAACACCGGTGAACCGCAACGGCCGCACCGTGTATGCGGCGGCGTGAGTCCGGCTGACCGAGCAGGCGTGGAGAAACTGTTTCAGCAATGAAACATTCCTTGCGAAGCGCATGACGGTGTGAGGACCCGCCACGCCCGTTCACCCACGTTGACCCCGAAAATCCGCGGTGCGCCATCCCCGCGTGACGATGGCATCACTCCTGCGTTCCTTCTCCCTGCATTGCGGTCGGGTGGCGTTGTTCCCCCCTTTTGCACCCGGGCCATGCATCCTTGAGGAGAACGACATGCGCATTCGCAAGACCCTGATTGCATCAGCAGCGCTCGTGGCACTTGGACTTACTGGCCAGGCCTGGGCACAACAATCCAACGGTGATGGAAACGGCGGCGACGACATCCTCGTCAACGCCAATATCCCGATCGACGCGTCCAACTCCAGCGCCGGTGACAACCGCGACAACGACGGTCGCGCCCGCGCGGACGGATTGGGAACCGCGGCAGCCAACAATGGCGGCATGGCCACTTCCAACGTCTACGACGCCTTCAACACCAGCAACGCAGTCGCGACGACGGTGCTCAATGGCGCGGTGACTGATATCCGCGTACGTGACATCGGCAACGTCGCCGACAACTCCGGCAACGCCAATGGCGGTGATGGCGGTGCTGGTGGTGCGGGCCTCGGCGGCATCGCGCTCGGTGGCGCCGGTGATGGCGGCCGCGGCGGCGATGGCGGCAATGCCAATGGCGACAGCGGTCGTGGCGGCGATGGCGACAGCAGCAGTGGCGATGCGGGTGCGGCCAGCGTGGCGGTTGGCGGGTTTGCCGGCTCGGCATCGGGCGACGTCGACGAACGGCGGGCAGGTGATGGAACCAGTGGTTCCTCGTCGGCGACTGCCGGCGCAGGCACCGGTGGATCGGCATCCGGCACGAGTGGCTCCAGCAGCGCGTCCGGTGGCAGCAGCGGTTCGGTTGCGTCCAACGGCGGCGCCGGTGGCATGGGTGGCGCGGGTAGCGGCGGTGCCGCAACCGGCGGCGCCGGAAGCGGTGCAGACGGCGGCGCGGGTGGCTCCGGTGGCTCAGTTGCCAACAGCGCGGGCGCGTTCGACATGTCCAACCACATGGACGGGTCGGCCAACGCCGCGGCGGGCATCATGGTCACTGCGCAGAACAGTGGCTTCGCTTCGCTGATCCAGCAGGGCGTGACGGTGCAGGCCAACCTGACGGTCGGCAATTAACCGT
>JBOHYC010000077.1:0-5386 GCA_050737755.1 Lysobacter sp.
GGCCCAGGGGTCAGTTCGATCGCATCGATCTCGCCCTGCAACACACTCAGGCGGTCATCCACGGCCGCGAACGCGCTGCCGACATCGCCGTAGCCGGTGCCCTGGATCAGGTAGCTGGGTGCGGTGAACACCCCGCCGCTGAACCCGGCGCCGCCGCCCAGCGTGGTCGCGATCGAGTTCAGCTGCGACAGGTTGACCGCGTCGAACGCCAGCGTGCCATTGGCGACATTGGTGAGCTGGCGCTCGCTGCCGGCATGGCCGATCGACACGCTGTCGTCGCGGTCGGCGAACGAGCCGACACCCAGCGCGACGCTGTTGTCGCCCAGCGCACGGCTGTCGGAACCGATTGCGGTGGCGTCGTCGCCGAGCGACATCGCGGCGCTGCCGACGGCGGTGCTGTTGTAGCCCGACGCGACGGACAGCCCACCCAGCGCGGTGGAGAACTCACCGCCGGCCTCGGCGCGGAAGCCGACCGCGGCCGATGCGGTGCCGACAGCGACGCTCTCCGCGCCCAGTGCGGTGGACACGTCGCCACCGGCATAGCTGAAGAATCCACTGGCGGTGGATTCCTCCCCCGCTGCCTCGCTCAATGCACCGGTGGCCACTGCGCCGTCACCGCTGGCGATGCTCGCCGCACCGGTCGCGGTGGCGTACAGACCGCTGGCCTGGCTTTCGGCACCGCTGGCACTCGAGTACTCGTTCGACGCGATGCTGTTGGCGCCGGTGGCGGTGCTGCTGGCGCCGCTGGCCTCGCTGCGGGCGCCGTAGGCACTGGCGTTGTCCGCCGCCGCCACTGCGTTGTAGCCACTCGCCGATGCTTCGGTGCCCATCGCCAACGCACCGCTGCCGAACGCCGACGCACCGTTGCCGATGGCGTTGGTCGCCTCGCCGGCCGCCGTGGCGTTGTCACCTTCGACGTACGAGCCGGCGTCGCTGTCGACGCTGCCGCTGGCCTGGAAGTACTTGCTGGTGTTGCCGGCCAGGTCGGCCACGGCGTTGAGCTGGTCCAGGTTGACCGCGTCGGTGCCCTCGGTGCCGGCGGCGACGTTGGTGACCTGGCGCTCGCTGCCGATGTCGCCGACCGACACGCTGTTGTCGCGATCGGCGATCGAACCCGCACCCAGCGCGACGCTGCCGTCGGCATTGGCTTCACTGAAGTAGCCGACCGCGGTGCTGTCATCGCCAAGCGCCGTGCTGTAGTAGCCGATGGCCGAACTGTTGTCGCCACTTGCCCAGGAGTTGGCGCCCAGCGCCGATGCATTGATGCCCGGCGCATACGCGAAGTAACCGAGCGCCGTGCTCATTTCACCGGACGCTTCGGACAGGCTGCCGGCGGCGGTGGAGAATTCACCGGCGGCGATGGCGCCCGCGCCGAACGCGGCCGAGCTGGTGCCGCTGGCTTGGGTGTAGACCAGGATGCCCAGGCCCGGAACCAGGTCGGCCGGACCGCCGATGGCGACACTGTAGTCACCGCTCGCGCCTGCGGCGTGGCCGAAGCTGGATGCGTATTCGCCGTTGGCGATGCTGCCGTAACCGAAGGCCGATGCTGCCGTGCCGTTGGCTTCGCTGAGCACGCCGACCGCCGAGCTTCCCGTCCCGCTGGCGAGGCTGCCCGAGCCCACCGCGGTCGCGCCCAAGGCCGATGCCACGGTGTTGACCTCGATCGGGTTGCCGTCGGCATCGAACGCGTTGACCTTGCCGCCGATCGCCACGCTGGAGTCGCCCAGGGCCTCGGCGCTGCTGCCGTTGGCGACACTGTCCTTGCCGTCGGCAACCGCGTTGTAACCGCTGGCCGAACTGAACTCGCCGAGCGCCATCGCGCCGCTGCCGAATGCGGAGGAACCCATGCCGATCGCCGCGCTGGCAGAGCCGGTGGCGGTCGAATAATCACCTTCGGCATACGCGTTGGAGCCCGAAGCAGTTGCCTCGTCACCCATCGACAGGGCCTCGCCCGCACCGGTGGCGTCGAAGAAGCGGCTGGTGTACTCGGCCATCTTCTCCACTTCGTGCAGCTGTTCCAGGTTGACCGCATCGGTCAGCTCGGTGCCGGCCGCGACGTTGGTGACCTGGCGCTCGCCCCCGGCCTTGCCAACGGAGACGGTGTCGGCGCGATTCGCGACCGAGCCCGCACCCAGCGCAACGCTGTTGGCCGCGGCGCTGTTGGCGCCGTAACCCAGCGCCGTGGAGTCATCCGCCTCGGCCCACGACGCGGCACCCACGGCGGTGGAGCTGATGCCGTCGGCGCTGCTGAGCCAGCCCGAGGCAGTGCTGAAGTCCGCGCTCGCCCATGCGCCATTGCCGAACGCGGAAGCGCCCTCGCCGGTGGCCTCGGTGGAGATGAAGCCGAACGCGGTTCCGCCAACAGCGGTGCTTTCCAGGCCGCTTGCGAGGCTGGTCTCGCCGACGGCGGTGCTGTTCGCACCACTGGCGGTGGCCGAGACGCCCAGCGCGGTGGCGTAGTCGTTGGATGCAGTCGAGGCGTAACCGATCGCCGACGAGAGGAAGCCGCTGGCGGCGCTGTAGCTGCCAATGGCCGATGAGCCGTCACCGGAGGCATCGCTGCGGAACCCGGTGGCGGACGCCTGCTGGCCGCTGGCGACCGCTTCGGTGCTGGTCGCGGTGCTGTAGGCGCCGGCCGCATTCGCGCCGGCGCCGGTCGCGGTCGCGCCGATCTCGCCGGCCGACGCACCCGTACCGATCGCGGTGCTGTCATCGGCCGAAGCCACGGTGTTGACGAACACCGGGTTGCCGTCGGCGTCGAGCACCGGGTTGCCTTCGTCATCGAACACCTGGCGCTGGCCGCCGATGGCGATGCTGGAGTTGCCGATCGCCTGGCTGGAGCTGCCGCTGGCGACGCTGTTGTTGCCGTCGGCGACGGCGTTGTAACCGCTGGCCGAACTGAACTCGCCAACCGCAACCGCGCCGCTGCCGAACGCGGAGGAGCCCATGCCGAGCGCCGCGCTGGCGGAGCCGGTGGCGGTCGAATAATCGCCCTCGGCGTAGGCGTCGGAACCGGAGGCGGTCGCCTCGTCACCCACTGACAGGGCCTCGCCCGCACCGGTGGCGTCGAAGAAGCGGCTGGTGTACTCGGCCATCTTCTCCACTTCGTGCAGCTGCTCCAGGTTGACCGCATCGGTCAGCTCGGTGCCTGCAGCGACGTTGGTGACCTGGCGCTCGTTGCCGACATCGCCGACTGAAACGCTGTTGTCGCGGTCGGCGAGCGAGTCGGCGCCGAGGGCGACGCTGTTGTCGCCGATCGACATCGCGGCATTGCCCAGCGCAGTGCTGTTGACGCCCGGTGACCAGGCGCCACCGCCGACGGCGGTGGAGTAGTTGCCGGATGCTTCGGCCGGCAGGACGCCCGACAGGGCGCCGCCGACCGCGACGCTGTTGGTGCCGCTGGCGATCGCGTTGGAACCCAGCGCGGTTGAGTCGCCGCCGCTGGCCTCGGCCGCGAAGCCCAGTGCGGTGTCACTGCCACCGGTGGCCTCGGCGCCGTAGCCGAAGGCCGAATCACCAAAACCGGCGGCGACGCTGTAACCGCCGACCGCCGAGGACGCATCGCCCGCTGCGGTGCTGCGGAAGCCGTTGGCGGTTGCCTGCTGGCCGCTGGCGATTGCTTCGGTGCCGGTCGCGGTGCTGTAGGCGCCCAGTGCACTGGCACCGGCACCGGACGCGGTCGCGCCGATCTCGCCGGCCGAGGCGCCCGCGCCGATCGCGGTGCTGTCATCAGCCGAAGCCACGGTGTTGACGAACACCGGATTGCCATCGGCGTCGAGTACCGGATTGCCTTCGTCGTCGAACACCTGGCGCTGGCCGCCGGTGGCGACGCTGGAATTTCCGGCCGCCTCGCTCGCGCTGCCACTGGCGACGCTGTTGTTGCCCTCGGCGACGGCGTTGTAGCCGCTGGCCGAACTGAACTCGCCGAGCGCGAACGCACCGCTGCCGAACGCCGAGGATCCGGTGCCGATCGCTGCGCTGGTCGAGCCGACCGCGGTCGAATAGTCGCCCTCGGCATAGGCGTTGCTGCCCACGGCGACCGCGTCCTCGCCGAGAACAGTCGCCTCGTAGGAACCGCTGGCCTTGAAGTGCATATCGGTGTTTTCAGCGACCGCGGCCACTGCGTCGAGCTGGGCGAGGTTGACCGCGTCGGTCGCCTCGGTGCCGGTGGCGACGTTGGTCAACTGGCGCTCCGCACCGGCGCTGCCGATGGACACGCTGTTTTCGCGGTCCGCGACCGAGCCGCCACCAAGCGCAACGGCGCCAACGGCCGTCGCATTGGCGCCATAACCGATCGCGGTGGTGTTCATGCCGGTGGCGGAGCTGTGCGCACCGATCGCGGAAGCGTAGAAGCCGTGGGCCTGGCTGTTGGCGCCAATCGCCGAGGCGCTGTAATCGGTTGCACTGCTGCCTGCGCCGATCGCCGTGGCGTTGATGCCATTGGCGTTGCTGCCGGAGCCGACGGCGAGGACGTTGTTGCCCTGCGCCTTGCTGCCGCCGCCTACTGCAGTGGCAGCGGAACCGACGGCGCTACTGTCGGCGCCGAACGCCGAAACGTTGTAGCCGAACGCATTGCTACCGGCGCCGACCGCGGTCGCCGCCTCACCCATCGCCATCGCGCCGCTGCCGCAGGCGAGGCTCTTGTCGCCGCTGGCGATGGTCGCGCCGGCGCCGTCGGTCACGCAGACCTCGGCGGCCGTTGCCGAAAGGGACGTCATCGCCAGCGCAGCGGCCAGCGCCAGGTAGAGCGGCGCGCGCGATGCGGTAGTGACGGGTGCGGCGGCATGGAGCGCACGGGCGGTCGATGAGCGCGCTGCGCGGCGGTGATTCGAGACGGACATATGTGGTTTTCCTCTGAGCTTCCATTTCAGAGCGCGCCGCTGGTCGCGGAACGTCTCCCCCGATTTGCACTCCCTGCCGGGGATCGCACTCGCCCTGTGGCTCCGTGGAGTCACGAAATGGCGAGCAAAGGAATCCCCGTGCCCCGAGACCTGCGGACACCAGAAAATCGTGGCCGGAGTGCGCGCAGCCGGGCGGATGCCAGCGGCTGCGATGCCGATAGCGATATCACAAAAAGTGACTGGGGGCTAAATAAAAGTCTGGCTTATTGCGTCAGAAGATGACGATCAAGGCGTAAAAACGCGACGAAATAGCCTTGATTGAGCGACGTGAAGCACATATTTTTGTGCATCGCATCACAATGTGGCGCATAGCGTCAGTTTTGGAGCAGGGCCCGAATTGCGTCGAGCCCGGCCTTCGCCCGCTCCTGCTTGCGGGTCGCATCGGCGACCGGATCGGCGCCGTCGCGCTGGATCTCGTCGGCCGGCAATTCCTCGAAAAACCGGCTCGGCTTGAGCCGCAGGGTGTCGCCCCACTTCTGCGCCTT
>JBOHYC010000078.1:0-8493 GCA_050737755.1 Lysobacter sp.
CTTCGGTTTCGCGCTTCTCGTATTCGCAATGGACGGAACGGGGCATCGGTGGACCTTCGGGGAATCAGCTGCGGGTTTCGAGCAGGCGACGGATCGGGGCGGGGATGCCCAGCGTCGCCAGGTCGGCAAACTCGACCCATCGTAGGTCGTCATTGTCGCCCACTGCATCGCCCAGGGCGACGCCGCGCCAGCGACGCGGCAACAGTTCCAGTTTGTAGTGACTGAACGCGTGGGCGATTGGCGGCAGGCTCTCGGCGCCTGCGCGTTCGCCTCGCAGGTGGCGCTCGAACCAGTCGTCGGCGCCGGCCTCGTCGTCGGCCTGCGGTAGCGTCCACAGCGAGGCCCAGATGCCAACCGGCGGGCGCCGTTGCAGCAGCACGCGGCCGCTGTCGTCTTCCAGCCAGAGCACCTGTGCGTGGCGTTGCGGGATGGCCTTGCCGGGGCGGGGCGTCGGCAATTCGGCACAGCGGCCCTGGTGGTACGCGATGCAGTCGGCCTGCAGCGGGCACGACGTGCAGGCCGGGTCGGAGCGGGTGCAGAGGGTGGCGCCGAGGTCCATCTGGGCCTGGGTGTAGTCGGCCATCCGGATATGGGGCAGGTGGCTTTCAGCGAGCGCCCAGAGCCTCTTCTCGATTGCCGGTGTGCCGGGCCACCCGTCAACGCCGTGGTAGCGCGCGAGTACGCGCTTGACGTTGCCGTCGAGGATCGCGTGGCGGTCGCCCCAGGACTGCGAGGCGATCGCCGCGGCGGTGCTGCGGCCGATGCCCGGCAGGGCGACCAGCGCCTCGATGTCGCGCGGCAGCTCTCCGCCATGCAGTTCCACGCAGATCCGCGCGGCGGCGTGGAGATTGCGTGCGCGGGCGTAGTAGCCCAGCCCGGACCACAGCGCCAGCACGTCGTCGAGCGGCGCGGCAGCGAGTGCGGGCAGGTCGGGCAGGGCGAGGACGAACCGTTCGAAATATGGCGCCGCGGTCTTGACCTGGGTCTGCTGCAGCATGATCTCCGACAGCCAGACCCGGTACGGCGTGCGCGGATGCTGCCAAGGCAGGTCGTGACGGCCGCAGCGGTCGAACCAGGCGAGCAGGCCGGCGGCGAAGGTGTCGTCGCCCGTCGGCTCCGGGTGCGTGGCGGGGCGCGCGCTCATGGCGCGTCCCCGCCATCGTCGAATTCGATCTCGACGCCTTCCAGGGTCGCGCCGGAAATCTCCAGTCGCGGTGTCACCAGGGTGCCGTCCAACGGCGGCAGCGGTGCACCCGTGGCGAATTGGTCGAGCCAGTGGAGGATCCGTGGCAGGTGGAACCTGGCATCGAACCGGGTCGCGTCGCGCCGGAGGCGCAATGCGGTGGCGCCCGAAAGGTTCGTCGCGCCGCGGTAGTCGAGGAGGAACGGCAGCGGTGAATCCGATTGGCCGACTGGCGGCGGCAGCGTCGGCCACGCCGATGGCCACTGCTGGATGACGCCGTCCAGTCGCAAGGCGAGCAGGTGCTGCCAGGACAGCCGGCCGTGCGCGTCGAAATCCGGGACCACGCCATCGCCACGCAACATCGCGCCCAACGGTTCGATGGTGAATCGACCGTTGTGGTAACGCAGCGGGCCGGCAAGCCCGTAGACGAAGGGCAGCTCCTGCCCGCCGCCCAGATAGCGTGCGTTGGCGCCCAGCCTGAAGTCGTCGAGGCCGAAACCGTCGTCGCCATCGTGCAGGCGCCCGGACAAGTGCAGTTGCATCGGCAGGCGCCAATCCGGCGTGACCACCGTGGCGATGCCCGCAGCACCAAGCCCGGCATCCAGCGAGGGCCGGGTCAGGGCGACCTGCAGGTCGAGCGGCACCGAGGTGTCGCCGTTGACGAAGCGGCCACCGACGCGCGCAGCCAGTTTTTCTTCGGGAGCCAGCGATGGCAGGTCGACACTGAGCCGATCGATCGACCAACCCTCACCGACCACCTCGCCGCGTGCGATCCGCAGGCCATCGGTCAGCGTCGGGATGTCGATCTCGCCGCCCGGCGGCCGGGTGTCCTTCCAGCGTTGCAGCGCGGCCAGGTCGAGCCGCGGCGCGTCGAGTTCGACCCGGCGCACGGTCAGGTCTGCTCCCGCGTCATCGGAACCCACCGCGCGCAACGTGGACCAGGGCACCGAAAGGTAGACGCGCCCGGCGGTGAGCAATGGAGTTTCAGCACCGGGTTGGCGCACCACCAGTCCACGCACTACCAGCCCCGGGGTGCCTCGCAGGTTGTATTCGCTGGCGCCGCTGCTGCTGATTTCCAGGCCGAGCGCCGCGCCGACGCGGTCGAAGATCAGACCGGCGACCTGACTGGGCCGGGTCATCCAGTGCAGGCTCAACGCGAACATCAGCAGCAGCGCGGCGCCGGCGCCCTTGGCGATGGTCCTGCGCCAACGGCGACGCTCCTGGCGCGGTGATTCGGTCGGTTCTGGCGTGGTGGCCACGCGTGCCGGCTCCGGGCGCTACGCGCCGAGCGACGGCGGAAGCAGCGCGTCGACAAAGGCCGCGGCATCGAACACGCGCAGGTCCTCGGGCCGCTCGCCGATACCGGCAAAGCGGATCGGGATGCCGAACTCGCGGGCCAGTGCGAACACGACGCCGCCCTTGGCGGTGCCGTCGAGCTTGGTCACCACCAGCCCGGTCACGCCGACCGCGGCATGGAACTGGCGCAGTTGCGACAGCGCGTTCTGGCCGGTGGTGCCGTCGATAACCATCAGCACCTCGTGCGGCGCCGCCGGGTCGAGTTTCTGGATTACCCGCTTGATCTTGCCCAGTTCCGCCATGAGGCCCTGCTGGGTATGCAGTCGGCCGGCGGTGTCGGCGATCAGTACCTCGATGCCGCGCGCCTTGGCGGCCTGCAACGCGTCGAACGCGACCGAAGCCGCGTCCGCGTTCTGTCCCTGCGCCACGACGGGAACGCCGTTGCGCTCGCCCCATGCCTGCAACTGCGCGACCGCGGCGGCGCGGAAGGTGTCGCCGGCAGCCAGCATCAACGGCCGGTTCTCATCCTTGAAGCGCTTTGCGAGTTTGCCGATGGTGGTGGTCTTGCCGACGCCGTTGACGCCGACGGTCAGCAGTACGAATGGTTTGGCGGCCGGGTCGATCTGTAGCGGCACCGCGACCGGTTCGAGCAATGCCAGCAGGTCGTGGCGCAACGCGTCCAGCAATGCGCGCGCGTCGGCGAACTCGCGGGCCTTCATGCGCTTGCGCAGCACTTCGACCAGGTCGGTGGTCGCGGCGACGCCGACGTCGGCGGTGATCAGGGCGGTCTCGATCTCGTCCAGCAGGTCGTCGTCGAGTTTCGGGTTGCGCGAGAACACGCCGCCGAAGCTGCGTGCGAACAGGCTGCCGCCAAGGCGCTCGCGCCAGCTGGCCTTGTTGGCAGGCGCGGATGTCGGCGGAAGCGGCTTGTCGATGGAGGACGGTGCTACTGGAGCCGGGGCGGCCAGAGGCTCGACCGGGACCGGATCGACCTTGACCGGTTCCGCGACCGGCGCGGATTTTTCGACAGGTACGGGTTCTGCCACCGCCGGAGCCGCGATCGGCTCGGCCACGTCGCCTTCGGCTTCAAGCGCCGCGGCCACGACTTCGGCCGGGATCGGCTCTTCGACGATGACCGGCGGATTGCCCGGGGCCTCGACAGCTGCCGGCGCCTTGTCATCCGCCTTCTCGTCCGGCGCATCGGGTTCGGCTGCCTGCGGAAACGCGGCCGCCAGTTCCTCGGTGCTGTAGCGTCGCTCGGAGGGGCTCGAGTCGGGCTTTTCAGACTTCTTGCGGCGGAAAAAACTGACCATCGAGTGAGGCGCTCTGAAACATGTTGGACAATGCGCGCATGCTAGCACTGGCCCCGGAGCCGACCCGATGAGCAAACCCGCGCCAGGCGCGTCGCTGAAAGGCCGTGGCGGAAGCGCCGGGGCGTCCGGCCAAGTTCGCCTGATCGGCGGGCGCTGGCGTGGCAGCAAGCTGCCGGTGGCCGATCTCCCGGGGCTGCGGCCGACCTCCGACCGAGTCCGCGAAACCCTGTTCAACTGGCTCGTGCCGGTACTGCCGGGTGCGCGCGTGCTCGATCTGTTCGCGGGCAGTGGCGCGCTCGGGCTGGAGGCGTTGTCGCGCGGCGCTGCAGCGGCGGTACTGGTCGAGCGCGAGCCCGGGCTGGCGACACAGTTGCAGCAAACCACCCTCCGACTGCCCGGTAGCGAGGCCGCCAGCGTGGTGCAGGCCGACGCACTCGCCTGGTTGCCGGCGCAGCCGCGATCGACCTTCGACATCGCCTTCGTCGACCCGCCGTTCGCGGCCGGGCTATGGGACAAGGTGCTCCCGGCGCTGGAGCCGCTGCTCGCCGATGACGCCTGGCTCTACATCGAGGCACCCTTGGCCGAGCGCGTGGCCGTGCCGGCGGGCTGGACCGTGCATCGCGAGGGCCGTACCCGCGAAGTCCGCTACGTCCTGCATCGCCGTGTACCGCAGCCGCCGGAACCCGCCGCTGATACACTCGGCGGCGACCCGGCAGGCCTGGATGCCCGCCCCAACGAGCCTCGAACCGAATGACCCCGGCCCGCAACCGCATCGCTGTCTACCCCGGCACTTTCGACCCGATCACCAACGGCCACGTCGACCTGGTGGATCGTGCGGCCCGGCTGTTCGATCACCTCATTCTGGGTGTCGCCGAAAGCCCCGCCAAGAGCCCGGCGCTGCCGTTGGATCTGCGGGTGAAGCTTGCACGCGACGCGGTCGCCCACCACCCGCACGTCGAGGTGATCGGTTTCGATTCGCTGCTCGCCCATTTTGTCGCCGAAGTCGGCGCCGGGGTGCTGCTTCGTGGCCTGCGCGCGGTGTCGGATTTCGAATACGAGTTCCAGCTGGCGAGCATGAATCGCCATCTCATCCCCGAGGTCGAGACACTGTTCCTGACCCCGGCCGAGCAATACGGCTTCATTTCCTCATCGCTGGTACGCGAGATATCCCGCCTTGGCGGCGATGTCTCCGGGTTCGTGCCCCCAGCGGTGGCCGACGCGCTGCAGGCACAATGGCAGCGCACCCTTGCATGACCTTCCAGACAACACGGGGAAACTTATGAACACCACCACGCGCCTGCTGATGATCGCCCTGCTTTCGATGCCGCTGCTCGCGGCCTGCCAGAAGGAAGAGGCGCCCGCCGAAGACACTGCCGCAGTAGTTGCACCGCTGACCCGTCCGGCCACCAACGACGATGGCGAGTGGGGTGCGTACCTGTCCGACGTGGTCACCCGCAACATGGGCGACATCACCCGCAGCCCGTACCTGTACTACCTGCCCGCGTCCGACAGCGCCGGCTTCGAGGGTGCCCGCGAACGCCTGCAGGAAGAGGTCGAGATCGCCATGCAGCGCGGCATCGTCGAGGGCAACCTGATCGCATTCGGCTCGCCCGAGTCGGCAATGATGGCCGATATCATCGTCAGCGCCTTCGGCAAGGTCGATCCGGGTTCGATGGACGGCGTGCGCCTGCTGTTCATCGGAGATGCGGCCGACAACGAGCGGGTCAAGGCGGCGGTTGCGCCGGCCGGCGTCCTGTACGAGTTCATCGAGGCCAAGTGACGAACCGGGCCGCGTCCGTTCGGCGGGCGCGGCCTTGCGGTCATCCCCGCCTTGCGGGCGGGGATCATGTAAATATGTCTCTCAAGATCAACGAGCTTTGCGTCAACTGCGATGTCTGCGAACCGGCTTGCCCGAACCAGGCGATTACGCAGGGCGAAACCATTTACGTGATCGACCCGGCGCGCTGCACCGAATGCGTCGGTCATTTCGATGAACCGCAATGTGTGGTGGTCTGCCCGGTCGAGTGCATCGATCCCGATCCCGACCTCCCCGAATCCCATGATCAGCTGCTGGCGAAATTGATGCGGCTGCAACAAGGTTGACTGCAACCAAAGGAGCACCCGATGCGCGTTGAGCTGCGAACGATCCTGCTGGGCGGCCTGCTGGCTTCCACCGTGCTTCCAGGCTGCGCGACGTCGTCGGCACAGGATGCCGTACCGGCCAGCGTGACCCCGACCGCTGCCGTAACTCCGCCGGGCACCGCGATCGCCAGCGCACACTCGCTCGCAACGGAAGCCGGGCTGGAGACGATCCGTGCCGGTGGCAACGCGTTCGATGCGGCGATTGCAGTGTCGTCGACGCTGTCGGTGGTGGAGCCGATCGGGTCCGGATTGGGCGGTGGCGGGTTCTTCCTGTTGCACGAGGCCCGCAGCGGCGATGACGTGTTCCTCGACGCGCGCGAGATCGCGCCGGCCGCAGCTACGCCGGAGGCCTATCTCGACGAAAAGGGCGATCTGGATCGTGACCGCGCAACCAACGGCCCATGGTCGGCAGGCATCCCCGGGTTGCCCGCGGCGCTGGTGTTGCTGGCGCGCGATTACGGCAAGTTGCCGCTGTCGACCTCGCTGGCGCCGGCGATTCGCGCCGCCCGCGATGGATTCCCGGTCTATGGCCGGCTGGAACGGGGCTACGCCCGCCGCGCCGAGGTGATGGAACGTTACCGCGGCACCCGCGAAGTGTTTCTGGCCGACGGTGACCCGCCGCAGGTGGGCGAGGTGCTGAAGCAAGCGGATCTGGCCCGTACCCTTGAGCTTCTGGCCGAAAAGGGCTTCGACGGCTTCTACAAGGGCGACGTCGCCGACAAGTTGCTGGCCTCGGTCGAAGAAGAGGGTGGCCACTGGACCGCCGCCGAGCTGGCCGGTTACGAAGTCCGCAAGCGCGAGCCGATCGAGTTCGACTACCGCGACTGGCACATCGTCACCGCGCCACCGCCGTCATCGGGCGGCGTAGCGCTGGCGGAAATGCTGCAGATACTGGCACCGTGGGATCTGTCCGCTCTGGATGACGCCAAGCGCACCCACCTGATCGTCGAAGCCATGCGTCGCGCCTACCGCGACCGCACGATCTACCTCGGTGATCCGGACTTCGTCGAGATGCCGCTGAAGATGCTGACCGCCCCGGCGTATGCCGCCGGCCTGCGGGCCACCATCCATCCGGACAAGGCGACCCCGAGCGACCTGCTGTCCGGCCAGCCGGTACCACTGGAGGACGACGAGACCACCCACTTCTCGATCATCGACGGCGGCGGCAATCGTGTATCCGCGACCCAGACCGTCAACCTGACATACGGCTCGGGCCTGATCGCGCCCGGCACCGGGGTGATCCTCAATAACGAGATGGACGACTTCGCGCTCAAGCCCGGTACGCCGAACGCATTCGGGGTCATGGGCTTCGATGCCAACGCGGTCGAAGCGGGCAAGCGCATGCTGAGTTCGATGACCCCGACGATCATCGAGTCCGACGATGCCGTCGCGATCCTCGGTGCGCCCGGTGGCAGCCGGATCATCACCGAAGTGCTGTACGGCATCCTCGGTTACGACGCCGGCCTCGACGCGCAGCAGGTTGCCGCACTGCCGCGCGTCCACCACCAGTGGATGCCCGACGTGATCGCGGCCGAACCGGATGCGCTGGACGCCGATACCATCAAGGCGCTTGAAGCCATGGGCCACACCGTCAACGCCGGTGAGGGCACCTGGGGCAATCTGCAGACGGTGGAATGGGACAAGCGCAGCGACAAACTGTCCGGCGGTACCGACCCGCGCAACCCGGTGGGTTCGACGGACGTGCTGCTGGAGGACTGACATGAAACTCTGGTCGCTGATCGGCAACAGCCAGAAGCTCGACGGCGGCGCGATGTACGGCAACGCGCCGCGGGCGATGTGGGCGAAGTGGTCGCCGCCCGACGAGCACAACCGAATCGAGCTGGCCTGCCGCGCGCTGCTGGCTGCTCCGCTGGCGGGCAAGACGGTGTTGTTCGAGGCCGGAATCGGCGCGTTCTTCGAGCCGAAACTGCGCGAACGCTACGGGGTGGTGGAAGACCGGCACGTGCTGCTGGAGTCGCTGGCCGCCGCCGGCTTCAAGCCCGAGGACATCGACGTGGTGGTGTTGTCGCACCTGCACTTCGACCATGCAGGCGGGCTGCTCACCTCATACGTCGAGGGCGAGGCGCCGCAACTGGTGTTCCCCAACGCAAGTTATGTCACTGGACGCGAACATTGGCAGCGCGCCGCCGCGCCGCATCCGCGCGATCGCGCCAGCTTCATTCCCGGATTGCCGGAGCTGATCGAGGCGACCGGCCGGCTGGAGCTGGTCGATGGCGAGTATTCGCAGACCCTCGGGGATGCGGTGCGTTTCCATTACAGCGACGGCCACACGCCGGGGCTGATGCTGTCGGAAATCGTCGGCCCGGAACGGGTCGATGGCCAGCCGCACGGCGGCGTGGTGTTCTGCGCCGACCTCATCCCTGGCCGCCCCTGGGTGCATGTGCCGATCACGATGGGCTACGACCGCAACGCCGAGTTGCTGATCGATGAGAAGAAGGCGTTCCTGGCCGACAAGCTGGCGCGCAACGTCCATCTGTTTTTCACCCACGATCCCGGGTGCGCGCTGGCCGGCGTGAAACAGGACGAGCGCGGTCGCTA
>JBOHYC010000079.1:0-2185 GCA_050737755.1 Lysobacter sp.
GTCAGGAGTCGGCAGGTCGAAATCGGTCACGGTGGTATCCGTCGGGGGACTCGCGCAGGATACCCGTCGAACGATCAATGGAGACCCCGATGCCCGCTGCGCCCGTCGCCCTGATCACCGGTTCCGCGCGACGCATCGGCGCGGTGATTGCCCGCACCCTGCACGGCGCCGGCTACGATCTTGCGCTGCACTGCCGCAACTCGCGCACCGAGCTCGATGCGCTGGCCGACGAACTCGAGACGACCCGCCCCGGCAGCACCTTGTTACTGCAGGCCGACCTGGCGGAATTCGACCGTGTGCCGGAACTGATCACGCAGGCCGTGGGCCACTTCGGCCGGCTCGATGCGCTGATCAACAACGCGTCGGGCTTCGAGCCGACCCCGATCGGCTCGACCACGCCGGCGCAATGGGATGCGCTGTTCGCCAGCAACACCCGCGCGCCATTCTTCCTGGCCCAGGCCGCGGCGCCGCACCTGAGGGCCACCGGCGGGTCGATCGTGAACCTGGTCGACATCTACGCCGAGCGGCCACTGCGCGAGCACACGGTCTACTGCATGGCCAAGGCGGCGCTGCTGATGATGACCAGGTCACTGGCACTGGAACTGGGGCCGGATGTGCGCGTCAACGCGGTATCGCCCGGGGCAATCTTGTGGCCGGAGGGCGACGACAAAGGCGCCACGCAGGACGCGATGCTGGCGCGCACGCCATTGGGCCGCACCGGCACGCCGGAGGAAGTCGCCGAAGCCGTACGCTGGCTGCTGCGCGATGCGACGTACAGCACCGGACAGGTGTTGCACCTGGATGGTGGAAGGATGCTGGCTGGATAACGCTCCAGCCGGTCGCGGAATGTAGGAGCGACGTAAGTCGCGACGCCCTGAACCCATGTAAACGTATGGAAATCGCGACTTACGTCGCTCCTACAAGAAGCGCCCTGCTCCGCTAAAGCCCCAGCTCCACGATCTCGAACACCGCATCGTGCTCCGGATGCACTGCCCACAACTGCGCCAGCGTGTGCCCGTTGCCGGGTACCACCACGTCGCCGGCAATGTCGGCCAGCGGCTTCAGCACGAACGCATGCTGCAGCTCCGGCCGCGGGATCCGCAGGTTGCCGGGGCCCGACAGCATCCGGTCATCGAACAGCACGATGTCGATGTCCAGCGTGCGGTCCCCATGCCGCGGACCGCTGCGGTCACGTCCATGCGCATCCTCGAGCGCGTGCAGCCACTCGTTGAGTGCATGCGGTTCGAGGTCCGTCTCGACCACAGCGGCCGCATTGAAGAAATCGTTGCCCTCGAAGCCGACCGCGCGGGTGCGGTAGACCAGCGACAGCACCACGGCGTCGAACTGCGCGTGCAGCGCCTTGATCGCGCTGCGCAGGTTGGCCATCGGCTGGAGGTTGCTGCCGAGGCTGAGGTAGGCGCGGCTCATACGGTCGCGGGTGTTCCCGTGGATGGTGGCGCATTGTCCGCCGACCCGCCGTCATCGTCACCCACCCCGCCGACCGGCGCGTCGGCGCGGCCCGGGCCTCCGCCGAGGCGTGCGAGTGCTTCGGCCACATCGGCACCGCCGGGGGCCTGGTACAGCTTCAACCCGAACTCCGGCAGCACCGCCAGCAGGTGGTCGAAGATATCGCCGGCGAGGTTCTCGTACGCCACCCAGCCGACATCGGCCGAGAAGCAGTAGATCTCCATCGGCAGCCCGGTCGGTCCCGGCGCGAGCTGGCGGACCATCAGGGTCATGTCCTGGTTGACCCCGGGGTGCGCACGCAGGTACGCGGTGACGTAGGCGCGGAACGTGCCGAGGTTGGTTGCACGGCGGTTGTTGACCGGGTCTTTGCCGGCCGCCTCCAGCTTGGCGTTGTACTCCTGCAGCTCCGCGCGCTGGTCGTCGAGATAGCCGTCGATCAGGGCGATCCGGCGCAGGTGGTCGCGCTCGGCCTGGTCGAGGAAGCGCACCGAGTTCTGGTCGATCAGCAGCGAGCGCTTTATCCGTCGCCCGCCCGACTCGGTCATTCCGCGCCAGTTTCGGAAACTCTCGCTGATAAGCCGATGGGTCGGGATGGTGCTGATGGTCTTGTCCCAGTTCTGCACCTTGACCGTGTGCAGACTGATGTCGATCACGTCGCCATCGGCACCCTGACTGGGCATCTCGATCCAGTCATCGACCCGCAGCATGTCGTTGCTCG
>JBOHYC010000080.1:0-3500 GCA_050737755.1 Lysobacter sp.
CAGTGGACCGCCGGCGCACTGGTGCGGATCGTCGACGGGCAGCACCGCGTCGCCCCCGGCTACGGCAACGTGGTCGGCCAGGACCTCGGCGCCAGCCCCGGCTTCGCCACCCTCGCGCTCAACACCGGCTACCGCTTCGACAACGGCATGCAGCTCACCGCCGGCATCGACAACGTGTTCGACCGCGCCTACAGCGAGCACCTCAACCTCGCCGGCAATGCCGACTTCGGCTACCCGGCCGATCCGGTGCGGATCAACGAACCCGGCCGCACAGCGTGGCTGAAGCTCAACCTCAACTACTGACGCAATGCCAAACCGGCATACACTCGGCCCCGCATGAACAGTCCGAGCCAGCCGGCATCGCGCAAGCGCACCAAGACCACATCGATCGACATCGCCCACGCCGCCGGGGTGTCGCAGGCGACGGTATCGCGGGTGCTGCGGGGCAGCCCGCTGGTCAATGCCGAGACCCGCAAGCGGGTCGAGGCGGCGGTGCGCGAGCTCAACTACAAGGTCGACCGCCACGCCTCCAGCCTGCGGCTGCAGCGCTCGGGCACGCTGGCACTGCTGCTGTTCGAGGACCCGACCCCGGACGACTCGCACATCAACCCGTTCTTCCTGTCGATGCTCGGCTCGATCACCCGCGCCTGCGCGCGCGCCGGGCAGGACCTGCTGGTGTCGTTCCAGCAGCTGTCCGACGACTGGCACGCGGATTACGCCGACAGCATGAAGGCCGACGGCCTGATCCTGCTCGGCTACGGCGACTACCTGAGCTACCGCGGCAAACTGCAGAAGCTGGTCGAGCAGGGCACCCACTTCGTGCGCTGGGGCGCGGTGCTGCCGGACCAGCCGGGGCTGTCAATCGGCTGCGACAACTTCCACGGCGGGCAACTGGTCGGCGAGCACCTGGCCGGGCTCGGCCGCCGGCGCGTGGCGTTCCTCGGCGATGCGTCGAGCCACTACCCGGAATTCTTCGATCGCTACCGCGGCTGCGACGCGGCGCTGCATGACGTCGGGCTTGCGCTCGACCCGGCGTTGCAGGTCGACGCGCAAAGCGCCGAGGACGACGGTTATGCGGCCATGCGCGAACTGCTGGGTCGCGGCGCGTCGTTCGACGCGGTGTTCGCCGCCAGCGACCTGATCGCGATCGGCGCGATGCGTGCGCTCGCCGAGCACGGCCTGCAGGTACCGCGCGATGTCGCGGTGGTCGGCTTCGACGATCTTCCGACCGCACGCTCGGCCAGCCCGGCACTGACCACGGTGTCGCAGGACACCTCGCGCGCCGGCACCCTGCTGGTCGAGACCCTGATGAAGCAGGTGCAGGAACAGCCGGTGGAAAGCTTCACCCTTCCGGCGAAGCTGGTGGTGCGGCGCTCCAGCGACCCCGACGCGCGCTGATCAGTCGCCGCGGCGAGCGCCGGCCATCAGCCGGGCCAGTTCGGTGGCGAGGTCGGCTCGCGTCACCGGTGCGTCGAGCAGGTAGACCTCGACCCCGTGCGCCGGAACCGTCGCCGACAGGCTGCCGCTGGGCGCGACCTCTACCGTGCCTCCTTCGATCGCGGCCTGCCACGTGCCCGCCTGCAGGTATTCGCTCACCTCGAAGTCCGCCGGCGCGTCTCCCTTGTTGAGCAGCACCAGCGCGATCTGGTGTTCGCCGTCGCGCTGGAAGACGCGGTAGAACGCGGCGCGGTCGCCGTCGAGCGTGATGTCGAGCTGCAGCCCGCGCTGCAGCGCCGGTGATTCCGCACGCACGAGTGCGATGCGCTTGAGTCGCTCGCGGATCGGATTGCCAACCGCCGCGTCGATGCGCTCCTGCCCGAAGTAGTTGCGGTTGCCGGCATGCTCGCCGGTGCCGCGCATGAAGCCGGTTTCCGAGCCGTAATAGATGACCGGGATGCCGCGCGCGGTGAACAGCCAGTTGTGCGCGTCGATGAAACCGGCGTCGCTGGCGTCCATGCGCGGCATGTCGTGGTTGTCGTAGAACGTCATCAGTTCGTATGGGTTGGTGTACGGGCCATCGACCAGATACAGCGCGTCGGCCAGCTGCTCGAAGCCGGCATCGGCGGTGCCGAATACCTCCTGCAACGCGGCCTTCAACGGGAAGTCGAGCACGCTGACGCCGCCGTTCTCCGGCCAGGTGTGCGGCGCGATGTTGGCGGCCTCGTGGTCGAACGCCTCGCCGAACATGAAGAACCCCGGGTGTTGCGCGCGGATGCGGTCGCTGAAAGCCTTCCAGAACGGGTGCGGCACGTGGCGGATGGTGTCGATCCGGAACGCGCCGGCGCCCTGATCGATCCACTGCGAGTACGCACGCACGAAGTAGTCGAGCACCGCCGGATTGGTGTCGTCGATGTTGGACAGCTGCGCGAGGTCGGGCTCGTCGTGGAAGAACGCGTGCAGCGGGTTGCCGTCCGGGTCGAGCTCGGCCGGCGCAAGGTTCTGGTGGTCGGCGACCAGTGTGCCGTCGGCGTCGTAGATCTCGCCGTACTTCGGCTGGTCGACCGGCATCGTGAACGACGGCGAGCCGTGGTTGGCGACGATGTCGAGCACGGTCACCAGGTCGTGTTCGCGCAGGCCCTCGGTGAGGCCGGCGAAGTCGAGGTTGGCGCTCGGCAGGTGTTCGTCGAGCTCGAAGAAGTTGACGCCCCAGTAGCCGTGGAAGCCGGTCTTGCCGCGGTCCTTGAAGAATGCGTCCGACTGGATCGGATCGCCGCCGGTGAAGGCCTCGTCGGGGTTGTCGACGATCGGGGTCAACCACACCGCGCCGAAGCCCATGTCGGCGATGTAAGCGGCGTTGTCGAGCAGGCCGCGGAAATCGCCGCCGAGGTAGCCGATGTTGTCGCCGGTGGCCTCCGCGCCGGGAGTCGGACGGTCGAACGTGCGCCGGGTCGGGTCGGGGCCGCCCTGTTCGCGCTGGTCGTTGTCGGGGTCGCCATTGACGAAGCGGTCGGTCAGCACGAAGTAGACCGCGTTGGACGCGAACGGCTCGGCGGTGCCGTAGTAGTCGGCGACCGGGTCCGTGGATGCCGGCGTGTGCGCGCAGCCCGCGCCCAGCGCGGCAAGCAACGCAAGCGAAAGAACACGGAGTTTCATGCGACCTCCCCATTGGCCAGCGCGGCGCCCGGCTCGCGCACCCGCAGTACGCAGAAGCCCGCAACAATCAAACTCACCCCGCCGATCATCAGCGCCTGGATCGGCTCATTGCCGAAGAACGTCTTGAGCAGGAACCCGAGCAGGCTCGCCGCGACCAGCTGCGGGATCACGATGAAGAAATTGAAGATGCCCATGAACACGCCCATCTTCGCCGCCGGCACGCTGTCCGACAGCAGCGCGTACGGCAGCGACAGGATCGACGCCCATGCAAAGCCGACGCCGACCATCGACGCCAGCAGCCACATCGGGTCGCGGATCACCAGCATCGACAGCAGGCCCGCGCCGCCCAGCGCACAGTTGAGCAAATGGCTGACCCGTAGCCCCCAGTGCCGCACCATCCACGGGAT
>JBOHYC010000081.1:0-10741 GCA_050737755.1 Lysobacter sp.
TGATGCTCGATGCCCTGCCCGGCGTGTTCTGCGCCGGCGAGATGCTGGACTGGGAAGCGCCGACCGGTGGCTACCTGCTGACCGCGTGCTTCGCGAGCGGACGCCGCGCGGGCCTGGGGGCGGTGGAGTGGCTGCGCTCCACCGCCTCGAGTCCGATTACCAGCGGTAACTGACCTTGCCGTAGACAAAGGCGCCTTGGGAGCCGAACGGCGAGCTGCTCGGATACGGGAATATGCCGTGGAAGTTGCTGCCTTCGGGAGCCTTCTGCGGGTAAGTATCGAAGATGTTGTCCGAGCCCACGGTGAAGGTCCAACGGTCGCGGTAGTAATCGATGGCCGTGTTGAAGATCCATTTGGCCGGGTAGATATCGTCGTAAAGGGCATCGGTCGAGCTGTACTCGGTCACCCCGCCGTAGCGGATGGCGGTACCGGTGAATCCCCAGTTGTTCTTCTTGTAGGTATTGGTCCAGATGAACTTGGACCGCGGCATCTGGTCGGCAAGCAGTCCCTTGGTCTGGCTGCGGGTGATCCGGTTGAAGCCGACATCACCCAGTGCTTCGAGCACCGCCGGGTTTGGACGCACCCCGGTTACTTCGTTCTTGTGGTACGCCCAGTTGACCGTCGTCTCGAACTCGCCACCGTTGTCGAACTCCTTGAAGTAATTGGTGACGATACCGATGCCCCGGATGCGCATCTCCGCCGCATTGGTGAAGTAGGCGAGCGCGACATACTGCGGATCGGTAACACCGTTGTCCGCCAGGTAGTCCTGGACCGAGTCCGCCACCAGCGACATTGAGCTCGACATCAGGATGCGGTCATCCAGGTCGATCTGGTACAGGTCCACCGTGGTCGTGAATGAAGGAATCGGGTTCCACACCGCGCCAATGGTGTAGCTCTTCGAGGTTTCCGGTTCCAGCGGCTCGCTGCCAAGCAACATGGCCAACTCGTTGTCGACCGGCACCAGGCCACGCAGGTAGATTCCCTCGGGCAGTCCCAGCGAATTGCCTTCGGGATAGGACACGGAAGTCGTCGCCGAGCCATGCTGCTGTCCCAGGCCCGGGGCGCGGAAGCCGGTGGAAACTGTGCCGCGCACCGCGAAGCCGTTATCGAAGTCGTAACGACCGGACAACGCATAGGACAGGTTGGTGCCGAAATCCGAGTAATCCTCGTGGCGCACCGCAAGGGAGCTGCTCAGCCGCTCGGTAATGTTGCCTTCCAGCTGCACGTACTCGGCGATGGAATGCCGCGAGTTGTCGCTGGCATCCTGCGGCCCCCAGCCGGCAAAGCCCTGGGCGGCGCCCGTGATACCGGAATTGCCCACGTACCACGAGGCGATGTCACCCTCCACTATCTCGTATCGCTGGCGCAGGTACTGCACACCAAAGCCAAGGTCCCAGTTGTCCCCGAGCGACTTGGCCATGGCGATATCGAAGGTCGCCTGTGATGAAGTCAGGGTGCCATCGTGGATATCCGTGGGGCTGTATCCAAAATCGTTCCAGTAGGCGAAGTTGACGGTATTGAACGTGCCGTAGGACACGCGATTGGCACCCCAGGTGGCGCCGACGTCCCAATTCCAGCCGCTGTCCGTATCGCCGCGCAGCCCGACGACGAAACTCTTGTCGCGCGAATCGCCATGCTCCACCGGCTGGAAGCCATCGCCATCCGGGAAGATGTACTGCATGAGGTCGTTCTTCGGCTCCGGCGCATTGGCGCCGTAGCGGTAGTACGCCATGGGTTCGGCGACGAGCTTGCCGTAATGCGCGGAGCCGTAAAGACTCACGTTTGGCTTGAAGTCGTATCCCCAGCTGAAGAACGTGTTGTAGCTGTTGGATTCCGGAATGCCGACCTGGAATTTCTTTCCCAACTCGGTGAAGCCCGGCCGGTTGTCGAGCCCCGCGCGGTTGGTCGGCTGCTGATCGGCGGCCTCCGCGGCGATCCGAAACCAGCCATCCTCGCCAAGCGAAAACCCGACGTCGCCCTGGATCCGGGAGCGGTCGCCGTCGCCTGCCGAGTACTTGCCGTAGCTGGCCTGCACCTGGCCGCCGTCCGGCCCCTTTTTCAGGATGATGTTGATGACGCCGGCAAGGGCGTCCGAACCGTACTGCGCCGAGGCGCCATCACGCAGCACTTCGACACGGTCGATCGCACCGATCGGGATCGTGCCGATATTCACGCCCTGCGAGCCCTGCCCGACCTGGCCAAGCGTCAGCATCAGCGCACTCGAGTGCCAGCGCTTGCCGTCCACCAGCACCAGCACCTGGTCGCTGTTGAGGCCGCGCATCTGGAACGGGCGCGTGAACGCGAACGTGTCGGACATGGACGCGAGCGGGAAATTCAGCGACGGAACCACCTGGTCGAGTGCACTGCCCAGGTCGACGGCGCCGGTCTGGGTCAGGACATCGCTGGGAATCACGTCGATCGGAACCAGTGATTCGGCCTGCGTGCGGTCACTGATACGCGTGCCGGTCACGATCACCGTGGACAGGTCCAGGGCCTTGGCGGACGGCGCATCCTCGGACTGGGCGTCCTGGGCCGGCGCTGCGCCCTGTGCTTCTTGTGCGGATGCGGTACTGGCCAATGCAAGCAGCACCGACGCAGCCAGCAAAGTGGGAATGTTCCGGCCCAGGCGATCATTCATGCAGACTTTCTCCCAGCATTACGTGTCATGGAACTGCCGCGACCAAAGCAATCACATTTTCTGGCCGCGCAACGGATGCCCCCCAACAGTCGGCCATGGAACCGGTTCAGGCAGTGCAGCCCCGGGCGCCCGACGGCGAAATATATTGGCCGGGCGCATGGTTCTTCAGTCCATGACACGGCCCGAGCATAGGCACAAGCCGGCGAAACCCGCCAATAGAAAGACAGGCATGGGTCATAACCACAGGTTGTGGGTGTCAGGCGTCCTCGCCATCCACCAGCGGCTGCAGCGCAGGGTCCAGCGCCACCCGTTCGTCAAACACGAAACAGCGACCGTCATAGCCGGCGCCGCCGACCTGCTCGAAATACCCCAGGATGCCGCCGTCCAGCTGCAGCAGGTTGTCCATGCCGTCGGCGCGTAGCCACAACGCCGCCTTCTCGCAGCGGATGCCACCGGTGCAGAAGCTGACCACGGTGGCGTCGGCCAGCGATTCGCGGTGCGGCGCCAGCGCGTCGGGCAGCTCGGTGAAGTTGTCGATCGGCAGGGTCAGCGCGCCTTCGAAGCTGCCGTGCTCCACCTCCTCGCGGTTGCGGGTGTCGAGCAGCACCAGCCGTCGACCGCTGTCGTCATGCCCTTGTGCTATCCAGCGCGCAAGGTCGGTCGGTGCCACGGCCGACGCGCGCCCGTCCAGCGGGGAGCTGTTGTCGCGGCGGAAACTGATGATTTCCGGCTTGAGTTTGACCTTCAGCCGCGCGAACGGTTGCCGCTGGCTGCGGCTGAGCTTGACCGTGATGTCGGCGAACCGCGGGTCGGCCCGCAGACGATCGAGGAAGCCGTGGATCGCCGGCTCCGTGCCCGCCAGGAACAGGTTGATGCCCTCGCCCGCCACCAACGCGGTTCCGCGCAATCCATTGGCGTCAGCCCAGTCGCGCAGAGCATCGGCCAGGTCTGCGGGCCGATCGATCGGTGTGAAATGGTAGGCGGCGAGGTTGAGGATCATCGCGACATTTTAGCGGTCGCCGCGCTTTACACTGGCCCGCCCCGTCGCGGTTCCGTCCATGCCCGAGCAGTCCACCCCTCCCGCACCCGAGCGGCTCGCCCGTCGCGTCGCCGAGTTGACCGGCTGCTCGCGCGCGCAGGCCGAACAGTACATCGAGGGCGGCTGGGTCCGGGTCGACGGCGCAGTGGTGGAGGCACCGCAGTTCATGGTCGCCAGCGAACGGGTCGAACTCGATCCCGAAGCCCGGCTGGAACCGGCCGAACCGGCGACGATGCTGCTGCACAAGCCGGTCGGCGTCGCGTTCAAGGCAATCGCTGCGCTCGTCACTCCCGCCTCCCATGCGGAGGGTGACGTCAGCGGCATCCGCGTGCTGCAGCGCCACTTCTCGCATCTGCAGCCGTTGATGCCGTTGGATGACGAAGCCAGCGGGCTGGTGGTACTGAGCCACGACGGTCGCGTCGCACGACGGCTGAACGAGGACGCCGCGAAGATCGAACAGGAGTTCCTGGTCGAGGTACGCGGCGCAACCGGCCCCTACACCCTGAGCCGGCTGTCGCGCGGACTCGCTTATGAGGGGCGCACGCTGCCGTCATGCAAGGTCAGCTGGCAGAACGAGGTGCGGCTGCGCTTCGCGATCAAGGACGTGCGCCCCGGACAACTGCGGCACATGTGCGCCGAGGTCGGGCTGGACGTGGTGGCGATCCGGCGCCTGCGGATCGGCCGGATCGGGTTGAACAAGATGCCGCCGGGCGAATGGCGTTACTCGCCCGTCGGCGACCGGTTCTGACTTCGGCTCAGTAAGCGCCCATGTAGTCGCGCTTGCCGACTTCCACGCCGTTGTGGCGCAGCAGTGCGTAGGCGGTGGTCACGTGGAAGAAGAACTGCGGCAGGCCGTAGCCCAGCAGATAGTCCTGGCCGTTGAAGCGGCGCTCCTTCGGGGTGCCCGGACGGGTGACGATCTCGCGTGCCTCGCTGCCGTCGAATGCTGCGGCATCGAAACTGTCGATGAAGGCGATGGTGCGATCGATCCGCGCGCGCAGCTGCTCGAAGGACTGCTCGGTATCGTCGTACGCCGGCACCTCCGCACCCGCCAGCCGGGCGGTCACGCCCTTGGCGAAGTCGCAGGCGATCTGCACCTGCCGCACCAGCGGGAACATGTCGGGGAACAGGCGCGTCTGCAGCAAAACCTCCGGAGCGATCTTGCGCGCTTCCGCGTGCGACTCGGCCTTCTCCAGCAGCGCAGCGAGGCTGCCGAGCATCTGCTTGAACACGGGTACGGATGCGGCGTGCATGGAAATAGTCATGGGGCGTCTCGAAAGTGGGGATCCAGCCTGCGATGGTACGCGCCGCCGGTGTCGCAGTACTGCCGGCGCATTGCAGCGTTCCACCGGAAGCGGCCCGGCGGACTGGCCCGTCCACTAACATGGCGTCCTTGACGCTGCCTCCCCACAGCGCGCCACCGGTCATGCCACGTCGCCTCCTCCAGCTCTATCTCGGACTGATCGCCTATGGCGTGTCGATGTGGCTGATGCTGCAGTCCGACCTGGGGCTGATGCCGTGGGATGTGCTGCACCAGGGCGTCGCGCTGCAGGGCGGCTGGTCGATGGGCCGGGTGGCGATTGCGACCAGCTTCGTGGTGCTGCTGGCCTGGATCCCGATCCGCCAGAAGCCCGGCATCGGCACGGTCAGCAACGCGGTGGTGATCGGGGTCGTGTTCGACCTGGTCAACGGTTGGTTCGGCAATGCGCTGGGCGATCTTGAACTGACGGGCCGGGTGGCCTTGTTGATCGCCGGCATTGTGCTCAACGCGATCGCCACCGCCGCCTATATCGGCGCGCACTTCGGACCCGGACCGCGCGATGGCCTGATGACCGGGCTGGCACGACGCAGCGGCTGGTCGGTGCGACTGGTCCGTACGCTCATCGAGGGCAGCGTGCTGCTGGTTGGTTACCTGCTGGGCGGCACGTTCGGGCTTGGGACCGTGGCCTACGCGCTGGTGATCGGACCGATGATCCAGGCGATGTTGCCGATATTTGACCGGGATTACCGCAAAGCCCGCAGCGGCGACAAAGCGGAGCCCGAACCTGTATCTGAGTCCGGCTGACCGGGCGTACGGGGCCGCCGCTTAGCTGGCCGGGCCGGGTGTTTGTCGGGGTCCGGGTCCGGGTTCGGGATGGCGCTTGCGCCATGCCGCCAACGCGGCTTCGTAACGTTCCATCGCCTCGTCGTAAACATCGAAGATGCAGCGCGGGCAGCCTTCGCCGCAGCAATCGGCGGCGTCGGGCTCGACCGGTCGAACCGGTGGCGGGTCTGGCGGGGAAGCTGGCGGGAGTTGATCGGAAGACATGCAGGCATTCTGCCGCAGGTGAGTGCCTACGCCGTGCAAACGGCTACGGTACGCGGGTCCTCAGTGCTGTCCGGGCCTCTGCGCTGCGCTGATCCCTTTAGTTGCGCGGGGTGCCTTCGTTGTAGGAGCGACGTAAGTCGCGATTGCACGGCGATCCCGGCTCGCGAGGAAATCGCGACTTACGTCGCTCCTACATGGGGTGGCTGGGCGGCTACTCGGTGCCTTTCTTTGCCTCAGTCGCCTTCTTCGCCCGCTGCAGCTTGTCCTGCTGGAACGCGACGATGTGCGGCAACGCGCGCAGCACCTTCGAATGCGGGTCCAGCGTGTACAAAGCACCGACCGGCATATCGACGTAACCGCTGCCCTCACTCATCGCCACGGTCTGCACCTCGCCGTCAACCGACCCGATCCGCACATCCACCGGCATCGGGAATGGCTTGTCGCCTTCGGTCTTCCAGCGCAGCGCGAGACCCTTGGTGTCACGCGTGGCGACCAGCTCCGGCAACGCCGCCGAGTAAAGATAGACGTCGAAGAACCACCGATAGTCCTTTCCGGTCACCTCGTTGACGATGTCGACGAAGTCGCCGGTGCTGGCGTAACGCGGTGCGAAGTTGCCCGGCTCAGGCGCGTCGGTGCCGTAGACCACGCGGCGGGTGGCGCTGAAGAACGCCTCGTCGCCGATCAACTCGCGCAGGCTGTGCAGCATCACCGAGGCCTTGGCGTAGATGTCGCCACCGGGACCGTCTTCCTTGTCGTAGACATCGTCCTCCAGCATCGGCCGGCCGGCGACGATCGGATGCCTGTTGGCCAATCCGAGCCGCTGCCCGTGCAGCGATGCGTAATACGCCTCGTCGCCGCGCAGGTACTGGGCGTACAGCGGTTGCATGTAGCTGCCGAAACCCTCGTGCAGCCACATGTCGTCCCAGTTGACGTTGGTCAGCTGGTTGCCGAACCACTCGTGCGCGAACTCGTGCTGCAGCAGCCAGTCGAAGCCGTACTCGCCCTGCTTGTAGTCGTTGCCGTAGGCGTTGATGGTCTGGTGTTCCATGCCCAGGTGCGGGGTCTCGACCACGCCCATCTTCTCGCCGGCGAACGGATACGGGCCGATGGTCGACTCGAAGAAATCGAGCATCAGCGGGAACTCGGCGAACAGTCCGCGCGCCTCCTCGGCGTTGCCACGCAGGTGCCAGAAGCGCAGCGGGATGGTGTTGCCGTAACGGCTGTTGTATTCGCCCTTCAGCAGCTCGTACGGACCGATGTTGAGCGCGATCGCATAGGTATTGGGGTTTTCGGTGCGCCAGTGCCAAGTACGCCAGCCGTCGTGCTGGTCCATGCCTATCGCGACGCCATTGCCGGCGGCGACCAGCGGGTCGGGCACGGTGATGTGCTGGGTAACCACGCCCGGCTCGCCCATCGGATGGTCGATGCACGGCCAGAAAAGGTCGCAACCCTCGCCCTGCACGGCGGTGGCGATCCATGGCTCGCCGGTGGGCGCGGTGAACCAGACGAAGCCGCCGTCCCACGGCGCCTTCTCGGCCACGTGCGGCTCGCCGGCGTAGACGATGCGCAACGCGGCCTCATCGCCGATCGCGAGCGGCTGCGGCAGGGTCACCGTCAGCTGGCCCTCGGGATTGGCGTAGGCGCTGTGCGGCAACACCGTGCCATCGACCGAGACCGACTGGATCGCATAGTTGCGGTCAAGGTCGACCACGAGTTTGGCGACCGGCGCAGTCGCGCGGAACGCCAGCGTCGCATCACCGTCGATGCGCTTGCTCTCGGGGAATACCTGGAACTTCAGGTCGGCCGATTCGAACACCACCGCCTCCTGCTCGGCCGTCATCGGCGCGCCGGTGGCGTAGGTGTGGTCGGTCAATTTGGCCTGGCCCGGCTTGGCGGCCGGAGCAGCGCCGGCGGCGCCGGCAAACGCCAGCAACAGGCCAGCGGGCAAGAGGGAGCGACGGAGCAGGGAACGTTTGCGGGTCATGCGGGCAACCTCGAATGGCGACGACAGGCGACGCGAGCGCCATCCCCGGCCCGCTCCCCAGGCCCCGACGATTGCACATCCACGCAGGTCCGGCCAATGACCAAAGGCATACCCGCGCGTGACCGATGTTGCGGCCCGATCAGGAGCGCAGCAGCACCACCGGCAATGCGACCAGCCCCAGCAAGAGCAGGATCGCCAGCGCGATCAGCAGCACCCGCCCGGGCTGTTCGCGCAGCACGTCCATGAAGGTTTCCGCGGTGCCGTCGCGGCGGGCCGCGTCGTTCTCGGCCCGCACCCTCGCCTGGCGTTCGGCCTGGTATCCGGCCATGAGTTGCTTGGCCCGCGGAAGATCGTCGTCGTCGCGGATCCAGATGCCACCATGGGAAATACCCCAGCGGCTCGGTTGGGTCTCGTAGAACCCGATCCGGTTCTCGTCGAGCATGGCCCGGACGTCCTCGATCTCGTCGTCCAGTACATAGCGCAGGTTTAGCAGCAGCTTCGACATGGCCGGATGATAGCCGGCTCAGGACTCGCGGTGCTCGGCGACCGGCAGCCGCCAACCATGGCGGATGGCCATGTAGCGCAAGCCGAAACACAGCCCCACCCCGGCCACCACCACCGGCACCAGCGGCAGGCCCAGGCCGTGGCCGACCACGACCGCCGCCGCGCCCGACAATGCCGCGACTGCATACAGGTCGGCCTGGAAGATCACCGGGGTACGCGCGACCAGCACGTCGCGGGCGATGCCACCGCCGATGCCGCTCAACATGCCGAGCAGCGTCGCCGAGACCGGGGCCAGGCCGAATTCCAGCGCCTTCAATGCGCCCGTCACCGCGAACAACGCCAGCCCGCCCGCGTCGAACAGTTGCACCGGATTGCGCAGCCGGTCGATCTCGACATGCCGATAGAAGGTGACCAGGCCGGCCAGGCAACTCACCGCGAGGTAGTACCAGTTGGCCAGCGCGACCGGCGGGGTGGCGCCGATCAGCAGGTCGCGGGCGATGCCGCCGGAGGTCGCCGCCGCGAACGAGAGCACCAGCACCCCGAACAGGTCCAGCCGGTGGCGGACGCCGAGCGTCGCGCCCGAGAGCGCGAAGACGAAGGTGCCGATTAGGTCGAAGGTGATGAGGACGGTATCCACGGCGCAACTCGCAGGTGTGCCGGACAGTATCCCTTAGACAGAAGCGATAGAGGCAGCGGGCGGGTCGACTCGTGTCCGGCTTGCATCTGGCTTGCCGGGCCGTGGCTTTCGCGACTTGCGTCGCTCCTACATTGCCACGGCTACATCATCGCCAGTTCGGTGTTGGTCAGGGTGCGGTTGTACTGGTCGCGCAGGCGGACCTTGCGTTCCAGGTCGCCGATGATGTGGCCGCTGAAATCGGCACCGGTCAGCTCCTCGGCCATGTTGATGCCGCCGGGGGTGTCGACGTTGATCTCCATCATCTTGTCGCCGACGATGTCGAGCCCGGCCAGGTACATGCCGTCGCGCATGAGCTTGGGCGCGGCGATTTCGGCCAGCCGCAGCGCGTCGGCATCCGGCACCGCCATCTCCACCTTGCCGCCGGCGGTGATGTTGCTGCGCGCGTCGCCGCTGTCGTTGTAGCGCCGGAAGCAGGCGTAATGACCATCGACTACCAGCGGCCGGCCATTGAGCGTCAGCAGGCGCAAGTCGCCATTGACCGCGTCGGGCAGGTATTCCTGCACGATCGCGTAGCCGTCGCGGGTCACCGCATCGATCATCTGGTTGAGGTTGGAGCCGCTGTCGGGAGTCACCACGAACACGCTCTGCCCGCCCGAACCCTGCAACGGCTTGATCACGCCATAGCCATCGTGCGATTTGATGAACGACTTGATCTCGTCGGCATCCAGGGTGATGCAGGTAACCGGCCGTACTTCTTCCGGGAAATGCTGGAAATAGGTCTTGTTGGACGCGTCGGTCAGGTGGGTGGGGTCATTGAGCACGATCACGTGCTTCAGGGCCGCCAGCTGGGCGAACAGCAGGCCGCTGTTCGGCGCCCACGGACGGTCCACCACCTCGTCGGCGGGGTCGCTGCGCAGCAGCAGCACGTCGAGTTCCTCGACGGAGATCCGGTGGATCTCGGCGCCCTCGCCCTGCAGGTCGGCCAGCAACTCGTCGTCGTCCTTGTAGTGGTCCTGCCGCGGAACGTGGGCATGTGCGCGGATGGTGCCGTTGGCGTCGTAGATGAAGTTGCCCAGGCCGATCAATGCGACTTCGTGGCCACGGTTCACCGCGGTGCGCGCGAGCCGGATGGTGGTGTAGTTGTTCTTCTCGGTGGCCATATCGTTGATGACGAACCCGAGCTTGATGGAGCGCCGTTTGGGCGATGCATCGCTGGTCGGACCGGTGCTCGAACCGGTACTGGAATCGGTGCTCGGATTGCTGGTCATTGGGCGGGTTCCTGATGGAAGAGACGTTCGACCGGAAGGTTCCGGCAAAGGGACAGGCGTTCGGTGAAGTCGGGCCACGAGCAATAGCGCGGCAGCAGGTCGGGGGCGACGACCCAGCCCTCGTCGATCAGCTGGTCGAGCACGACCCGGTGCGACAGCGCGAACTTGCCGACGAACAACGGCTCGAACTCACCGTCGTCGCGCAGGTAGTCGATGAGGTCGCGCAGTCCGCCCAGGTAAACCGCGTCCTTGGTCAATCCACCGCCGCGCAGCGCGCGTACCGCAACATCGAAAGCGTCGTCGCTGGGCAGCCCGTGGGTGACGTGCAGCAGGTCGTAGATCGCCGGAATACCCTCGCCGTGGA
>JBOHYC010000082.1:0-2085 GCA_050737755.1 Lysobacter sp.
GTTGCGCCGCTGGTTCCATCAGCACCCGGAGCTGTCCAACCGCGAGGAACAGACTGCCGCGAAGGTCGTCGAACATCTGCGAGCGCTCGGCCTAAAGCCGCGCACCGGGATCGCCCAGACCGGCGTGACCGGGCTCATCCGCGGCGGCAAGGGCGCTGGCAAGACCGTCCTGCTGCGGGCCGACATGGACGCGCTGCCGATCCTGGAGGAGAACGAGGTCGACTACGTCTCGCAGAGCCCAGGGGTGATGCACGCCTGCGGCCACGACGCCCACACCGCCACCCTGCTGGGGGTCGCCGATGCCCTGGTGGCGATGGGCGACGAACTGCCCGGCCAGGTGATGCTGGTGTTCCAGCCGTCCGAGGAAGGTGCGCCGACGGGCGAGGAAGGCGGTGCATCGCTAATGATCGAGGACGGCCTGTTCGCCGACTTCAAGCCCGAGGCGATGTTCGGCCTGCACGTGTTCTCGTCGCTGCCGGCCGGCACGATCGGCGTGCGCGGCGGCCCGCTGATGGCGGCGTCGGACAAGTTCACGATCACCGTCAACGGCCGCCAGACGCATGGCTCGGCACCGTGGGGCGGGATCGACCCGATCGTCACCGCGGCCGACATCATCGGCAGCGCGCAGACCATCGTCAGCCGCAACACCAACATCGCCAAGTTGCCAGCAGTGGTGAGCTTCGGCTCGGTGCACGGCGGCATCCGCTACAACATCATTCCCGACTCGGTCGAACTGGTCGGCACCATCCGCACGTTCGACGAAGGCATGCGCACCAAGATCCACGGCGAGCTCGACAACATCGCCCGGCACGTCGCCGCCGCGCACGGCGCCACGGTCGAGACCGACATCCCGGTCGGCACCGGCAACCCGGTCACGGTCAACGATCCCGACCTCACCGCGAAGATGCTGCCGAGCCTGCGCGCGGTAGCCGGCGTCGAGCACGTGATCGAACCGCCGCTGCAGATGGGCGCCGAGGACTTCGCTTATTACGCCAAGGAAGTGCCGTCGATGTTCTTCTTCGTCGGTGCCACCGCGCCCGGAATCGATCCTGCGACCGCGCCGAGCAACCACTCGCCCAAGTTCAGCCTTGACGAGTCGTCGCTGGACCTCGGGTTGCGCGCGTTGTTGCAGGTGTCGCTGGATTACCTGCACGGCGTGCCCTGACGCGAGCTGGACGCCTTCTGTAGGAGCGACGTAAGTCGCGACCTCCTCGTGGTGGCCGAACGCGACAGGCGTTGTCCGCACCGGGGGCGCCCGCAGCGGCTTCGGGTCGAGTCCACGCAAGCGAGCCTCCGCACCAGAGACCGGGCGTGCGTTCGCGACTCACGTCGCTCCTACAGAGAGCGGCGCGTTGCTCAACCGAGCTCTCCTACCGAGTGCGGATCGATCGAGTACGGATGCCATTCGGCCAGGTGTCCCGGTTGCGCCCGCACCCGCTGCAGCCACTCGCGGAAATGCGGATACGGCTGCAGCGACAGCCCGGCGTCTTCGGCGTGGCTTGCATAGGCGAACACCGCGATGTCGGCGATCGTGTACGCATCACCGGCGACGAACGTCCGCGTTCCCAGCTCCGCATCGAGTATCCCCAGCGCCTTGAGCGCAGCATCGCGACGCGTGGAGACCAGCGCCTCGCTGCGCCGCGCGAGCTTGCCGGTCATCGTCCAGTGGCGCAGCGTGCCGATCTGGCTCTCGATGCGCTCCTGCTCGAAGCACAGCCACTGCTGCACCTTGGCCCGGGCGAACGGCTCATCCGGCAGGTACGCCGTGCCAGCGGCGAGAAAGCCGAGGATCGCGTTCGACTCCGCCAGCACCCGGCCGTCGTCGAGCCGGATCGCCGGCACCGTGCCGGTCGGGCTGATCTCGCGATATTCCGGGCGCCGGCCTTCGCCCTCGAAGATGCTTATGTGTTGCGTGCGGTACGGGCGCTGCAGGTGGGCCAGCAGCTGGCGCACCTTCCAGGCGTTCTGCGAGGGCAGGTAGTCGAACAGGGTCAGCATGGCGGGAACCTCGTGAGGGCCGGTCAGGCTCCGGGTGGCAACCGCTTCGCGATATCCGTTTCTTGCGCCGGTAGTCCCAAGCCGTTG
>JBOHYC010000083.1:0-3412 GCA_050737755.1 Lysobacter sp.
GAATTCGGATATCAGTGAAATCGCGACTTACGTCGCTCCTACACCTTGGCGAGTCGGCTGATTTGCAAGGCATCGCCTCAACCCCCATAATGGCCGGCCCGGTTCGCCGGGATTGTTGTACGCATCACCCAGGACACGTCGCCGCATTTCGAAGGTTTCCTTCGCGATCAACGACTTACAACCGGACCGGGCAGGACGGAAAGAGTGGCCATGCCACCGCCCAGGCCAGTTACAAGAACCCGAAAGGACATCCGCAATGCCCAAGATCAAGACCCACCGTGGAGCGGCGAAGCGCTTTCGCAAGACCGCTTCCGGCAAGTTCAAGTGCGGCCACGCCAACCGTAGCCACATCCTCACCAAGAAGTCGACCAAGCGGAAGCGCAATCTGAGGCAGACGAACCACGTCCGCGCCGAAGACGCGGGCCGTATTGCCCGCATGCTGCCGTACGCCTGAGGAGGACTGAGAAATGGCACGAGTCAAACGTGGTGTACAGGCGCGTCGGCGCCACAAGAAAATCCTGAAGCAGGCCAAGGGCTACTACCACGCCCGTCGCAAGGTCTTCCGCGTCGCCAAGCAGGCGGTGACGAAGGCCCTGCAGTACGCCTACATCGGCCGCAAGCAGAAGAAGCGCAATTTCCGTTCGCTGTGGATCACCCGCATCAATGCGGCGTCCCGTGCCAACGGCATGAGCTACAGCCGCTTCATGAACGGCCTGCTGAAGGCCGGCATCACCCTCGACCGCAAGGTGTTGGCGGACATCGCCGTGCACGACGCGGCGGGTTTTGCCGCGCTGACCGAGAAGGCCAAGGGCGCGCTCGCAGCGTAAGGTGTCGCATCGTCCGCGCAGGTTTGCGCGGCGATCGGACAACGAAGTACACGCATGGGGAAGGGCGCAAGTCCTTCCCCATGTTTCGTTTTGGGGATGCCAATGAGTGACATCGAAGCACTGACCACCCAGGCCCTGGCCGACATCGCCGCCGCCGATTCACCCGAGGCGATCGAGGCGTTGCGGGTCGCGCTGGTTGGCAAGTCCGGCTCCATCACTGGCCAGCTCAAGCAACTGGGCAAGCTGCCGGCAGAGGAGCGCAAGGCCGCCGGCGCGGCGATCAACGAGGCCCGCGACGCGGTTTCGGCCGCACTCGGTGAGCGCAAGGTCGCGCTGGACGCCGCCGCGCTCGATGCCCGTCTGGCCACCGAGATCATCGACGTCACCCTGCCGGGCATCGACGGCGCCCGCGGCGGCCTGCATCCGGTCAGCCGCACGCTCGAGCGGATCGCCGACATCTTCGGCCGGCTCGGTTTCGAATTGGCCGACGGCCCCGAGATCGAGGACGACTGGCACAACTTCGAAGCTCTGAACTTCCCGCCGCACCACCCGGCGCGGGCGATGCACGACACCTTCTACTTCGACGACGGCCGCCTGCTGCGTACCCACACCTCGGGCGTGCAGGTGCGCTACATGAAGGATCTGCTGGCCAATGGTGACCAGCCGCCGCTGCGCATGATCGCCGCCGGCAAGGTCTACCGCAGCGACAGCGACCAGACCCACACCCCGATGTTCCACCAGGTCGAAGGCCTGCTAGTCGACGAGCACGCCAGCTTCGCCGACCTCAAGGGCACGCTGGCCGAGTTCGTGCGCGCGTTCTTCGAGCGCGACTTCGAAATGCGCTTCCGCCCGAGCTACTTCCCCTTTACCGAGCCCTCGGCCGAGGTCGACATCGCCTGGCAGCAGCCGGACGGCTCGACCCGATGGCTGGAAGTACTCGGCTGCGGCATGGTCCATCCCAACGTGCTGCGCAACGTCGGCATCGACCCGGAGAAGTACACCGGCTACGCCTTCGGTCTCGGCGTCGAGCGCTTCGCGATGCTGCGCTACGGGGTCGATGACCTGCGCAGCTTCTTCGACAACGATGTGCGCTTCCTGCGCCAGTTCGCGTAACGGGGGCGAGCAATGAAGTTCTCTGAAAACTGGCTGCGCCAGCACGTACCGACCAACGCCAGCCACGACGAACTGGTGGCCACGCTGACCGCGATTGGCCTGGAAGTCGAGGAAGTCACCACGCTCGGCGAATCACTTGATGGCGTCGTGGTCGCGCAGATCCTCAGCGCCGAAAAGCATCCCGAAGCCGACCGTCTGCAGATCTGCCAGGTCGACGCCGGCAATGGCGAGACCGTGCAGATCGTCTGCGGCGCGCCCAACGCGCGCGCTGGTCTGAAGGCACCCCTGGCGAAGGTTGGCGCGGTGCTGCCGGGCGGGATGAAGATCACGCCGGCGAAGCTGCGCGGGATCGAGTCGTTCGGCATGCTGTGCTCGGCGAAAGAATTGGCGATCGACAGCGATGCGTCGGGCCTGCTGGAGTTGCCGGACACCGCCGCCGTCGGCCAGCCGGTCGCCGAGTTGCTTGGCCTGCCCGACGCCAGCATCGAGATCAAGCTGACCCCGAACCGCGCCGACTGCTTCGGCGTGCGCGGCATTGCGTTCGACGTCGCCGCCGCGTCGGGTGGTGCGGTCGCGCCGCTGGCGATCGAGCCGGTGGCTGCCGCCAGTGATGCCCGGCTCGAAATCGAACTCGACGCCGGTGCCGATGCACCTCGCTATTGCGGCCGCGTGATCGAAAGCGTCGATGCCGCCGCGACGACCCCGCTATGGATGGCCGAGCGCCTGCGTCGCAGCGGCGTGTGCCCGGTCTCGCTGCTGGTCGACGTGACCCAGTACGTGATGCTGGAGCTGGGCCAGCCGATGCATGCTTTCGACCGCGACCTGTTGACCGGCCCGGTCGGCGTGCGCCGCGCGCGTGCAGGCGAGTCGCTGAAACTGCTCGACGGCCGCGACGCCAAGGTCGACGAGCAGTTCCTACTGGTCACCGACGCCGACCGTCCGGTGGCGCTGGCCGGCGTCATGGGCGGCTTCGACAGCCGGGTCACTGACGCCAGCCGCAACGTGTTCCTGGAGTCGGCCCACTTCGCCCCCGACGCGATCATCGGCCGCAGTCGCAAGCTCGGTCTGCACACCGATGCCGCGCACCGCTTCGAGCGCGGCGTCGACCCCGAACTGCCGCGCACCGCGATCGAATATGCGACCCGGCTGATCCTCGACATCGCCGGCGGCACGCCCGGCCCGGTGGTGGAGGCGTCATTGCCCGAGCACCTGCCGCAGCCGCAGGCGATCGCCCTGCGCCGCGCCCGGGTGGCGCGCGTGCTGGGCCTGGAAATCGCCGATGGCGAGATCGAGCGCATCCTCACCGCGCTCGGGCTGGCGGTCGAAGCCACTACCGACGGCTGGCAGGTCACCGCCCCGAGCCGCCGCTTCGACATCGCGATCGAGGAAGACCTGATCGAGGAGATCGCCCGTATCCACGGCTACGACACGATCCCGACCACGCTGCCGACCGGTGCCTCGCGGCTGGCCGC
>JBOHYC010000084.1:0-1909 GCA_050737755.1 Lysobacter sp.
CATCGGCCTGAAGCCGAAACCCGGCCCGGCCGGCCTGTTCGAGGGTGACGACAGTGGTAAGTGAGCCCGTGTTCAGCTGGCCGACACGGGTCTACTGGGAGGATACCGACGCCGGTGGCGTGGTCTATCACGCGCAGTACCTGGCGTTCCTCGAACGCGCGCGGACCGAATGGATGCGCGCGCAGGGCTACGGTCAGGAACTGCTGCGGCTCGAGCACGGTCTGGTGTTTGCCGTAAGGGCGATGCAGATCGATTTCCTCAAGCCCGCCCGGCTCGATGACGCGCTGCAGGTGGGCGCGTCGCTGCACGAATGCCGTCGCGCGAGCGCAGTGTTCGCGCAGGACATCCGCCGCGATGGCGAGTTGCTGCTGACCGCGCAGGTGCGCGTCGCAGCACTCGACGCCGCGGGCTTCCGGCCACGGGCGATCCCGCAGCCGCTGCTCGACCAACTCAAGGCGCTGGAACAACCGGCGCCATCCACGACAACCCGCCCAGGACACCGGGCCCCGGAGACCCAGGCATGACCCCATTGCTGAGTGCACTGCAGGCCGCAACCACCGTCGAACCCCTGCCCGAGGATGCTGCCAGCGCGGTGGGCAACGCCGTGGCCACGCTGCCGGCCCAGCCGACGGGCGACGGCGGCCTCGACCTGCTGCAACTGATGCTGCACGCCAGCTTGCCGGTGCAACTGGTGATGGTGCTGCTGCTGCTCGCGTCGATCGCCTCGTGGGTGATCATCTTCCGCAAGAAGAAGGTGCTCGACCGCGCCGACCGCGAATCCGAGCAGTTCGAGGAACGCTTCTGGTCCGGCGCCGACCTGACCAAGCTTTACGCCGGCGCCAGCCAGCGCAACCGGGACGTCGGCGGCATGGAGTCGATCTTCGAGGCCGGTTTCCGCGAGTTCTCGCGGGAACGCCGGATCGCCGACAGTCGCCTGCAACTGGAAGGCGCACAGCGCGGCATGCGGGTCGCGGTCGCGCGCGAACTGGACGGGCTGGAGCACAACCTGGAGTTCCTCGCCAACGTCGGCTCGATCAGCCCGTACGTCGGTCTGTTCGGAACCGTCTGGGGCATCATGATTTCGTTCCAGGGCCTGGCCAACGTGCAGGAGGCCACCATCGCCACCGTCGCGCCGGGTATCTCCGAGGCGCTGATCGCGACCGCGATGGGCCTGTTCGCCGCCATCCCGGCGGTGTGGGCTTACAACCGCTTCGCGACCAAGGTCGAGCGCATCGCGGTGCGCTACGACGCGTTCTCCGAGGAGTTCTCCTCGATCCTCGAACGCCAGCACACCCAGCAGAACTGACCGTCGGGCCCGCGCGGCCGCCGCAGGGCGCCGCCGGCCCGATCTCGACGCCACCACGGGAACACGCCATGTCCGTCTCCACCGGTCGCCGCATCCGCAAGCGCAAGCTCAAGGCCGAGATCAACGTCGTGCCTTACATCGACGTGATGCTGGTGCTGCTGATCATCTTCATGATCACCGCGCCGCTGCTGAACCTCGGGGTCGACATCGAGCTGCCCAAGTCCAACGCCAAGACCATCTCGCAGGACAAGGATCCGGTGATCGTAAGCGTCGACAAGGACGGCAACTATTTTCTGACCCTCCAGGGTGCCGACCAGGAAGCACTGGGCGCCGAGGCGCTGCAGGCCAAGGTCTCCGCCTTCGTGCGGCAGAACCCGGATGTGCCGGTGTACGTCGCCGGTGACCGCGCCGCCAATTACGAGGTGGTATTGAAGGCGATGGTGTTGCTGCAGAACGCCGACGTACCGCGGGTCGGCCTGATGAGCGCGCCGTCGGAGGCCGTGGCCCAGTGAGGGAAACCCGCGCCGACACCCGGCAGGCGGTGTTGCAGGCGATCGGCCTGCACGTCGTGCTGTTCGCGTTGATGTTCGCCGGCCTGTTCTG
>JBOHYC010000085.1:0-13505 GCA_050737755.1 Lysobacter sp.
CCCAGCATCAACACGAACGCAACCCACAGCGGCACGTCGCTGACGCCCAGCAGGCCGTAGCGGAACGCGTTGACCATGTAGAAGATCGGGTTGGCGTGGGTCATCGCCTCGGCCCAGTCGGGCAGCAGCTTGACCGAATAGAACACGCCGCCCAGGTAGGTCAGCGGTGTCAGGATGAAGGTCGGGACGATGGTGACGTCGTCGAACTTCTTCGCGTATACGGCGTTGATGAAGCCGGCCAGGGCGAAGATCACCGCGCCCAGCAGCACCGTCGCCAGGGTGATCCACGGGTGCGGCATGCTGACGTCGGTGAACAGCGAAGCGATCGCCAGCACGATCACGCCGACCGCCAGCCCGCGCGCGACCGCGCCGGCGACGTAGCCACCCAGGATCACCCAGTTCGGCATCGGGCTGACCAGCAGTTCCTCGACGTGACGGCCGAACTTGGCGCCGAAGAACGACGAGCTGATGTTGCCGTAGCTGTTCTGGATGATGCTCATCATCACCAGCCCGGGGACGATGAAGTCCATGTACGAGATGCCGTCCATGGTCCCGATCCGCGAGCCGATCAGGCCGCCGAAGATCAGGAAGTACAGGGTCATGGTGATCGCCGGCGGCACCAGGGTCTGGGCCCAGATGCGCAGGATGCGGTGGATCTCGCGGCGGGCGACGGTGCCGAGGGCAACGAGGTTGGGGTGGTTCATGGGGTCTGATCCGGGGTGGTGCCCGAGGTGGCACCGGGGGCGGAATCGCCGGCGGCGACCATCCGCACGAACAGCTCCTCCAGCCGGTTGGACTTGGTCCGCATCGAGCGCACCCGGATGCCGGCCTCGCCGAGCGCGGCGAATACGCGGTTGAGGTCCATCGCGCGCGGCATCTCGATGTCGAGGGTGTGGTCGTCGCGTGCGAGCACGGTGGTGCCCTCGATCTGCGGAAGCACCGGCGGCAGCGCGCCGTCGATGTCGAGCACGAAGCCCTCGACGTCGAGCTTCGCCAGCAACGTGCGCATCGGGCCGGCGGCGACGATCTGGCCGCGGTCGATGATCGCCAGGTTGCGGCACAGGTACTCGGCTTCTTCCAGATAGTGCGTGGTGAGGATGATGGTGGTGCCGGCGGCGTTGATCTCGCGCAGGGTCTCCCACATGCCGCGGCGGATCTCGATGTCGACGCCGGCGGTGGGCTCGTCGAGGATCAGCAGGCGCGGCCGGGTCATCATCGCGCGGGCGATCATCAGCCGGCGCTTCATGCCGCCGGACAGGGTGCGGCTCATCATCCGCGCCTTGTCCCACAGCTGCGCGCGCTTGAGCTCTTCTTCGGCGCGGACCAGCGCCTCGGCGCGCGGCAGGCCGTAGAAACCGGCGTAGTTGACCAGGATGTCGATCGGCTGCTCGAACAGGTTGAAGTTGATCTCCTGCGGCACCAGCCCGATCAGCCGCATCGCCGCACTGCGGTCGGCCTGCAGGTCGGTGTCGAACACCTTCACGGAGCCGGAACTCAGGTTGACCAGCGAGCTGACGATGCCGATCAGGGTGCTCTTGCCGGCACCGTTGGGGCCGAGCAGGGCGAAGAAGTCGCCCTCGGTGACGTCGAGCGACACGCCCTTGAGAGCCTCCACACCGCGCTTGCCGGTGCCGGCGTCGTAGGTCTTGCGTAGGTCTTGGACGGAAAGCGCGGGGATTGCCCCGTCCTGCGCGGCGACGGCGGTCGCCTGGGTCTGGGTCATCGGGTCTGCGAGCCTTTTGGAACCGGGATGGAATGCCACGCGGGCATGGGCCGCGGGCGATCCCGGTAGTATAGGCGGCTCGCTGCGCGCACCCAGGCGACGCAGCGTTCCAGCGACTCCCAGAGGTTCCCGCGCGTGGCAATCCAGCACTTCCCGCTCAAGCTCGTCTCCCGCCGCATGCTCGCGCCCAGCGTGGGCCACTACGTGTTCGTGCGCGACGACGGCCAGCCGCTGGATTTCATCCCGGGGCAGTTCATCCAGGTCCACTTCCAGTACGCCGACGGCACTGCAACCAAGCGCTCGTATTCACTGGCCACCATCCACGACCATGCGATCGGCCCGGGCGAGGCGGTCGAGATCGCCGTCAGCTACGTGCCCGGTGGCGCGGCGACAGCGTTGTTCGAAGGCCTCGACGAGGGCGGCACGGTCGACGCCAGCGGCCCGTTCGGACGGTTCTGCCTGTTGCCGACCGACGCCAACGCACGCTACCTGCTGATCGGCACCGGCACCGGGGTGACGCCATATCGGGCGATGCTGCCGCTGATCGAGGCCGCGATCACCGAACGCGGCATCAAGGTGGTGCTGCTGTTCGGCGCCCGTACCCCGGACGAGTTGCTGTACGGCGACGAGTTCCGCGCGTTCGCCAACAGGCATCCGGACAACTTCCGCTTCGTGCCGTGCTTCTCGCGCGAGTTGCCTGCGCCGGACTCCGACGTCGCCCATGCCGATGTGCGCCACGGCTACGTGCAGCAGTTCCTGCCCGAGTTCGCGCCGGATGCGGCGACCGACATCGCCTACCTGTGCGGCAACCCGAACATGGTCGACACCTGCTTCGAGTCGCTCAAGGACTCGGGGCTGGAGGTCAAGCAGATCCGCCGCGAGAAGTACGTCAGCAGCAAGTAGCCGGCGACCGCTCTTCCACCCGCGGCACCGCCTGCCGTTTGTCACGTTTTCTGCGTAGCTCCCGTCTGTCATCCTGCAAGGCGATCCGCCTTACGGACCCGAGGGGAAACATGCGCATCACCCGGACACTGCCCATCGCCGCCGGCATCGTCGCGGCGGTCCTGCTGGCGGGCTGCAACGCCGACGGCGACAACGCCACGGCCGACACAACCGACACAACCGACGCCGCCACCCGCCATTTCGGCGACATCGGCTTCGCGCCCTGCTCGCTGACCGGCGCCGCCGGTGGCACGCCCACCGAAGCCCAGTGCGCCACGTTCGAAGTGCCCGAGAACCCGGCCGCGCCCGATGGCCGCAGGATCGCGCTCAACATCGCCTGGCTGCCGGCCAACGACGGCAACAGCGCCGGCACCGGCGACCCGGTGTTCTTCATTGCCGGCGGGCCCGGCCAGGCCGCGACCGAGCACGCGGCGACGGTCGAGCGCACCCTGGAGGAAGTCGGCAAACAGCGCGACATTATCCTGGTCGACCAGCGCGGCACCGGCCGGTCCAATCCGCTCGATTGCCGCGACGCCAGCGGCGAACCGATGCCGCTGGACCCGGCGGACGTGCCGGACATCGAGCAGATGGTCGACTTCGCCCGGCGTTGCGCGCAGGGACTGGAAAGCCGTGCCGACCCGCGCTTCTACACCACCACCGACGCCGTGCGTGACCTCGATACGGTGCGCGCGGCGCTCGGGGTCGAACAGATCAACCTGCTCGGCGTGTCCTACGGCACTCGGGTCGCCCAGCAGTACGCGGCGACCTACCCGCAGCACACCCGCACCGTGGTGCTCGATGGCGTCGCGCCGAACTCGCTGGTGGTTGGCGGCGAATTCGCCCGCACCCTGGAGGACGCGCTGGCGCTGCAGTCGGCGCAGTGCCACGAACTACCAGCCTGCCGCGAGCGCTATCCGACCGACATGCGCGCGCAGTTGCGCACGGTGATGACCTCGCTGGAGGCGGCGCCGGTCGAGGTCGACTACCGCGACTCGCGCACCGGCGAGCTGCGCCACGACACCGTCACCGCCGACGCGGTCGGCAGCCTGGCCTTCATGTTCTCCTACGTGCCGCAGACCGCCGCGCTGCTGCCGCTGATGGTCGACGAGGCCGCCCACGGCCGCTACGCGCCGCTGATGTCGCTGGTGCAGATGAGCGGCGAGCAGATGCAGGGGCAGATGACCCGCGGCATGCAGTGGTCGGTGTTGTGCGCCGAGGATGCCGGCCGGTACCAGCCCAGCCCGGACGCCGCCGACACCATCATCGGCGGCGAGATGGCCGAGGCGTTCTTCGCGCCGTGCTCGGTGTGGCCGAGCGGCGACGCGCCACAGGGTTTCCACCAGCCGTTCGCATCGGACCTGCCGGTACTGCTGCTGTCGGGCGAGCTCGATCCGGTGACGCCGCCGCGCTATGGCGAGCAGGTCGTCGCCAACCTGCCCAACGGCCGCCATCTGGTGCTGCAGGGCCAAGGCCACAACGTGTCCGCGACCGGCTGCATGCCGAAGCTGTTGGGCCAGTTCATCGAAAGCGCCGACGCCACCACGCTCGATACCGACTGTCTCGACGCGCTGCGCTACGTGCCGCCGTTCGTGCACTTCAACGGCTGGGCGCCATGACCCTCTTCGCAAGGATCTCCGCATGATTTCCGCTGACAATCTGCACAAGGCGTTCAAGACCAAGACCGGCACGGTCAAGGCGGTCGACGGCGTCCACTTCGATGCCGCCGACGGCCAGATCACCGGCCTGCTCGGGCCCAACGGCGCCGGCAAGACCACCACCCTGCGCATGCTCTACACGCTGATGACGCCGGACACCGGCAAGGTCGTGGTCGACGGCATCGACGCGGCCGCCGACCCGGCCGCGGTGCGTCGCGCACTCGGCGTGCTGCCCGACGCGCGTGGCGTCTACAAGCGGCTGACCGCGCGCGAGAACATCGCCTACTTCGGCCAATTGCACGGCATGTCGTCCGAACTGATCGCACAGCGCACCGCTGCGCTGTCGGCGGCGCTCGACATGGCTGACATCCTCGACCGCCAGACCGAAGGGTTCTCGCAGGGCCAGCGCACCAAGACCGCGATCGCCCGCGCGCTGGTGCACGACCCGCGCAACGTGATCCTCGACGAGCCGACCAATGGCCTGGACGTGATGACCACGCGCGCCATGCGCGGCTTCCTGCAGCAACTGAAATCCGAGGGCCGCTGCGTGATCTTCTCCAGCCACATCATGCAGGAGGTGGCGGCGCTGTGTGACCGCATCGTCATCATCGCCAAGGGCCAGGTGGTGGCCGCCGGCAGCGCCGACGAGCTGCGCGCGACGTTCGGCGAATCCAACCTGGAAGACGCCTTCGTCAAGGCGATCGGCAGCGACGAGGGACTGCACGCATGAAGTCGAAATCGATGGCTACGTTGTGGACGGTGCTGCGCAAGGAACTGCTCGACATCGGTCGCGACCACCGCACCCTGTTGCTGGGACTGATGATGGGCCCGCTGCTGATGCCGGTGCTGATCCTCGGCATGGGCGCGATCTCGGAGAACCGCAGCAAGACGCAACTGGAGGAGGTGCTGGAGGTACCCGTCGTCGGCGCCGAGCGTGCGCCCAACCTGCTGGGGTTCCTCGCCGGTTACGGAATCGACGCGGTCGCGGCGCCGCCGGATCTGTCGAAGGCAATCGCCGACCAGGACGTCGATGTCGCATTGCGGATCGACGAGGACTTCGCCGCCGACTGGCGCGCTGGCCGCCCCGCCGGCATCGAGATCCTGCACGACAGCACCCGCCGCAACGCCGAGATACCGGTCGCACGGGTCCGCGCCGCGCTCGCGCTGTACCGCGAGCAGGTCGGTGCACTGCGGCTGTATGCGCGCGGTATCGATGCAAGCGTTGCCCGGCCGGTCACCGCGGCCAGCCTCGACATGGCGACCCCGGAAGCCAAGCGCGGGATGCTGCTGGGGCTGCTGCTGCCCTACTTCCTGATCATGTCGGCGTTCCTCGGCGGCATGGCGCTGATCCTCGACGCCACCGCCGGCGAACGCGAGCGCCAGTCGCTGGAGCCGTTGCTGGCGACGCCGGCACCACGCGGCGCGATCGTCAGCGGCAAGCTCGCCGCGGCTTGTGTGCTGGGCATGGTCACGCTGTTGCTGACCCTCCTGGCGCTCAAGCTCAGTGCATTGGTGGGCACGGCGACCGCCGAAGCGATGGATGTGCGGCTCAGCGCAATCGCCAACATGCTGCTGGTGCTGCTGCCGATGGTGTTCATCGGCAACGCGCTGCTGACCTACCTGGCGGCCGCGGCCAAGAGCATGAAGGAGGCGCAAAGCCACATGAGCTGGCTGGTGCTGATGCCGATGCTGCCGACCATCGTATTGATGGCGAACCCGATCAAGACGCAGTTGTGGCAGTTCGCGGTGCCGTTTCTCGCCCAGAACCAGTTGCTGTTGAAGATCATCCGGGCCGAGCCGATCAGCCTGGAGATCTGGGCGGTCTATATCACCGCGAGCTTCGGACTGGCCGCAGTGCTGTGGTACGCGGCAGTGCGGCGCTACCACCAGGAGAAGCTGGCGATCTCCGGCTGACCTGCGACGTTTCGCAAGGCAGTTACGACAAACCCGGCATCTGCCGGGTTTGTCGTAACTGCCTGTTGGTCGACCCAAACGGACTTATCGGCCCGGGCTGAAGCCGATCGCGCGGCGCGTGGTAACCGGCTCGGAGATCGGCTGGAACCGCCAGCTCTGGACCGCATCAAGCGCGGCGCGGTCGAACACCCGGCCGGGATTGGAACGCACCACGCGGGCGGCGGTGACCGAACCGTCGGTGCCAACCGTGTACTCGACCAGCACCTCGCCGGACTGGCCGGCGCGCAAAGCTTCGCGCGGATATTGCGGGCCGGGCATCGCCAGCGGTCGCAGGTCGGCGGCGGTCGGCTTGGCTTTCGCGGCGGCAGCAGCGGCGGCAACCCGGCGCTGTTCGGCAGCGGCGGCGGCATCGGCGGCGGCCTTGTCCTCCGCAGCCTTGTCGGCGGCAGCCTTCTCGGCGGCACTCTCGTCCGCGGCTTCCTTCGCGGCCAGCTCACGCGCAGCCTGCTCCTGCTGGCGCTTCTGGTCGGCCAGGCGCTTGCGCTCGAGTTCGGCCTGCGCTGCGGCCTGTTCCTCGGCGGTCACCACCTGATCGGCGGCACGTTCGGCGGCGGCCTTCTGCTGGGTGTCGATATTGGTACGCAGGCGGGCCAGTGCCGGATGTTGCGGCTCGGCCTTCTCAAGCAACGCCGCCAGGCGCTGGGCCTCGGCGAAGTCGCCACGGGTGATGCTCTGCTCGGTGGCGATGACAGTCATCGGCAGCAGGTCGGTCAATGCGCTCGACACCGAGGCGTCGCCCGGTGACTTGTCGCGCAATGCGAGGTAGTACTCGACCGCGTTGTCCTCGGCGGGCGCATACAGACGGTTGTCGCCGTAGGCCTTGCGAGCGGCGTCGCGCAGCTGCTCGGCGCTGAGCGCGTTGACCTTGTCCGAGACTGCGTCCTCGGCGGCGATCACCGGCGCCGCGGTGGGGGCGACCTCACTGGTCGGCGCCGATGCTGCGCCTTCCGGCGCTGCCTGGTCGTTGTTGCACCCTGCCAGTGCAAGGCCCATGGCCAGCACCAGCGACAATTTGGAAACAGCAGGCAACCGGCGCGATTGCCGGTCTTGTGAATTGACGATCATTGACGAACTCCCCTGAAGTGCAGCCTCGCAGGCGCACACGCACAAGGTCGCGAGAGCACGCCGCCCTTGTCAAGTTTCGGTGATGGCCTGCCGCTGAACGCGGGCCGCGAGATCACATAAACATGACGATCGTCACATTTTTACTTGCCGATGCAGAAGCTCGAAAAAATCCGCCCCAACAGATCGTCGGCATGGACCCGGCCGGTGATCTCGCCAAGCGCGTCGTGGGCCAGCCGCAGCGCTTCGGCAGCGAGATCCAGTGCCTCGTGCTGCAGTTGCGCGCGCGCCTCGACCAGTTCCGCCCCGGCGCGGTCCAACGCCTCGACATGCCGCGCACGCGCGGTGAACGTGCCGTCGGTGGCATCCGCGCCCTCGCCCAGGGCAAGCGTCCGCAGGTGGCCGTGCAACTCCTCAAGCCCGGCGCCGGTACGGGCCGAGACCGCCAAGTGCTGCTGGGCGTCGTCATCGGCCGGAAACGACGGGGGTTGATCGAGCAGGTCGGCCTTGTTGTGCAACCACAATTGCCGCGGCACGCCGGCGATCGCAGCCGAGACGGCCGCCGTGCCGGCATCGGGATCGCGCGCATCGAGCACGACGATCGCGAGGTCGGCGCGCTGCAACTCGGCTTCGGCACGGCGCATGCCCTCGCGTTCGATCGCGTCGCCGCCTTCGCGCAGGCCGGCAGTGTCGACCAGTCCGAGTTCGACGCCGTCGATCCGCACCACTTCGTGCAACAGGTCGCGGGTGGTGCCGGCGATGTCGGTGACGATCGCGCGGTCGCTGCCGGCCAGCGCGTTCAGCAATGAACTCTTGCCGGCGTTGGGCGGGCCGACGATGACCGCATGCAGGCCGTCGCGCAGGCGACGACCGCGTTCGGCGGCCAGCCGCAACTGGTCGAGGTCCTGCATCAGCGCGTCGAGCCGCGCACGCAGCGGGCCGCCACCGAGGGTGTCGAGCGGTTCGTCGGCAAAGTCGATCGCGGCCTCGACGTGGATGCGGATCGCCAGCAGGCCCTCGGCCAGCGCCTCGACCCGCCGCGAGAAATCGCCGTCGAGCGCGCGACGGGCGGCGCGGGCGGCGCGCAGGTCGCCGGCCGCGATCAGGTCGGCGACGGCCTCGGCCTGGGCCAGGTCGAGCCGGCCCTCGAGGAACGCGCGTTCACTGAACTCGCCCGGCCGCGCATGCCGCGCGCCGAGTGCGATGCAGCGCGCAAGCAACGCCTGCAGCAGCGCCAGACCGCCATGCGCCTGCAGTTCGACCACGTCCTCGCCGGTGTAACTGGCCGGGCCGGCGAAATACAGGACGATGCCGTCGTCGAGGGTGTCGCCGTCGCCATCGCGGAAGCGCACGTGGTGGGCGTGTCGCGCGGTCAGCCCACGTGTGCAGATGGCCTCGCCGATCGCGCGAGCGGCCGGACCGGACAGGCGCACGATGCCGACTCCGCCGGCGCCGGGCGCGGTGGCGATCGCTGCGATGGTGTCGCGTTGGGACATGGCTTTTGTGCTTGGGGCTTTAGCTGGGCAAAGCGAACGCCGGCTAGCGGGATCGCACGCGTAAGTGGTTCTTGATAGATGTCGATGATGCACCTGGACGCTCCAATATCGTTGGACCGTCCTCCTAGCTACAGCATCCATTCCAAGCTTCAACGGAAAAAGAAAGCCCGCCGGATGGCGGGCTTTCCTCAGGGCTGTACAGGATCACGCCTTGACCGGCTCCTCGCTGTACTTCCTGACCATCCACCACTGCTGCAGCAGGCCGAGCCCGGCGTTGGTCACCCAGTACAGCACCAGGCCGGCCGGGAAGAACGCGAACATCACGCCCATCACGATCGGCATGAACTGCATCATCTTGGCCTGCATCGGATCGACGCCGGTCATCGGGTTGAGCTTCTGGGTCGCCCACATCAGCGCGACGTTGATCACCGGCAACACGAAGTACGGATCGCGCGCGGTCAAATCCTGGATCCACAGGATCCACGGCGCGTGGCGCAATTCGACCGACTCCGACAGCATCCAGTACAGCGCCAGGAATACCGGCATCTGCACCAGCAGCGGCAGGCAGCCGCCGACCGGATTGATCTTCTCTTTCTTGTACAGCTCCATCATCGCCGACTGCAGCTTCTGACGGTCGTCGCCGTAGCGCTCCTTGAGTTGCGCCATGCGCGGCTGGAACTTGCGCATCTTCGCCATCGACTTGTACTGCGCGGTCGACAACGGGAACATCACCAGCTTGATCAACACCACCAGACCAACGATCGCCCAGCCCCAGTTGCCGAGCAGGCCGTGCAGTTTGGCCAGCACCCAGAACAGCCAGCCGGCGAGGGTCGCCATCGGGCTGAAGCTGCTGAAGTCGACCGCACGTTCGAGCCCCGGCACCTGCTGCGACTGGATGTTGGCGACCAGCTTGGGGCCGACCCACAGCCGCGCGGTGGTGGTCGCGTTGGTGCCCGGTGCGACGCTGAAACTCGGGCCCTTGGACTCGATCACGTAACGGCCGTCGACCATCTTCAACGTGTACAGCGCTGGCTGGTCTGCCTGCGGGATCCAGCCACCGAAGAAGTGGTGCTGCAGCATCGCGATCCAGCCGCCGGTGACCTGCAGGTTGAGCGGGCCGTCGTCGATGAAATCGTCGTACTTGCGCTTGTCGTACTCACCGGCGCCGAACCATGCCGCGCCCTGGAAGCTGTACTGCTCGACGCTCATCGGCCCGGACTTCTGCAACGCGCGCGGTACGCGGCTGAGCTGGCGATAGACGAAGCCCTGCCACGGTGCGCCGCTGCCGTTGACCACCTCGTCGCGAACCTGCACCGCGTAGTCGCCGCGGCCAAAGGTGTAGGTGCGGCGGATGCTCACGCCGTCCGGACCGGTCCAGGTGAACGGCACCACCACCTGCTCCTCGCCCGGGTCGAGTTTGAAGTCGGCGCCGGCCGGCAGCGCGTCTCGATCGAGCGCGAAGCCGGACTGGTGGCCCGGGGCCGCGCCGGTCTGGCTGACCCAGCCGCTCTGGGCGACGAAATAGTTGGCCGCGTCCTGTGCGAACAGCCGCACCGGCGGACTGTCCTCGTCGGCGGTACTCGGGTAGGTCAGCAGATCGGCCTGGCGGACTTCGCCACCGTCGAGCACGACCTCGAGCACGTCGGTATGCACGGTTACCGCGGCAGCTTCCGGCGCGGCTGCGACCGCGGAGGCCTGGGTGGTGGTCCCAGCCGGCACCGCGGCCATGCTCGGTACACCGCTGGCATCGACCGGTGCCGCGCCCGGTACCGCGGCAACCGAGCTGTGCGTCGCTGCCGTTGGCGCCGGCGCCTGCTCCTTGTCCCACGCCATCCATAGCAAAGTCGCCACCATCAGCCAGGCGAGGATCAGGAACATGCGGGTCTGGTTCATAGGGAGGCTTTTTTCACGGGCAGCAGGAACGCTCAGCCACCGTCGGAGGACGGCGCGGGCGTAATGGGGGAAGCATCGGCGGACGGTCCGGCCGATGAGACAAGCGCGGGCATTGTGACGTCCGCGACAGACGCGGGCAACGCGGTGGGCGACACCACTCCGGCTCGTTGCAACAACTTGAGGAACGCTTCGCCGACCTGGGGACCGCTGAGGCGGGCGGCGCCGGGACGTGCAACCACGACGTAGTCGCCATCGGCCAGCGCGGCACGGTGACGACGAAAGGTCTCGCGCAACGCGCGCTTGATCCGGTTTCGCCCCACCGCGTGCGGGTCGACCTTGCGCGACACCGCCAGACCCAGTCGTGGACCGCAGTCGCCGGCAGCATCGGGCACTTCGGCCTGCCAATGCAACGCAAGCACGGGCAGCGCCACGCGCCGGCCGTGCTTGAAGATGCGATCGAAATCGGAGCCTGCGCGTACCCGCGCGGTGCGCGGGAAGCGGGTCGTCGTCATTGACTTGGCAACGGCGGCGATGGGCGGCCGCTGCGACACAACGCGCGGTTTAGGCGCAGAGACGCTTGCGACCCTTGGCGCGGCGGCGCGCGAGGATCTTGCGGCCATCGGCGGTCGCCATGCGGGCACGGAAACCGTGGTCGCGCTTGCGCTTGAGGTTGCTGGGCTGGTAGGTGCGCTTGGTCGCCATGGGACGGCTCTGATGTCTGGTGCGGAAAAGACCGGCAAGTCTAGCGATGGTCCCGGGGGCCGGTCAAGTTATCCCGTATCGGTCGATCCGGGCCGGGTGCGCGTTTCAACTTCCGGCGCCTGCCCGATGGTAGTCTGGTCGACCCCATCGACTCCACGCCTGCGCGCGCATATCGCGTGCGTGGGCGGTCGCGACCTGCCGCTGGACACCAAGAAAGACATATGGACGCCTGGCCCCGCTGCCTAGAACGCCTCGAAGCCGAATTGCCGGCCGAGGACGTCCACACCTGGCTCAAGCCACTACAGGCCAGCCGCCGCGACACGACCACGGTGCTCTACGCACCGAATGCGTTCGTGGTCGAGTTCGTGCGCGAGCGCTACCTGCACCGGATCCGCGAACTGCTGACGCATTTTTCCGGCAGCAACGAGGTCAGCCTCGAGGTCGGTTCACTGCCGCGCGTCGCCGTGGCTGCGCCGCCCGCCGCCGCGACGGTCGCGACGCCCGGCACGGTCTCGCCGCTGGAATCGTTCAACGGCCATCTCGACAGCCACTACACCTTCGAGAATTTCGTCGAGGGTCGCAGCAACCAGCTCGGTCGCGCGGCCGCCATGCAGGCCGCGCTCAAGCCTGGCGACCGCTCCCACAACCCGCTGCTGCTGTACGGCGGCACCGGGCTGGGCAAGACCCACCTCATGTTCGCCGCCGGCAACGCCATGCGCACCGCCAACCCCGGCACCCGGGTGATGTACCTGCGTAGCGAGCAGTTCTTCAGCGCGATGATGCGGGCGTTGCAGGACAAGGCGATGGACGGCTTCAAGCGCCAGTTCCAGCAGGTCGACGCACTGCTGATCGACGACATCCAGTTCTTCGCCGGCAAGGACCGCACGCAGGAGGAGTTCTTCCACACGTTCAACGCGCTGTTCGACGGCAAGCAGCAGATCATCCTCACCTGCGACCGGTACCCGCGCGAAGTCGAGGGCCTGGAAGCGCGCCTGAAGTCGCGCCTTGCCTGGGGCCTGTCGGTGGCGATTGAGCCGCCGGACTTCGAAACGCGCGCAGCAATCGTGCTGGCCAAGGCCCGCGAACGCGGTGCGGAGATCCCCGACGATGTGGCGTTTCTGATTGCCAAGAAGATGCGCTCCAATGTTCGCGACCTCGAGGGCGCGCTGAATACCCTGACCGCCCGCGCCAATTTCACCGGCCGCGCGATCACCACCGACTTCGCCCAGGAAACCCTGCGCGACCTGCTGCGTGCCCAGCAGCAGGCGATCAGCATTCCCAACATCCAGAAAACCGTGGCCGACTACTACGGGCTGCAGATCAAGGATCTGCTGTCCAAGCGCCGGACCCGTTCGCTGGCCCGTCCGCGACAGGTCGCCATGGCCCTGACCAAGGAACTGACCGAGCACAGCCTGCCTGAAATCGGCGATGCCTTTGCGGGTCGTGACCACACCACGGTGCTGCATGCGTGCCGGCAGATCCGGACGTTGATGGAGACCGACGGCAAGTTGCGGGAAGACTGGGACAAGCTGATCCGGAAGTTGAGCGAATGATGCACGCACGCCATCCAAGCGTCATCGCATAAAACGGTGCAAAATCCGGGTGTAAGCGAGGGACAGGTTGTGGATAAAAACGCCGTTTGAGTCGGGCCGATTTTTATCCACAGGCTTCCCCACCCCTTGGGGGGTAGTAGTGCAGAGGGTTTCAAGGCTATAAACGCCTTTATTTACAAAGACTTAGCTGTGTTTTCCAGCGATTCTGGCACTACCATCACCACCAAGCTTTTGATTTATTCCACATTTTTTTAAAGCATAGGGGCACGGAACCACATGCGTTTCACACTGCAGCGCGAAGCCTTTCTCAAGCCGTTGGCACAAGTCGTCAACGTGGTCGAACGCCGCCAGACCCTGCCGGTTCTGGCAAATTTCCTGGTCCAGGTCCAGAACGGGCAGCTCTCGCTGACCGGCACTGACCTGGAAGTGGAAATGGTGTCGCGGATCGCGGTGGAAGATGCCCAGGACGGCGAAACCACCATCCCGGCGCGCAAGCTGTTCGAGA
>JBOHYC010000086.1:0-1777 GCA_050737755.1 Lysobacter sp.
TGATGCGTTCGCGCGCCGAAATCGCCGACGGCTACAGCGCCGACGAACTTGCGTTATGGGCGCGTCGAGCACGCGAGTGGGCGCGCGGTTGCGAGCCGGACGACGTGCCGAGGATCGACCCCGCCAGCGCGCCGACCAAGCCGCGCGAAGTGTTCGTCTACTTCATCGGCGCCGCAAAGGAACGCAACCCCGCCGCCGCCATGGCGCTGATTGAACAGCTGCGCGCCTGACACCCACACGCCGCTTCACGACCCCGCACCCTCATGACCCGTGCTCCCATGTAGGAGCGACGTAAGTCGCGAATGCCACAAGAGTCGTGCGTCGACCCGACTGGCCGACCGAGACCTACGTCGAAACAACCATCGCTTGCGGGCGAAATTCCAGCAACCAACCTGCATCAACCACCGACTTCCATCGCATTCGCGACTTACGTCGCTCCTACAACAGCGGTTTCGCGGCGACGGCAGTCTCGCGTCGAGCGGCGCGTGCGCCCCGAGGGAATCACTTGCCGGTCTTCTGGCTGATCGCCACGCTGCCCAGAATCAACGCCCCGGCAATACCCATTGACACCGTCAGCGGCTCGTCCAGCAACCACCAAGCCCAGCCGACGGCGAACAGCGGCACCAGGTAGGTGACCGTGACCGCGCGGCTCGCGCCGACGCGCTGCACCAGCCGGTAGTACACCGCGTAGGCCAGACCGGTGCAGAGCACGCCGAGCAGGCCGGCCGACAGCCACGCATTGACCGACACCGCCTGCGTCGGCCAGTCCGCGATCGCGAACGGCAGCATCAGCAACGCCGAAGAACCGAGCGTCGCCGCGGCCAGCGCGGCCTGCGGCATGCCGGAGAAATGCCGGCGCAGCAGGTGCACGCCGACGCCATACATGAAGGCCGCCCCGCAACCGGCCGCGACCGCCCAACCGATGCTGGCGCCCGTGGTCTTGCCGCTGGCCAGCACCACCACGCCGGCGAAGCCGACCAGCAACGCGCCGGCGCGGCGCAGGCCGATTTTCTCGCCAAAGAACAGGAAGCCGACCAGCGCGGTGAACAGCACCGCCATCGCATTGGTGATCGCGCTGATCCCGGCCGGCGCGTGCTGCGCGGCCCAGGCGAACAACGCGAACGGCACCGCCGAGTTGATCGCGCCGACCAGCACCACCTTCGGCCAGACCTTTGCCGGAAAGGCCGCACGCTGGCGCCACAGGAACGGCAGCAACACCATTGCGCCGAACGCAAGCCTCAACTCGGACAGCGCCGCCGTGCCGAACTCGGGTGCGGCAACGCGCTGGAACATGAAGGACACGCCCCAGATCGCGGCCAGCACCACCAGTTCCAGCGGGGTCAGCCACGCGCGCGTCGGCGCATCGGCAACGGGCACGGCATTGATACTTGCTTCGGCGGTCCGCATGGGCAGCGAGCTCGATTCGGGGCGAATCGCCATTTTCCGCGACCCCAATGACACCGCAAGTGCATACTTTACGGGTCAGGCACAAATCCTGTTTGAGGCTAATCGATGGCATTGCGAGGAGACTGGCTGCCCGCGCTGGCGGCGTTCGAAGCGGCCGCGCGGCACCAGAATTTCGCCCACGCCGGCGAGGAACTGCACCTGACCGCCAGCGCGGTCAGCCACCACGTGCGCAAGCTCGAGTCGCGGCTCGGCGTAGTACTGTTCCGGCGCCACGCGCGTGGGGTATCGCTGACCGCCGAAGGCCGCCAACTGGCGGACGCCGCCAGCGACGCACTGACCGATCTCGATGACGTGCTGTCGGTTTTGCGTA
>JBOHYC010000087.1:0-8042 GCA_050737755.1 Lysobacter sp.
TGCGCCCGCACGTCTGCGCGCTGCCGACCGACGAGCCGTCGCCGATCAACCTCAATACGCTCCAGGACGACGACGCCGTGCTGCTGTCGATGCTGACCGATGGCGCGCTCGGGCCGGACGCGGCGCGTCGGCTGATCCGCGCTCGGCCGCCCGGGGGCTGGCCCGGCTTCGATGCCTTCTGGTCGCACCGGTTGCTGGCCGGGATCGAGCCAACGCGACCCGTACGCGAGCAGGTCTCGTTGCGGACCCGGTTCTTCACCTTGCAGTCACAGATCGAGTACGCCGACGCGCAGGTCGTGGCCAGCGCACTGTTCGAGAACTACGCCGGCCACACCCGGCTGGTCGCGCGCCGCCTGGCACCACTGGAATGAGCATGAAGAATCCACGCAAACCCATCGCGATGAATCCAACCACCCGCCTGTTGCTGCTCCCGGCCGTGCCGGGCGCATCTGCCACCTGTCTCCAGGTCGATGGCGCCGGCCGCGTTCTTTCGCGGACAGTGATCGACCCGGCTGCGCCGCCAGCCCCCACCGCCAACGAATCCCCGGCCCGGCAGATACTCGCCGTGCCCGGCAGCGAGTGCCTGTCGACATGGCTGGACCTGCCCGCGCGCAACCCGCTGCAGGCGGTGGCCGCGGCGCGCGTACTCCTCGCCGAACAGATCGCCGGCCCGGTCGACACCCTGCATCTGGCGATCGCGCCGGCCACGGATGACGGAAACTGCCTGGTGGTCGCGGTCGAGACGGCGACGATGCAGGGCTGGCTGGACCGCGCCGCGACATTCGGCATGGCGCCCGACGCCGTGGTGCCGCTGCCGATGCTGCTGCCGACCGCGGACGCCGACGCACTGGTCACCACCGACATCGACAGCCACCGCCTGGTCCGCGGCCCGCGGCTGGCCTTCGCCGCCGAGCCGGCCCTGGCCGAACAGGTCATCGGCGAACAACCGCATCGCACCCTGACCTTGGAAGAAGCGGAAACCGCATTCGCCGCCAACGCGCTGTCTCCGCCGATCGACTTGCTGCAATACGCCTTCGCCCGCGAACCCGTCCGCCGCGAAGGCTGGCCGGCCTGGCGCCGTGCAGCGATCCTTGCCGCGGTGCTGGCGGTATCACCGCTGGTATTGCTGGCCGCGCAGATCGCCCGTTACGAAGTCGCCACGAACAACCTGCAGGCACAGGCGAACACCCGTGCCCGCGAAGTCCTTCCCACGTTGGGTGCGGATGCCGATCCGGTGCCGCCAATCCGCGAGCACTTGGCCGGAGTGCAGGCCGGTCAGGGATTCGCCCACGCGACCGCCGCACTGCTGGCTGCCATCACGGCAACCAACGGCGCCGAGCTGGATGCCATGTCGTATTCCAACGTCGAACTTCACGCGACTTTGGTAGTGCCCGCGCCGGCCGCGCTGGAAAGCATCCGCGCCGCGCTGGCAGGCAACGGGCTGGAACTTGTCGAGACCGGCCGTCGCGATGCGAACGGCCGCCACCAGTTCACCGTCACCGTGAGACCCGCCGCATGAGCACCATCGACAACCTCCGGCAGTGGTGGCGATCACGCGAACTCCGCGAGCAACGGATGCTGGCGGTGATGTTCGTCGCCGTCGCCGCGTTCGCACTGTGGTTCGGCGTGGTCGCGCCCCTTCAGCACATGCGCGATGCGGCCCGGGACCGTCATGACAGCGCCGCCGCCGACCTGCACGAAGTCACGCAGGCGGTCGACACGATCACCGCACTGCAGGCCCGGAACCCGGGGCTGCCAACCACCGCCGATACCTTTGCCCGCGCCATCCTCGACGCCGCGGCCAGCGCACAGGTGCCGGTCAGTCGCCAGCGCACCGGCGATGCCGGCGTGCTGGAGATCGGGATCGACGCCGTGGCCGCCCCCGCGCTGCTGGGCTGGCTCGACGCGCTGATCCAGCAGCACGGCATCGCCCCGCAGGCGCTCGACATCAGTGAACGCAATGGCAGCCTGCAAGTGCAGGCCAGCTTCCGTGCGCAGCCGCCATGAGCACCCGCGTGGGGTTTGACGACGTACAAACGCAATAATTCCGTCACGAAACTGCAGGAATGTCACATTTCCGTAATTTATCCGGCCTACCCTGCAGGCACTTCCCCAGCCGTGACACCAAACCGCAATGAAACTTCAACAAAACCGTCTCACAACGCGGACCCTCGTCGGCCTGTCGCTCGCCGCTTTGGCACCGCTATCCCACGCAGGCGTGCCGATCGACACCATCGGCGGCTCCGAAATCAGCTTCGAGGGCATGATCCAGGCCGACGGCTACTGGTACGACAACGACCTGGCTAACCTCGATGGCGACCCGGGTGACGGCAGCGACCATGACTTCCAGGTCCGTCGTGCAGAATTCGCGCTCAAGGGCAAAGGCCCGGGCAACCTCGACTGGGTGGTCGGCTACGACGGCAAGAGTGACAAATGGCTCGACGTCAACCTCGCATATGGCTTCGGCGGCGGTCACACGCTGCAGGCCGGCCAGTTCAAGCAACCCAATAGTCTGGAAGAACTGTCGTCGAGCAAGAACAACGACTTCATCTCCAAAGCGATGACCACCAACACCTTCGCGGTGTCGCGCCGACTGGGCGTGGCCTATGGCTACAGCCAGGACAACTGGGGCGTCACCGGCAGCGCGTTTGGCCGCGAACTGACCAGCGGCGGCGCCCACGGCAGCGGTTACGCGCTGCGCGGCACCTTCGCGCCGATCAAACAGGACGGCAACATCCTCCACTTCGGCCTGTCCTATACGAACCAGGACACCGACGCCGACAGCCTGCGCCTGCGCACCCGTCCGCAGGCCGACCTGGCCGGCGTGCGGCTGGTCGACAGCGGCACGCTCACCGATACCGACCGCCTCGCCACCACCGGCGCAGAGGCGCTCTGGGTGCGCGGCCCGTTCAAGCTGCAGGGCGAGTACATGCAGGCCGATGTCAACCGCTACGACAGTGCCGACTACGCTGCCACCGGCGCCTACCTCAGCGCGCTCTACAACCTGACCGGCGAGACCTGGAGCTACAAGAACGGCGTGCCCGGCACCGCCAAGCCGTCCGACCCGGCCCGCGGCATGTGGCAGCTCGGCCTGCGCTACGACACCATCGATCTCGACGACGGCACCATCGAAGGTGGCCAGATGGACGCGCTGACCGCCGGCGTGAACTGGTACTGGCGCAAGAACTTCAAGTTCGCGGTGAACTACGTTCAGGTCGACAGCGAGCGCCTGGGCGTCAGCGACGACCCGAACATCCTCGAAGCGCGCGCGCAGTTCTACTGGTAACCGACACACGCCTGCAACATCCGGCGGGCCCAATGTTCCCGGGCCCTCCCCGGCTCCATCTCTCTCTCCTGAACATCAGGGCGCGGCCAAGGTCGCGCCCATTTTTTTGCGTTCTGTAACAAATCCACCGAACTGTCATATCGATGTAACAAAAACATCATTTCATGGTCGCACCCGCCGGATACACCGGCATCTTTCGTCACGGAGTTCCGCATGAACACCACGCCGGCCGGCTTCAACCTCCGCACCGCCGCCCTCTCCCTCGCCGTCGCGCTGGCTGTCGCCGCGTGCGGTGGCAACGATGCAGCCCCGGCGGCCGACGCCGGTGCCAACGCCCCGGGCGCCGATGCCCCGGCCGGCGACAAGGTCGCCGCGCAGATCACCGGCGCCGGCGCGACTTTCATCTTCCCGCTGGTCTCCAAGTGGTCGGCCGACTACCACGCCGCCACCGGCAACCAGGTCAACTACCAGTCGATCGGGTCGGGCGGCGGCATCGCCCAGATCAAGGCCAGCACCGTGGACTTCGGCTCGTCCGATGCGCCGCTGTCGAGCGAGGAGCTGGCCGAAGCCGGCCTGCTGCAGTTCCCGTCGGTGATCGGCGGCGTGGTGCCGGTGGTCAACGTCAAGGGCATCGAGGCGGGCGAGTTGAAGCTCACCGGTCCGCTGCTGGCCGACATCTACCTGGGCAAGGTCAAGACCTGGAACGACCCGGCGATCGCCACGCTCAACCCGGGCGTCGAGCTGCCGTCGGGCAAGATCAACCTGGTGCAGCGCTCGGACGGTTCGGGCACCACCTTCAACTTCACCAACTACCTGACCAAGGTCAGCCCGGCGTGGAAGGACTCGGTCGGCGAAGGCAAGTCGGTGCAGTGGCCCGACGGCGTCGGCGGCAAGGGCAACGAGGGTGTGGCGTCGTACGTGCAGCAGATCGACGGTTCGATCGGCTACGTCGAACTGGCCTATGCACTGCAGAACAAGATGGCCTACGCGATGATGCAGAACGCCGCCGGCAACTTCGTCGCGCCGAGCGCCGAAGCATTCGCCGCGGCCGCCGCGACCGCCGACTGGACCAGCGTGCAGGACTTCAACCTGGTCATCACCAACGCCCCCGGCGACCAGGCGTGGCCGATCACCGCCACCAACTTCATCCTGATGTACGAGCAGCCGGCCGACCCGCAGCGCAGCGCCGCGGCCCGCGAGTTCTTCACCTGGGCGCTGGAGAACGGCCAGCAGCAGGCGGCTGAACTCGACTACGTGCCGCTGCCGCCGGAGCTGGTCGGTCAGATCGAGCAGTACTGGGCCGCCGAGTTCAAGGCGCCCGCCGCACAGTAACCGCGTCTCGTCGGACCGCCCCCGGGTGCCTCGTGCACCGGGGGCGTATTGTCGGTAAAGGAATCGAATCCCACGCATGAACGCCATCGCCCTCCCCGCTTCGCGCGACCACAAGGACGCCCGCAACGACCGGCTGTTCCGCTACGCGCTGGTCGCAACCGTGGTGTTCGTGTTGCTGGCACTCGCTGGCGCGGCACTGTCGATGCTCTGGGGCGGACGCCATGCACTCGAGGCTTCGGGCCTCGACTTCTTCTTCAGCGCTGACTGGAATCCGGTCGAGAACAAGTACGGCGCGCTGGTACCGATCTACGGGACCATCGTCACCGCGATGATCGCGATGCTGATCGCCGTGCCGGTCAGCTTCGGCATCGCCTTCTTCCTGACCGAGGTCGCGCCGCGCTGGCTGCGCGGACCGGTCGGCACCGCGATCGAACTGCTCGCGGGCATCCCCTCGATCATCTACGGCATGTGGGGCCTGTTCGTGCTGGTGCCGGTGATGACGACGTACGTCACGCCCTGGGCCAACGACCACCTGGGCACGCTGCCGGTGATCGGTCCGTTGTTCCAGGGTCCGCCGATCGGCATCGGCATGCTCACCGCCGGCATCGTGCTGGCGATCATGGTCGTTCCATTCATTTCGTCGGTGATGCGCGAGGTGTTCCTCACCGTGCCGACGCGGCTCAAGGAATCGGCCTACGCGCTGGGTTCCACCAAGTGGGAGGTCAGCTGGGACATCGTGCTGCCCTACACGCGCTCGGCGGTGATCGGCGGGATCTTCCTGGGTCTCGGCCGCGCGCTTGGCGAGACCATGGCGGTCGCGTTCGTGATCGGCAACTCGACCCGCTTCACCGCATCCTTGCTGGAGCCAGGCACGACCATCGCGGCGCTGATCGCCAATGACTTCGGCGAGGCCACGGAAACCTATCGCTCGGCGCTGCTGCTGCTCGGCTTCGTGCTGTTCATCGTGACCTTCATCGTGCTGGCGATCGCGCGGCTGATGCTCGGCCACCTGTCGCGCAAGGAGGGCAACTGATGGCCGCCGTCGCTGACAGCCGCGCCCTGCGCACCGCCGATGCCCTGTACCGCCGGCGCCGGATCACCAATGCGGTATCGCTGGTACTCGCCTGCCTCGCTGCGGGGCTGGGCCTGCTGTTCCTGGGCTGGATCCTGTGGACGCTGGTGTCCAAGGGACTGGGCGGGATCAACGTGGCGTTGTTCACCCAGGACACACCGCCGCCGATGGCCGAAGGTGGTCTGAGGAACGCGCTGTTCGGCAGTGCGGTGATGTGCCTGATGGCGATCGGCATCGGCACGCCGCTGGGCATCGCCGCCGGCACCTGGCTGGCCGAGTATGGCGCGGCCAGCAAGATCGGCACGGTGGTCCGGTTCGTCAACGACATCCTGCTGTCGGCGCCATCGATCGTGCTCGGCCTGTTCGTCTACACGCTGGTGGTGATGCAGGCCGGCGGCAACTTCTCCGCCGTCGCCGGTGCGATCGCGCTGGCCTTCATCGTGCTGCCGGTGGTGTTGCGCACCACCGACGAAATGCTGCGGCTGGTGCCCTCGCAGATGCGCGAGGCGGCGCTGTCGCTTGGCGTGCCGCAGTGGAAGGTCACCGTGCAGGTGATGTACCGCTCGGCGATGCCCGGCATCGTCACCGGCATCCTGCTGGCGCTGGCCCGTATCTCCGGCGAGACCGCACCGCTGCTGTTCACCGCGTTCGGCAACCAGTACTGGAGCAGCGACGTCACCGGCCCGATGGCCAGCGTGCCGGTGGTGATGTACCAGTTCGCCGGCAGCCCGTACACGTCGTGGCAGTCCATCGCCTGGGCCGGCGCGCTGGTGCTTACCGGCTTCGTGCTGGTCATCAGCCTGGTCGCCCGCGCGATCGTTTCACGCAACCGGGTGAGCCATGACTGACTCGATGCCAATGCATTCCCACGAGGCCCAGGCCATGAATGACCCAATGCCATCCATCCTCGCCACCGACGCTCCGATCAAGCTCGCCGCGCGCGGACTGGACTTCCATTACGACAAGTTCCGCGCGCTCAAGAACATCGACCTGGCGATCCCGGAAAAGCGCGTCACCGCGCTGATCGGTCCGTCGGGCTGCGGCAAGTCGACCCTGCTGCGCGTGTTCAACCGCATCTACGCGCTGTACCCGAAGCTGCACGCGAGCGGCGAGGTGCTACTGGACGGCGAGAACATCCTCGACCCGAAGTACCCGATGAACCGGCTGCGCAGCAAGGTCGGCATGGTGTTCCAGAAGCCGGTGCCGTTCCCGATGACGATCTTCGAGAACGTCGCCTATGGCATCCGCCACCACGAGAAACTGTCGAAGGCGGACATGGCCAACCGCGTCGAGGAAGCACTGCGCCAGGCTGCGCTGTGGGACGAGGTCAAGGACAAGCTGGACCAGAGCGCATTGGGCCTGTCCGGTGGCCAGCAACAGCGGCTGTGCATCGCCCGTGCGGTCGCGCTGAAGCCCGACGTGCTGCTGCTGGACGAACCGACTTCGGCACTCGACCCGATCTCGACCAGCCGTATTGAACAACTGGTCGCCGAGTTGAAAGACGACTACACCATTGCGATCGTGACCCACAACATGCAGCAGGCCGCACGCGTGTCCGACTACACCGCCTTCATGTACCTGGGCGACCTGATCGAACACGGCGCCACCGACACGATCTTCTCCAACCCTTCGGTGCAGCAGACCGAGGACTACATCAGCGGTCGCTTCGGCTGAGAGGGCAAACCCGATGAACAACATCCCGCACGACCACATCGTCAAGAGTTACGACGACGAGCAGCGCCGCCTGCTCGACGAGACCCTGCACATGGGCGAAATGGCCGCCGCGCAGCTGGAGGCCGCGCTCGACGTGGTCCAGCGCCGCGACGACAAGGCCGCCGCGCGCATCATCGGCAACGACGAGGCGATCGACGCGCTGGAGCAGTCGATCAGCCAGGATGTCATGAAGCTGGCGCTGCGCGGCCCGATGGCGCGCGACCTGCGCGAGATCCTCGCCACTATCCGCATCGCTTCCGACATCGAGCGCATCGGCGACTACGCGGCCAACGTCGCCAAGCGTTCCACGGCATTGAACCTGGCGCCGCCGCTGCCTCATGTCGGTGGCCTGCAGGTCATCGGCAAACTCGCGGCACAGCAGTTGCGCGACGTCATGGACGCCTATCGCGACAACGATGTGGAGGCCGCGCAGAAGGTCCGCGACCGTGACGCCGAGCTCGATGCGGCCTATACCTCGCTGTTCCGCGAACTGCTGACCTATATGGCCGAGGACCCGCGCAGCATCACCGGCTGCACCCACCTGCTGTTCATGGCCAAGAACATCGAGCGCATCGGCGACCACGCCACCAACATCGCCGAGAACGTCTGGTTCCTGGTCCGCGGCGAGGACAACCTGCC
>JBOHYC010000088.1:0-24527 GCA_050737755.1 Lysobacter sp.
TGCGCGAGTGGCTGGGCGCGCAACTGGACTGCGTGGGCGCGGACCTGCCGATCACCCGCGACCCACGCGGTCGGCCGCGACTGGATGAACCGTTCAGCGATTGGGACTGCAACTGGAGCCACAGCGGCGCCGGATTGCTGGTCGCCCTCGGCAGAAGCCTTCGCATCGGTGCCGACCTCGAATGGCTCCGGCCGCGCCCGCGCGCGCTCGAATTGGCACGCCGCTTCTTCCATACCGATGAGGCCACTTGGCTGGCAGCGCACGACGAGCCGGAGCACGCTTTCCTGCGCGTATGGTGCGCCAAGGAGGCGGTATTGAAGGCACACGGGCACGGCTTGTCGTTCGGACTGGACCGGCTGGTGTTCGCCGATACCGTCGAGGGGCTGCGGATGCAGGCGTGCGATCCGGCGCTGGGCTCGCCGGCCGACTGGACCGTCCGCGAACTGACCCCCGCAGCCGGCTACCTCGGCGCGCTGGCCTGGCGGCCACGCGGCGCGCCCGCGTCATAATTCCACCAATGAACGCATCCGCATTGCCCCCCGCCCTGCGCACCCGCCTCGAATCCGGCCTCGATGCACTGGCGCTCGACCGCACCCTTGCCACGCCGTTGCTCGACTATCTCGCGCTGCTGCTGCGCTGGAACCAGACCTACAACCTGACCGCGGTGCGCGACCCGCTGGAAATGGTCGACAAGCACCTGCTCGACTCGCTGGCGATGCATCCGTACGTGGATGCCATCGCCGCGACCGGCGGCGCGCTGGCCGACCTCGGCACCGGCGCCGGCCTGCCCGGGATCCCGCTGGCGATCGCCAAGCCCGGCCTGCGCGTGACCCTGGTCGAGAGCAATGGCAAGAAGGCCCGCTTCATGCGCGAGGCGGTACGCAAGCTCGGGCTGGCGGATGTACGCATCGCTGAATCACGGATCGAGGCACTGGACCAGCCCGCCAGCTTCGATGCGATTACCGCGCGCGCGCTGGCAACGCTGCCGCTGATCATCGAACTCGGCGGCCATCTGTTGAAGCCGGAGGGCTGCCTGCTGGCGATGAAGGGCGTGTATCCGGCCGACGAGATCGCCGCACTTCCCGCCGGCTGGTCGGTCACCGGATCGCACCCGCTGCGTGTCCCTGGACTGGATGCCGAACGGCACCTTCTGGTGGTCCGCCGCGAACTTCAATAGCAGCGACGGCAGGCTTCCAGCGCGCAATCCGTGACGTATGTCACGCTGCGGCCCGCCTGGGCCCGTCCGTCGCCGCGCCCGGGCCCGGTTCGGCAAGCGTCGCCGGAGCCGGGCATAATCCTGTGTCCCGACGGCGTCCGGTGCCGTCGCGCGAACCATCGCTACACATCACCAGCCACCACCAGCATCAGGGGACGAGCCGCATGGCCCGCATCATCGCCGTCGCCAACCAGAAGGGCGGGGTCGGCAAGACCACCACCGCGGTCAACCTCGCAGCGGCGCTCGCGCGTGCGCCGAAGAAGGTATTGCTGGTCGATCTGGACCCGCAGGGCAACGCGACCATGGGCAGCGGCTTCAACAAGCGCGAGCTGGAGACCTCGATCTGCGAAGTACTGCTCGGCGAAGCCGATGCGGGCGACGCGATCGTGCGCGCGCCGGAAGACTTCGACCTGCTGCCCGGCAACATCGACCTGACCGCCGCCGAGATCCGCCTGATGGGCGTGGACGGCCGCGAGCAGCAACTCAAGCGGGTGCTGCAACCCATCGCCGACGACTACGACTTCATCCTGATCGACTGCCCGCCGGCGCTGTCGCTGTTGACCCTCAACGCATTGACCGCGGCCGACTCGATCATCGTGCCGATGCAGTGCGAGTACTACGCGCTGGAAGGCATCAGCGCGTTGCTCGACACCATCGAGGCGCTGAAGGCCAACCTCAACCCGCGACTGGAGATCGAAGGCGTGCTGCGCACGATGTTCGATGTCCGCAACAACCTCGCCAACGCAGTGTCGGCCGAGTTGACCAACCATTTCGGCGAGCAGGTGTTCCGCACCATCGTCCCGCGCAACGTGCGCCTGGCCGAAGCACCCAGCCATGGCCAGAGCATCGTCGGCTACGACCGCGGCTCGCGCGGCGGCATCGCCTACCTCGGGCTCGCCGGTGAAGTACTGCGGCGCCAGCGCGAGCGCGACAAAGCCGTGCCCGCGGCGCCGAAAGCACAGGAGATCCACGCATGAGCGTTGCCAGCGACGACGCCCCGAAGACCAGCGCCAAGAGCGCGTCGACCGCCAAGAAGCGCGGACTGGGTCGCGGCCTCGAAGCCCTGCTCGGGCCGAAGGCGGCGGCCGAGGCGCCCTCGCTGGAAGCCAACGGCAACGACACCCTGCGCCACCTGCCGGTCGACGCGCTGACCGCCGGCAAGTACCAGCCGCGCAAGCACTGGGACGAGGACAAGCTGGAAGAACTGGCCGAGTCGATCAAGGCCCAGGGCGTGATCCAGCCGATCGTGGTGCGCGAAGTCGACCGCGACGGTCGTGGCAGCAAGACCTACGAAATCATTGCCGGCGAGCGTCGCTGGCGCGCCAGCCAACTGGCCGGCCTGACCGAGATCCCGGTGGTGGTGCGCGAGGTCGACGACCGCACCGTGGTCGCGATGTCGCTGATCGAGAACATCCAGCGCGAGGACCTCAACCCGCTGGAGGAGGCGCAGGCGCTGCAGCGGCTGATCGACGAGTTCGACCTGACCCACGCGCAGGCCGCCGAAGCGGTCGGACGTTCGCGCGCCGCGGTGTCCAACCTGCTGCGCCTGCTGGAACTGCCTCCGGCAATCCGCGCGCTGGTGGAAGCGCGACGGCTGGAGATGGGCCATGCGCGGGCCTTGCTGACGTTGTCGCCGGAACTGGCCAGCAAGCTCGCTGCCGACGCCGCCGAACACGGCTGGTCGGTCCGTGAAGTCGAGCACCGCGCCCAGCAGTTCGCCCTCGGCCGGGTACCCGAAGGCAAGCGCGCGCGACCGGGCAAGGCCAAACCGCAGGCCGACATCGTCAGCCTCGAACGCGAGCTGTCCGAGTCGCTCAACACCAAGGTCAACGTGCTGCATGGCCGCGCCGGCAAGGGCCGGCTGGTGATCCACTACAGCGACCTGGACTCTCTCGAAGGCGTGCTGGAAAAGCTGCGCAACACCGACCGGTAAGCGCCCGCCCGCCCGGGCTTGCCCGACCTTGTTTGCCTGATCGAGCAAGTTGCGCAATAATGCGCGGCTCGCTGTGTCCAGCCAGCCCCAATGGGCCGGCAGGGCGACCCCGGAAGCGCAGTTCCGGCCCGCCTGGTTCCAGCAACGTCGCCCGGTCACCCGGACCTACGTACCGATACCCGCATTGCGTGCCGTCCGCGATCTACGCGGATCCGGCGGGGCCGCCGCCTCCCTGGCCAAGGGAAGCACCAACTACCTTTCGAGGTGCGTAATGTCCCGTGTATGCCAAGTAACCGGCAAGCGAACGACGACCGGCAACAACGTCTCGCACGCCATGAACAAGACCCGCCGCCGCTTCATGCCCAACCTGCACGAGCGCCGGTTCTGGGTCGCCAGCGAGAACCGCTGGATCAAGCTGCGTGTTTCCGCCAACGCCATGCGCACCATCGACAAGAACGGGATCGATTCCGTTCTGGCCGACCTCCGCGCACGCGGCGAAAAGATCTGAGGAGGACTGAACCATGGCAGGCAAGCGTGACAAAATCCGTCTGATCTCTTCGGCCGGCACCGGCCACTTCTACACCACCGACAAGAACAAGAAGAACACGCCGAACAAGATGGAGATCAAGAAGTACGATCCCGTCGTTCGCAAGCACGTGATCTACAAGGAAGGCAAAATCAAGTAAGCCTTCCGGCTTGTTCGAGTCAAAAAGAAACCCGCCTTTCGGCGGGTTTCTTCTTTTCCGGGCCTGGCGGCTTCTTAGAACGTGATGCTCCAGCTGTTGATGTAGCCGGTGTCGCCGCTCCAGTTGTCGGTCGCCTTCAGCGTCCACCGGCCATTGAGTTGTTCGCTGGACAGGTTCAGGTTGGCGTATCCGATCACGTTGTCGGCACTGTCACTGCCATTGGCGGCCTTGATCAGGTAGGCGCTGCCGTCCGGGGCGATCAGCTCGACCTTGAGGTCGCCACGGTAGCTGTGGCGGATGTCGAGGTCGACGCGGGTGCTCGCCGGTGCATTGCCACTGCGACCGGAGACGTTCACCCAACTGGTGGTGTAGCTGCGGTCGTAGATCGGGTAGTCGACGCTGTTGGTATAGGTCTGCGACCCGCCACCACCATCATCGCCACCGCCGCCTGCCGTGTAGTCGGCGACCAGGCTGACGTTGGAGAAACCGGAGTAGGCCTTGATCCGCACGTAGTAGGTGCCGGCGGTCGGCGCCGCGAACGTGCAGGTCTCGGCGTTGCCGCTGCGGTACGGGCGGCAGTCGTAGGAGCTGTCGGTCGGTGCACTGCCACGCTTTACATACAAGTCGCCATCACCGCTGCCACCGGACATCTTGAAGCTCAGCCCGGTCGCGCCGGCCGGCACCGCGAAGGTGTAGGTGACGTCGCTGCCGCTGCTGGCCGACAGTCCGCTGACCGGCACACCCTTCTGCAGCGTGCCGCCGTCCGGATCGCCGGGGTCACCCGGGTCGCCACCACCGGAGACCGCATCGACGGCCGCCTTGGCGTTGACGATGCCGTCGCCGATATCGCGGTCGATCGAGACCGGGAACCCGCGCAGCGTGCTCTTCAGCGTCGACTCGACCTGCGCGGGGCTCAGCGATCCGCCTGAGGCCGCCTGCATCAGCGCGACCACGCCGGCCACGTGCGGCGAAGCCATCGAGGTGCCCGACATCAGGCTGTAGCCCTCCGATGACGGCGTCGTGGAACCGGTGTTGACGGTGGAAGCGATGTCGCTGCCCGGTGCCGCCACGTCGATCAGGCTGCCGTAGTTGGAGAAGCTCGAACGCGCGCCGCTGCGGGTGGTCGACGCCACTGCGATGACGTTGTTGCAGCTGGCCGGACTGTAGTTGGCGGTGTTGTCATTGCTGTTGCCGGCCGCCACCACCACGGTGGTGCCCTTGCTGACGGCGAAGTTGATGGCGTTCTGGTAACTCGATCCGCAACTGCCGCCGCCGCCCAGGCTCATGTTGATGACCTCGGCCGGGTTCGGGTTGGCCGGCACGCCGCTGACGTTGCCACCCGCCGCCCAGATGATGCCGTCGACGATGTCGGAGGTGTAGCCGCCGCCCTTGCCAAGCACCCGCACCGGCGAAATCTTGGCGCCATAGGCCACGCCGGCAACGCCGGAGTTGTTGTTGGTGACCGCGGCGATCGTGCCGCTGACATGGGTGCCGTGCCAGCTGGAGCTGGAACCGCCCTGGAAATCGCCCGCATCGCGCGGATCACTGTCGCGGCCGTTGCCGTCACCGGACATCGAGGCATCGCTGATGAAGTCGTAGCCGGTGACGACGTTGGCGTTGAGGTCGCTGTGGTTGGTGATGCCGGTATCGATCACCGCCACCACCACGCCGGCGCCGTTGCTCACGTCCCACGCCTGGTCGGCCTTGATGCCGCCGGCCGCTTCGTAGTAATGCCACTGGTAGTCGTTGTAGTAGGTGTCGTTGGGGGTGACGCTCGCGGTCATCAGCCGGTCGACTTCGACGTACTCGACGCTGGGATCGGCAGCCAGCTGGCGCATCAGCACCTCGGCCTCGTCACGGTTGAGCTTCTTGGCCGTACTCAACACTTCGGCGCCGAGCGCGGTGCGGCGCAATTTCTTCAGCCCGAGCGCCTTGCCGTGCAGCGTCGCGTTGGCGGCGGCACTGAGCGAGCGGCTCAGCGCGGTGGCGTTGCCGCGCTGGGCGCTGCCGTCCTTGTACTTGACGATGAACCGGTCGTTGCTGGCATCCGATTGCAGACCAGCGGTATGGACGAGCCCCTGGCCGGCGGCAAGCGCCGACGCGGATAACAGGGTGGCGGACAAGGCGGCGGCCGTGGCGACGGCCAGGGCATGCCTGCGCATGCGGTGATGATTGGAACCTGTGGACATCTGGATTACCCCTGGTCATGAACCATGTGGTGGATCGTTGTCTGAAGGCCCGGATTCATCCCCCTGTGGTACCTGAAGCGCCATCCCGGCGCTTCCGGCGAATCCGGAAAAGGGAGGTCGTGGAAGCGAGTCCTTCGTGGCCTCCACGACCGTGGCCTCGCCGTCCGGCATTCCCTGCCGCCGTGAGTGCGAGCCCGTGTCCTCCCGCCACCTGTCGTCCTGATGGGCGCCGGGGAGTACCACGCAGATTTAGATGACAGGGGTGGGTCACGACCTATGCGGGGTGCTAAATTCGATCTCAAATAGTTCTCAAACGCCGCTGCAGATAGGTTCTGGCCCGGGATTCCGGGCCGCAGTTCCCAGTTCATTTTTTTGTATGGCCGTCCCGGTTCCGTGTTTTGCGGTGCTGGCGCCATTTGCCCCGGGGGCGAGTCCAGTGATCGAACCGAGCGGCCGGCCCTGGCCGGCCGACACCACCCGCCTGCAGGTAGCCGACCTGCAGGTCGACCTGCGCTTCCGCCAACTGGTGCATGCCGGGCAGACGGTCGAACTGACGCAACGGGTGTTCGACCTGCTGCTGGTATTCCTGGCCGAGCCGCACGTGCTGCACGCACGCTCGACGCTGTTCGACCGGGTCTGGCCGTCCGTGGTCGTCGAGGACGCCAATCTCTCGCAGAGCATCTGGGTGTTGCGCAAGGCGCTCGGACCGGAACGTAGAGGCTGGGTGCGCACCGTGGCCGGGAGCGGCTACGTATTCGAACCGCCCACCGCGGTCGTGGCTGTGCCCGCGCCCAGGGAAGTCGCCGCAAGCCGGCCGATGCCATCGGATGCCGAATCGCGATCCGCAACCGCGGTCGCGTCGGCCGCATCGGAGCCACCTGAAGTACCGACCGCGCCGGTTTTCGATCCGGCGCCCCCGGAGTCGCGGGACTCGGCCACGCCCCCACGCCCTCGCCGACGGACATGGCTGGCCGCGGCACTCGCGACGGCGGCGGTCATGGCCGCGATCGCGTTCACGGTCGTCGCGCCGTCGCGGGGCTTGCACTCCGTCGCGACCGCGCAACCCGTGGCGATCGCGCTGGTGGATGTCGGCGAACCGGTCGCCCCTGACGCCGGCTGGCCCACCGGGCTGCTCCACGCGTGGCTGGAATTCAAGCTGACGTCGCTGCCTGACGTGGTCGTGTTGACCGAGGCCCACCTGGCGGCGGATGCAGCGACACTGACCCCCTCGGTGGTGTTGCTGACCTCCGGAAGATCGGCAGGCAAGCCGGACGAATATTTCGTACGGGCCCGCTTTGACGGCCCCGATGGCCCGCGCCAGCTCGAAAAGCGCGGCACCGCCGACGCCGTGCCCCGGCTGGTCGACGCGCTGTCGGCGCAGGTGATGGACGCGCTGCTGCCGGCGCACCGCGGCGCACCATGGCCAGAACTGTCGATCGACGCGGGAACCGCGCGTGCCTACGCGTCGGCCTACGCCGCCTACACCCGTCGCGACCTCGCTGCCAGCGCCAGACAACTCGGCGAAGTCGTCGAGCGGCGGCCCGGGTTCGGCCTGGCGCAGCTGCAACTGGCGATGACCCTGTCCCGCCTCGGCCAGGCGCGGCCCGCGATCACCCACATGCAGGCGGCGCGCACGCACCTGTCGCCGCTGCCTCCCGAGGCCGGCCGGATGCTCGATGCCGCGGCGCTGACAATCGATCCGCAGCGTTATGTCGAGGCCACGGAAGCCTTCAACGCGCTGTCCGCCGATTACCCGCAGAAGATTTCGCTACGGCTCGACCAGGCCTGGTACCAGTTCCGCTCCGGCAATCCGGAGTCGGCGCTGATGACGCTGTCAGCCGTGGACTGGCAAGCGCAACCGGTAACGGTGCGGATCCGCTGGCGGCTGATCCGGGCCGAGATCGCGTTCTCGCAAAGCGACGGCGCCGGTGTGCGCGAACACACCGACAAGGCCGCGGAACTGGCCCGCGCTGCCGGCGACGGCTGGAAACGCGAGTTGGCCAGCGCGTTGCACCTGCGCGCGCAGGTCGACGCCATCCAGTACGGCGACCAGGCCAATCCCGCCCGGTTCGAGCAAGCCGCGCGGCTTTTCGAAGAGGCAGGTGCGGATCTCGATGCGCTGTACGTCAAAGTCTCCGCCGAGCTGTCAGGCGCGCCCGGTGGCAACACCGGCCCGTTCGACACCCTGCTGGCCCGTGCGCACGCCGGGGGCTTTCGCAGCCTGGAAATCATGTTGCTGCGTCGGTCGGCGTTCCAGCATTACCGCGCCGGCGACCTGGCAACGTACCGCGCCCGGCTGGAACAGGCGCGTGCGACGGCCGAGGACGCGGGCGATGCGGTCGGTCAGCGCGGCTTGGACCTGGACCTGCTCAACGAAGACCTGCTGGTCGGCGATTTCGGCCAGGCACGAACGCGCATACGACGCCTGCGCGGGAGCGGGCTGAGTGCTGACGAAGCCGCGTGGGTCGACCAGTTCGAAGCGTTCATCCTCACCGTGGAAGGCGATTTCCCCGGCGCGCTCGGCGCGCTCGGCCAGACAGCCCGGCAACTCGACCACGAAGGCCGGCCACCGCTGTCCGCCACCACACAGGCGCGGCTGGCGTGCGCCCGCGGCGAACTGCTGCTGCTGCAGGGACAACTGCCGCAGGCGCGGGCCGAGCTCGACCGCTGCGGCCGGATCGACGTCCCGATGTTCCACGTGCAGGCGCAGTTGCTGGGGACCAATGCCGACTTGCTGGCTGGCGACACGGCGTCCGCCCGCACCCGTGTGAAGGACCTGGACGAACGCCTGCAGGCGATGCCGCAATCCCCGGACCGCTGGAGCACGGCGCTGGTGCTGGCCTACCTGATGGATCGAAGCGGCCAGCATGACCGCGCGGCGCAGCTGTACCTGGACACGCGCGAGGCACTGGACGGCACCGGCTACCAGTGGCTGCAGGCCAACGCGGCGCTCGGCCTGGCGGAGACCCGGGCCGCGCAGGGCGACTGGTCGCGCGCGGCGGGCCGTGCCAGCGAGGCCGGGCGGTTGTTGCCAGCCGGCACCTGGGACCAGCGCCAGCGGCTGGACGTGGTCGGGATCCTGCTGAAACTGTCGGCGGGCGAACACGAAACCGCGGCCGCCCAGTGGCAGGCCGTCCACGCCGAGGCGCACCGCATGGGCGACGTGCCGGCGCAGATCGCGCTGCACGGACTGATGTCACCGGCGGCCCGCGCCGGCCCCTGCGACGCCACCGCGCGCAGCGGACAGGTCGCCGGCAGCGGCATGCGCGGGGCGGGGCTCGACTGGCTGACCACGGCGCTGCCACGCGACGAACGACTCACCGTGATTGACTGAGTACGGAGCCACGCGCTGATGATTCCGGGCTGGATACTGCTGCTGGTGTCGGTCGGCTACGTCGGCATGCTGTTCCTGGTCGCCCATTACGGCGACCGCCGCGAGGCGATGCCGAAACATCGCTGGCTGCGACCGGCGGTGTACTCGCTGGCGCTGGCGGTGTACTGCTCGTCGTGGACGTTCTACGGCGCCGTCGGCACCGCGGCGCGGACCGGGCTCGGGTTCCTGCCGATCTACCTCGGGCCGCTGCTGCTGTTGCTGTTCGGCTGGCGGCTGCTGGAACGGCTGGTACTGGTCTCCGACGAGCAACGCATCACCTCGATCGCCGACTTCCTGTCCTCGCGCTACGGCCGCGCGCCGGGTCTGGCGGCGCTGGTCGCGCTGCTGGCGCTGGTCGCGGCGATCCCGTACGTCGCGCTGCAGTTCAAGGCGGTTGCCGACAGCATCCAAGTACTCGCCGGGGTGCCCGCCAAAGGCAGCGTGCTGGCCGATCCGGCGCTGTACACCGCGCTGCTGCTGGCGGTGTTCTCGATCCTGTTCGGCACCCGCCGGATCGACGCCACCGAGCACCACCACGGCATGGTGCTGGCGGTTGCGCTGGAGTCGCTGGTCAAGCTGGTCGCGTTCGTCGCGATCGGAGTCTTCGCGCTGATGCACCTGCCCGGCGTCGGCGGTTTCGGCGATCGCGTCGTGCAGGCCGCCGACGAGGTCACCCGGCCGGGCATGCCGGTCGGTTTCGTCGCCCAGACCCTGCTCGCGTTCACCGCGCTGGTGTGCCTGCCGCGGCAGTTCCACGTCGCGGTGGTCGAATGCCAGAACGTCGCCGACCTGCGCGTGGCGCGCTGGTTCTTCGGTGGCTACCTGGTGCTGATCAGCCTGATGGTGGTGCCGATTGCGCTTGCCGGCGCAGCGGTGCTGGATGGCACCGGCGTGTCGCCGGACACCTACGTGCTGGCGCTGCCACTGGCGCTGGACCAGGGCGCGCTGGCGCTGATGGTCTACATCGGCGGCTTCTCGGCGGCGACCGGCATGGTGATCGTGACCAGCGTGGCGCTGGCCACGATGGTCAGCAACGACCTGATCATGCCGGTGCTGCTGCGCACCGGGGCGCTGCGCCAGACCGAGCCCGGCATCGACCGGCAGGTGCTGTGGGTGCGCCGCGCGACCATCCTCGCGCTGGCGCTGATGGCCTACGCCTACGCGCGTGGATCGGTCGGTGGCAGCCTTGCCGACCACGGCCTGCTGGCGTTCGCCGCGGTCGCGCAGTTCGCGCCGGCGCTGATCGGCGGGTTGTACTGGCGCGGCGCGAGCCGCGCCGGGGCGCTGTCCGGGCTCGCGGCCGGGGCGGTGATGTGGGCCTACACGCTGCTTCTGCCGACGCTGGCCAGTGCCGGCTGGTTCGACACCGAGTGGGTCGAACGCGGGTTGCTCGGCGCCTCGTGGTTGCGTCCACGACAGCTGTTCGGGCTGATCGGCTGGGATCCGCTGACCCACGGCGTGTTCTGGTCGCTGCTGTTCAACGTCGGGGCGTTCGTCTACGTCTCCGCGCGCAAGCGTCCACGCCTGCACGAGCAGTTGCGCGCCGCACCGTTCCTCGATCCCTATGCGAAACGGCCACCGCTCGGTCCCGGCGGCTGGGCCGGGAGCGTGCGCGGCGGCGAGTTGCTGGCATTGGCCGAACGCATCGTCGGCGAGCGCCACGCACGCCGTGCGTTCGAGGACTACGCGCGCCAGCAGGGCCACGAGTGGCAGCCCGAGCAGCCGGCCGACCGCGCGCTCGCCCAGTTCACCGAACGCCTGCTGTCGGCCGCGATCGGCGCCGCTTCCGCGCGCCTGACCCTGACCACTGCGCTGCGCGGTTCGGGCATGGAACTGGGCGAGGTGGTCGCACTGCTCGACGAGGCCAACCAGGAGCTGCGTTTCAACCGCCAGGTGCTGGCGACCACGCTGGAAAACATCAGCCAGGGCGTCAGCGTGGTCGACGCGGGGATGCGGCTGGTGGCGTGGAACCGGCGCTACCAGGAACTGTTCGAGTATCCCGACGGCATGCTCTACGTCGGCCGCCCGGTCGCCGACCTGCTGCGCTGGAACGCCGAGCGCGGTGAGATGGGCGAAGGCGACATCGACGCGCAGGTGCAGCGCCGGATCGACCACCTTGGCGCCGGCATCCCGCACGTGTTCGAGCGGGTGCGCTCCAGCGGCCAGGTGATCGAGATGCGCGGCCGACCGCTCGACGGTGGCGGCTACGTCACCAGCTACAGCGACATCACCGAGTACAAGCGCGCCGAGCAGGCCTTGCGCGAATCCAACGAAACGCTTGAACAGCGCGTGGAGCAGCGCACGCGCGAGGCGGAAGAGGCGCAGCAGTCCAAGACCCGCTTCCTCGCCGCGGTCAGCCACGACCTGCTGCAGCCGCTCAACGCCGCGCGACTGTTCACTTCAGCACTGCGCGAAAGCGAGGAGCCCGGCGAACAGACCCGGCTGGCCGAGCGCGTCGACACCTCGCTGCGCACCGCCGAGGATCTGCTCGACGGCCTGCTCGACGTTTCCCGGCTCGACGCCGGCGCGTTGCGGCCGGAGGTCGTCGACTTCGACGTCAATCCGCTGCTGCGCGAACTCGCCGCGCAGCACGCGCCGATCGCCGCCAGCCGCGGCCTGCAACTGCGAGTGCGCACGCCAGCGGCGCCACTGGTGGTGCGCAGCGACCGCCGGCTGCTGCGCCGCGCGCTGCAGAACTTCCTCGCCAACGCGCTGCGCTACACCCGCGACGGCGGCGCGCTGATCGCCGCGCGCGTACGCGAGGGCGCGGTCGAGCTGCAGGTCTGGGATACCGGTCCCGGGATCCCGCCACATCACCTCGGGCAGATCTTCGAGGAGTTCCGGCGCTTCGAACATCCCGGCCGCGGCGAGCGCGGGCTCGGTCTCGGCCTGTCGATCTGCCAGCGCATCGCCCGCACCCTCGACCATCCGCTGGGGGTACGTTCGCGGATCGGTGTCGGCAGCGTGTTCGCGATCACCGTGCCGTTCGGTCGCGCGTTGTTTCCCGAGGCCGACACGGCCCCGGCGCCGGAGCCGCGTTTCGCCGATTCGCTCGCCGGCCTGCGGGTGCTGTGCATCGACAACGACCGCGAGATCCTCGACGGCATGCGCGCGCTGTTGACGCGCTGGAAGGCGGTCACCCTGGTCGCCGCCACCGCCGACGAGGCGATTGCGCTGCTCGACGCGCTGGCACCCGGCGAGACACCCGACGTCGCATTGGTCGACTACCACCTGCACGACCGCCTCGACGGCCTCGGCATCATCGACCTGCTGCGCGAACGGCTGGGGCCGGACCTGCCGGCGGCACTGCTGACCGGCGACGGCAGCGACGCGCTCAAGCACGCCGCGCGCGCGCACCGTTGCCTGGTGCTGACCAAGCCGGTCAAGCCAGCGTCATTGCGGGCGTTCCTGGCGGCGCAGCGCTAGCCGCGTCGGGAAGCGCTACTCCGATTCTTCCGGCGGCAACGTGATGTTGCCCGGGTCGAGCGCCAGCCGCCCGGCGATCAGCACGGCCTGGGTGCGGTTGCCGGCGCCGAGTTTGCGCAGGATCGCGGTGACATGCGCCTTGACGGTCGCTTCGGAGACGTTGAGTTCGTAACCGATCTGTTTGTTGAGCAGGCCCGAACCAAGCATCTGCAGCACCCGGAACTGCTGCGGGGTGAGGTCGCGCAGGCGTCGCGCCGCATCGTGTTCCTCGGGCTGCGCGGCCGGGGCATTGAACGCAGCGGCAGGCGCCCACTGGTCACCGTCGAGCACGCTGCCGATCGCCTCGCCGAGCGTCGCCACATCGGCCGACTTGGGGATGAAGCCGACCGCGCCGTGGTCCAGCGCGCGGCGCATCACCGCCGGCTCCTCGCGCGCCGAGACCACCACGATCGGCAACTGCGGGTGCAGCGCGCGAAGATGTACCAGCGAGCTGAAGCCCTGCGCGCCGGGCATGTTGAGGTCGAGCAGCAGCAGGTCGGCATCGGGCTCGGCCTCGACCAGCGCGTACAGCGCATCGACGCTGTCGGCCTCGTGCAGTCGGGCGTGCGGCATCACCCGCGCGACCACGCCACGCAGTGCTTCGCGGAACAGCGGGTGGTCGTCGGCGATAAGCAGGGTCGGCATGCGGGGCGCGTCAGGGCACGCGGCGTTCCTGCACCAGCGAGTCGACCACGGAAGGATCGGCCAGCGTGCTGGTGTCGCCGAGCTGGTCCGGCGCGTTCTCGGCGATCTTGCGCAGGATCCGCCGCATGATCTTGCCCGAGCGGGTCTTCGGCAGGCCCGGCGCCCATTGCAGGTGATCCGGCGCAGCGATCGGGCCGATCTCGGCGCGCACGTGCTTGACCAGCTCGGCGCGCAACTCGTCACTGGGCTGCTCGCCGGCGATCAGCGTCACGTAGGCGTAGATGCCCTGGCCTTTGATGTCGTGCGGGAAACCGACCACCGCCGCTTCGGCGACCTTGTCGTGCGACACCAGCGCGCTCTCGACTTCGGCGGTACCGATGCGGTGGCCGGACACGTTGATCACGTCGTCGACCCGGCCGGTGATCCAGTAGTAGCCGTCGGCGTCGCGGCGACAGCCGTCACCGGTGAAGTAGGTGCCCGGGTAGGTTTTGAAGTAGGTGTCGATGAAGCGCTGGTGGTCGCCGTAGACCGTGCGCATCTGGCCGGGCCACGAATCGAGGATCACCAGATTGCCCTCGCCCTCGCCTTCGATCGGAGTGCCGTTGGTGTCGACGATCGCCGGCTGGATACCGAAGAACGGCCGGCTCGCCGAACCGGGCTTGAGGTCGATCGCGCCGGGCAGGGCGGAAATCAGGATGCCGCCGTTCTCGGTCTGCCACCAGGTGTCGACGATCGGGCAGCGGCTGTCGCCGACCACCTCGTAGTACCAGCGCCAGGCTTCCGGATTGATCGGCTCGCCGACGCTGCCGAGCAAGCGCAGCGACTGCCGCGAGGTCGCCTTGACCGGCGTCTCGCCCTCGCGCATCAGCGCGCGGATCGCGGTCGGCGCGGTGTAGAAGATCGTGACCTGGTGCTTGTCGATGACCTGCCAGAAACGCGACGCATCCGGGAAGGTCGGCACGCCTTCGAACACCACCGCGGTGGCGCCGTTGGCCAGTGGCCCGTAGACGGTGTAGCTGTGGCCGGTGACCCAGCCGACGTCGGCGGTGCACCAGTAGACGTCGTCCTCGCGGATATCGAACACCGCCTCGTGGGTGTAGCTGACATACACCAGGTAGCCGCCGGTGGTGTGCAGCACGCCCTTCGGCTTGCCGGTGCTGCCGGAGGTGTAGAGGATGAACAGCGGGTCCTCGGCGTTCATGCGCTCGGGCTCGCACTCGACCGGCTGGTCGTGGACCACCGCGTCATACCAGCGGTCGCGCGGCATCTGCATGTCGACCGCGGCGCGGGTGTGGCGCACCACCAGCACGGTCTCGACGCTATTGGTGCCGGGCAGCTTCAATGCGGCATCGACATTGGCCTTGAGCGCGACCTTCTTGCCGGCGCGCAAGCCCTCGTCGGCGGTGATGATCAGCTTGCTGCCGCTGTCGGCCACGCGGTCGGCGATCGAGTTGGGCGCGAAGCCGCCGAACACCACCATGTGCACCGCGCCGATGCGCGCGCAGGCGAGCATCGCGACCGCGGCCTCGGGGATCATCGGCAGGTAGATGGTGACCCGGTCGCCCTTGCCGATGCCGAGCGAACGCAGCGCGTTGGCGAGCTTGCAGACGCGCTCGTGCAATTGGCGATAGGTGATGTTCTCGGCCGGGGTATCGGGGCTGTCGGGTTCGAAGACCAGCGCGGTCTTGTCGCCACGGGTCGCGAGATGGCGGTCGAGGCAGTTCACGCTGACGTTGAGCTCGCCGTCGGCGTACCAGCGGATGCGGAAGTCCTCCAGGTCGAAGCTGGTGTCCTTGATCCGGGTCGGCGCCTTCATCCAGTCCAGCCGCTCGGCGACCTTGCCCCAGAACGCGTCGGGCTGTTCCAGCGATTGCGCGTACAGGCGCTGGTAGTCGTCGCGGGTGATCCGGGTGTCGGCGGCGAACTCCGGCTTGACCGGATACACGGTGGCGGATTGGTTGACGGACTCGGTCATGGCGCACTCCGATGGCATTGGCAGGTCACCGGCCACTCGACGACGACCGGGTCATCCAGTGTGCAACATCCCGCGTCGCCGCCCATGACCGCACGTCTTAGACCTTGGTCGAACACGGCCGCGAAAACCGGCCCGTCTACGACCAATGGCGAATGGTTGTGCAGTGCGATGCCGCTGCAGGCTCCAGCGGACCGTGCGTCCGACACGGCAATCCATGGGAGGGGAACGTGTCCAACCGCCACATGTCCAGCCACAATCCACCGCCGCGCGCCGCCGCGATCCGCAGGCGACCGCTCACCGCGGCGCTGCTGGTCGCGCTCGCCCTGCCCGGCCTCGCCTTTGCCCAGACCGCCAAGGAGGCCGAACTGGAGGCCCGGGTGGCCGAACTGGAGAAGATGGTCCAGCAACTGGTGTCGCAACAGCAGTCGTCCGCCATCACCACCGCGCCGCCACCCGCCACCGCACCTGCGCCGGCCATCGCCGATGGCAAGGCGATCCAGGCCTCCACCATCACGCCATCGGCCGCCCCCGGCACCGCCTTCAGCTTCGGCGGCTTCATCAAGCTCGACGCGATGGCCACCAACACCAGTGATGGCCGCATTGCCGATGGCTCCGCCGGCCGGCTGTTCTACGTCCCCAGCACGATCCCGGTCGGCGACGACAACGCCGAGGGCGGCGACGCCTACACCGACGTGCACGCGCAGTTCTCGCGCTTCTGGCTGGCTGCCGACCACGTCACCGACGGCGGCGACAAGGTCAAGGCCTACATCGAGGCCGACATGTACGGCGGCGGCAGCAATTCGCTGCTCGGCAACGAGACCTCGACCAACACCTACGGCGTCTCGCTGCGCCACGCCTACGTGAGTTGGAACAACTGGCTGGCCGGCCAGACCTGGTCGAACTTCCAGGACACCGCCGCGCTGCCGGACTCGGTCGACTTCGTCGGCCCGACCGACGGCGTGATCTTCGTGCGCCAGGCCCAGTTGCGCTACACCAGCGGCCCGTGGTCGTTCTCGCTGGAGAACCCGCAGACCACCGTCACGCCGTACCTGTCCGGCGGCCCGCGCTTCAACAGCGGCGACAACATCGCCCCCGACGCCACAGCGCGCTGGATCACCAAGGGCGATTGGGGCCACTTCACCGTCGCCGGCCTGCTGCGCCAGTTCAAGGCGGGCGAGGAGACCGCGACCGGCGGCGCGCTCAGTGCGTCGGGCAAGTTCAACCTCGGCGCCAACGACGACATCCGTTACGCGATCAACGGTGGCAGCGGGATCGGACGCTACCTCGCGTTCGGCATGGGCACCGATGTGGTGCAGGACGTCGACGGCGACCTCGAAGCGCTGGATGGTTACGGCGGATACGTCGCCTGGCGCCACGTGCTGAACCCGAAGCTGCGCGGCAACCTGATGTATTCGGCTGCGCACTTCGACAACGACGTCGGCCTGCTGGGCCAGGGCGTGACCGAGCGTGCGCATTCACTGCGCGCCAACCTCATCTACTCGCCGTTCTCCAAGCTCGACATCGGCGCGGAACTGAGCTTCGGCCAGCGCTTCCTCGAAGACGATCGCGAGGGCGACCTGAGCCGCCTGCACACCACCGTCAAATATAGCTTCTAGCGAAGGGGAATCACCTCATGTCCAGTGTCAACGCAACCGCCGGCGCCACGCCGGCCCCGCTCACCCAGAGCCACAAGAAGGTCATCTTCGCGTCGAGCCTGGGCACCGTGTTCGAGTGGTACGACTTCTATCTGTACGGCTCGCTGGCGGCGATCATCGCCGCGCAGTTCTTCAGCGGCGTCAACGAGACCACCGGCTTCATCTTCGCCCTGCTGGCGTTCGCCGCCGGCTTCGCGGTGCGGCCGTTCGGCGCAATCGTATTTGGGCGCATCGGCGACATGATCGGGCGCAAGTACACGTTCCTGGTCACGATCGTGATCATGGGCCTGTCGACGTTCCTGGTCGGCATGCTGCCCAGTTACGACAGCATCGGCATCGCCGCGCCGATCATCCTGATCGTGTTGCGGATGTTGCAGGGCCTCGCGCTCGGCGGCGAGTACGGCGGCGCGGCGACCTACGTCGCAGAGCACGCGCCCAACGGCAAGCGAGGCTTGTACACCAGCTTCATCCAGACCACCGCGACGATCGGCCTGCTGCTGTCGCTGGTGGTGATCCTTGGCGTGCGCGAAGTACTCGGGGTCGAGGCGTTCAACGACTGGGGCTGGCGCCTGCCGTTCCTGCTGTCAATCGTGCTGCTGGGCGTATCGGTGTGGATCCGCATGCAGCTGAGCGAGTCGCCGCTGTTCCAGGAGATGAAGGACCAGGGCAAGTTGTCGAAGGCGCCGATCACCGAGAGCTTCTTCTCGAAGAACGGCCGCATCGTGCTGCTGGCGCTGCTGGGTGCCACCGCCGGCCAGGCGGTGGTCTGGTACACGGGACAGTTCTACGCGATGTACTTCCTGACCCAGTCGCTGAAGGTCGACCCGACTACCACCTGGCTGCTGATCGGCGGCGCACTGGTGATCGGCACGCCGTTCTTCGTGTTCTTCGGCTGGCTCAGTGACCGCATCGGCCGCAAGAAGATCGTCATGGCCGGTTGCCTGGTCGCCGCGCTGACCTACATCCCGCTGTTCCAGGCGCTGACCCACTACGCCAACCCGGGCATCGAGGAAGCAAGTGCGAGCTACCCGGCGGTGGTGATCGCCGACCCGGACACCTGCAACTTCCAGTTCGATCCGGTCGGCAAGAAGAAGTTCACCAGCTCCTGCGACATCGCCACCGCGGCACTGGCCAAGGCCGGTGTTCCGTATGACGTGCAGGACGCCCCGGCGGGCACCGTCGCCACGGTGATGATTGGCGACACCGAGGTGTCCAGCTACGAGGCCACCGGCCTGGCGAAGGATGAAGCGGCGGCGCAGTCGGCCACCTTCAACGGCGCGCTGAAGCCGACTCTCGCCACCGCCGGCTATCCGGAGAAGGCCGACCCGGCGCGGATCAACAAGCCGATGGTGCTGGCGATCCTGGCGCTGCTGGTGATCTACGTGACCATGGTCTATGGGCCGATCGCAGCGTGGCTGGTCGAGTTGTTCCCGACCCGGATCCGCTACACCTCGATGTCGCTTCCGTACCACATCGGCAACGGCTGGTTCGGCGGTTTCCTGCCGACCATCTCGTTCGCACTGGTCGCAGCCACCGGCAACATCTACTACGGCCTGTGGTACCCGATCGTGATCGCGCTGATGACGTTCGTGATCGGCTCGCTGTTCCTGCGCGAGACCTACAAGGCCGACATCACCCAGTAACCGCCATACCCACGTCGATGCAGCAGGACAACGCCGGCCATGTGCCGGCGTTGTCTTTTTGGGCGTCTTAACTTCCAGATAACCGGACCGGCAAAGCCGTCCATTACCATCGCGCATCGTTTACGTGACCCCGTCCAGGCCGGCGGGTCGAGGGAGCCCCGTTGCGCTTGCCAGACTCCAGCTCCACCGCAACTGCGGATATGTTCGACGTCGCCATCATCGGTGGCGGCGCGGCCGGTGTACTCGCGGCGATCCACCTGCTGCGCGCCAGCGGCGGACGCGCCCGCCTGTGCATCATCGAGCCGCGTCCGCTGCTGGGCGAAGGCGCGGCCTACTCCACCCGCGATCCGGCGCACCTGCTCAACGTGCCGGCGGGCGGAATGAGTGCGTTCGGCGACGATCCCGATCACTTCGTGCGCCATCTGCAGTCTTCATCGACGACACCGGTAACCGAAGGCGATGATGTCGCCCGGCGCTACGTGCCGCGGCTGGAATACGGCGGCTACCTGCGCGCCACGCTGGCCGGACTCGCGACACTCGAGTCGGTGCATGTACACGAGGATGCCGTCGACATCACCGGCTCCGGACCGTACTCGATCCGGCTTGCTACCGGGCAGACACTGCCGGCCGGTTCCGTCGTCATGGCGACCGGCAACTTCCCGCGGTCGCTGGCGGCGACACGCTCGTGCACCAATGCGACGGCAATCGACAACGCCTGGGACTACGAGGCGATCGCGACGATCCCGCCCGACGCCGACATCTGCATCATCGGCGCCGGCCTGAGCATGGCCGACGCCGTGGTCAGCCTGGCCGGTCATGGACACAGTGGCCGGATCACCGTGCTGTCCCGCCATGGCCTGATGCCGCTGGCGCACGCCGCCGGCCGTGGCGCGCCCGCCGAGGTCGACGAACTGCTGGCGCTCGGCGTGCGCGAACGGCTGCACGCCATCCGCACGCGAGCACGGTCCGACATGCGCGACGGCAAGCCCTGGCAGTGGACGATGGACGGACTGCGACCGCACGGCCAACGACTGTGGCGGAGCCTGGACGATGCGGGGCAACGCCGCTTCCTGCGGCACGCCCAGCGTCATTGGGACATCCACCGCCACCGCATCGCGCCCGAAGTCGCCACCCGGATCGATGCGATGCGCGCGTCGGGGCAACTGACCGTGCACGCCGGCCGGGTGGAGTCGATCGACAGCGATCCCGAAGGTTTCCACGTGACGTGGCGGCCACGCGGCACCACTACGACGGAACACCTGCAGGTGCAGCGGGTGATCGCATGCGTGGGCATCGAGACCCGGCTGCAGTACATGCGCAGCCCGTTGATGACGGCTTTGGCCGTGCGCGGGATGGTCGCGCCGCACCCGCACGAGCTGGGCCTGATGGTGGACGATGCCGGCGCGCTGGTGGCCGCCGACGGCACCGTTCAGCCGCGCCTGCTGAGCATCGGCAGCGCCCGCATCGGACACGACTGGGAAGCCACGGCGATCCCGGAGTTGCGGGCGCAGGCAGTGGCGATCAGCGAGCAGTTGGCCGGGGTTGAAACCGGCACGCGCTGACCACGCGCAGCGCGGCCGATCACACTATTGCGGTGGCGCGGCCAACTCGCGGGCGTCGAGCACGCCATCGCCGTTGGCATCCTGCCGCCGGAACGCCGCCGCAAGCGCTTCGCGATGGTCGGCCAGATGGACCGTACGGCCCCGGCCGCCGGGCAACTCGGCCGGCACCAGCACGCCGTCGCCATCGCGATCCATCCGCTCGAACGCGTAACCCATCCAGTGCTGGTACTCGACCAGCGAAACGCGGCCGTCGGCGTCGGTGTCCATGCGTTGCAGGTAGTCGCCCGTGCGCTGCACCTGCGCGGAAGTGGCCAGCGGGATCGTCAACACCACCGACGCCAACGCGAGAGCCATGCACGAAAAACCCGCGCTTTCGGACGCGGGTTTCTCGTTGGCGGCCATTGCGGTCATGCGGCAGTCACGCGTGCGGTCAGACCCGCGCCGGCACCAGCGCGTAACCCTTCATCCGCGCCGAGAACTGCTGCAGCGAGTGGATGCCGCTGGCCTCGGCCTCGGCGCACCACGCGTGCAGTTTCTTCAGCGTGGTCTGGGCGTCGTGCGAGCGGTCGTCGAGCACCTGTTGCAGGCGCTGGCGGTACTCGGCCAGCGTCGCCATCTTCGGCCGCTCGTCCAGCCACGCCTGCAGGCGCTCGCGCTTGGCATCGTCGAGCCAGCGCCCGCCGTCGGCCAGCGCCTTTCGCAGCTTGCGCGGCAGCTTGTCGTCGCTTGCGCGCAGCGTCGGCAGGGTGACCTTGCGGTAGTAGTCGGTCATCGCCTGGAAGCGGATTGCCAGCAGCGCCTTCAAGGTCTCGCCGTCGGGCATCGCGATGTTCGGGCGCACATCCAGCGACGGCGCGACGCGCAGCACCTTCGCCAGCTTCACCGCCTGCAGCAGCTTGATCACGCTCCAGCCGATGTCGAACTCGAACCTGCGCAGCGCGAACTTGGCCGAACTCGGGAACGCGTGGTGGTTGTTGTGCAGCTCTTCGCCGCCGATCCAGAACGCCCATGGCGTCAGGTTGGTCGCGGTGTCGGTGGTCTCGAAGTTGCGGTAACCCCACCAGTGACCCAGCCCGTTGACCACGCCGGCGGCCCAGAACGGGATCCACGCCATCTGCAGCGCCCACATCGCCACGCCGGCGAAACCGAACAGACCGAAGCTCACGAACAGCAGCACCACCGGTCCCATCGTCGGGTAGCGCGAGTACAAATTGCGCTCGATCCAGTCATCCGGGCAGCCCTTGCCGTACTTCTCGATCGACTCGCGGTCGGCGCGCGCCTCGCGGTACAGCTCCACGCCACGCCAGAACACCATGCCGATGCCCTTGACCTGCGGGCTGTGCGGGTCTTCCTCGGTCTCGCACTTGGCGTGGTGCTTGCGGTGGATCGCCGCCCACTCGCGCGTGATCATCGAGGTGGTCAGCCAGGTCCAGAAGCGGAAGAAGTGCGCCAGCACCGGGTGGAAATCGATCGCGCGATGCGCCTGGCTGCGGTGCAGGTACAGCGTCACCGACATGATGGTGAGCTGGGTGGCGACCAGGAAGTAGATGGCCATTGCGCCGAAGCCGGCCTGCAGCACGCCGCCGGCGAGGAAATCGAGCAGGGAGGAAAGCATGTAGCGGGAACTCCGGGGACGTATTTCGTGGGTCGTGGTTCATGGCCCGCGCAGGCACGGACACCAATGGCCATGATGATGCCATCCGGCGCGATCGTCCGCCCGGGCATGGAAAAACCGCCGACGCACCTGTTCAGGGGAGACGCGCGGAGGCCATCTCCGCTGAAATGGGGATGACCGCGGCGTCGCGCAACCGGTACGGGCGCCGGCGGCACCGCTAAGCTTTGCCAATGCCCGAGCTGCCCGAAGTCGAAACCACCCGCCGTGGCCTCGCCCCGCACCTGACCGGCCGCAAGGTCATCGGCGCGACGCTGCGGCGGGCCGACCTGCGCTGGCCGATCGCGCGCGAGGTCGAGACGCTGCTGCCGGGTCAGCGGATCGACGCGGTACAGCGCCGCGCCAAGTACCTGTTGCTCGACACCGGCGCCGGTAGCGCGCTGCTGCACCTCGGCATGTCCGGCAGCCTGCGGGTGCTGCCTGCCGACACCCCGCTGCGCGCGCACGATCATGTCGACCTGCTGCTGGAAGGCGACCGCGTGCTGCGCTTCAACGACCCGCGACGGTTCGGCTGCCTGCTGTGGCAGCCGCCCGGCGAGATCCACCCGCTGCTTGCCGGTCTCGGTCCCGAACCGCTGTCGGACGCCTTCGACGGCAACCGCCTGTTCGCCCTGAGCCGCGGCCGCAGCGCACCGGTCAAGAACTTCCTGATGGACCAGTCGGTGGTGGTCGGCGTCGGCAACATCTACGCCGCCGAGGCGCTGTTCGCGGCCGGCATTTCGCCATTGCGACCGGCCGGACGGATCTCGCGCGATCGCTATGCGCGGCTGGCCGACGCGGTGCGACGGATCCTCGCGCACGCGATCACCCGCGGCGGCACCACTCTGCGCGATTTCATCAGTCCCGACGGCGCACCCGGCTACTTCGAGCAGGAGTTGTCGGTGTACGGACGCGGTGGCCTGCCGTGCCCACATTGCGGGCGTGCATTGAAGCAGGCGGTGATCGGCCAGCGCGCGAGCGTGTGGTGTGCGAGTTGCCAGCGCTAGCAACTTCGATGCCAAAAAACGCGCGTTGCGTCACACATGAGCGCGCTATAGTCCGGGCCATTGCTTCGGGGAACACGGATGGCCGACAGCGGCGATATCACCCAATTGCTGGATGCAGCCCGCGAGGGTGATCGCGGCGCGCTCGATCGCGTGCTCGCCACGCTGTACCAGGAACTGCACACGATGGCCCGGCGCCAGTTGGCCGGCCAGCACGGCCAGACCCTGGATGCGACCGCACTGGTGCACGAGGCCTACCTCAAGCTCGCCGGCCGGCGCGAAGCCAAGTTCGACGACCGCGCCCACTTCTTCGCCTACGCCGCCTCGGCGATGCGTTCGGTGGTGGTCGACTACGCACGCCAGCGTCTCGCGCAGAAGCGCGGCGGCGACCTGCACCGCGTCACCGACCTGCCCGAAGACCTCGAAGGCGGGTTGCGCCTCGACGAGGAAATGCTCGGCCTAGACACCGCTCTGACCAAACTCGCGGCGGTCGACAAGCGGCTCGCACAGGTGGTGGAGCTGCGCTACTTCGCCGGCCTGTCCGAACTGGAGATCGCCGCGCTGCTGGAGCGTTCCGAGCGCAGCATCCGGCGCGACTGGCAGAAGGCGCGGCTGTTCCTGCTGGCGTCGCTGCAGGACTAGCCGGTCGCTGCGCCGGCTGCGGCCCGGCACGGAAGAGGCGGCCGAGACAAGGGGGATTCCGCGATGCCATCCATCGACCACCCGCTGCGCTGAGCCATGGATACCGAACGCTGGCAACGGCTGTCGCCGCTGCTCGACGAACTGTTCGAGCTGGAGCCGGCCGCACGCGCGCGACGCCTGCGCGAACTGCGCGGTCACGACGCCGACACCGCGCGCGACCTGGAAGAACTGATCGCGCTGGAGGAAGGCCGCGAGAGTTTCCTGTCCGAACCGGTGATGAGCCCCAACCGTGGCCTGCTCCCCGGCGCGGAGATCGGCCCCTATCGGCTTGAACACCTGCTCGGCGAAGGCGGCATGGGCCAGGTCTGGCTGGCGGCCCGCGCCGACGGCCTGTACCAGCGACGCGTCGCACTGAAACTGCTGCGGCCGGGGCTGGCCGACACCAACCTGCGACTGCGCTTCACCCGTGAACGCCAGATCCTGGCGCGTCTCGCGCACCCGCACATCGCCCGCCTGCTCGACGCCGGCATCAGTTCCGACGGGCTGCCCTACCTCGCACTGGAATACGTCGATGGTGCGCCGATCACCGACTACTGTCGTGACCACCAGACCCCGTTGGAAACCCGGCTGCAGATGTTCCAGCAGATCTGCGACGCGGTCAGCCACGCGCACGCCAACCTGATCGTGCACCGCGACCTCAAGCCGTCCAACATCCTGGTGACGCCGGCCGGCGAAGTGCGGCTGCTCGACTTCGGCATCGCCAAGCTGCTCGACCACGACGCCGCGCCCGAGCAGACCCGCACCGGCGTGCGCACATTCACCCTGCACTACGCCGCCCCGGAACAGGTCCGCGGCGAACCGGTCACCACCATGACCGACGTCTACTCG
>JBOHYC010000089.1:0-30027 GCA_050737755.1 Lysobacter sp.
CGTCGAAATGTTCGGCGAAGCGCGCGGTATCGATCGTCGCCGAGGTCACGATGACCTTGAGGTCGCTACGCTTCTTCAACAGCTGCTTGAGGTAGCCGAGCAGGAAGTCGATGTTGAGGCTGCGCTCGTGGGCCTCGTCGATCAGGATCGTGTCGTAGCGCGACAGCCAGCGGTCGGACTGGATCTCGGCCAGCAGGATGCCGTCGGTCATGAACTTGATCGCGGTGTCGTCGCCGACCTTCTCGTTGAACCGCACCTGGTAACCGACCGCGCCGCCCAGCGGTACCTGCAGCTCCTCGGCCACGCGCTTGGCGACCGCACGCGCGGCGATCCGGCGCGGCTGGGTGCAGCCGATCATGCCGGCGGCGCCGCGCCCGGCAGCCAGGCACAGCTTGGGGATCTGGGTGGTCTTGCCGGAGCCGGTTTCGCCGGCGATCACCACCACCGGGTGTTCACGGATCAACGCGACAATGCGCTCGGCTTCAGCCGCGATCGGCAACGACAGGTCGACCGGCGCCGACGGCAACCGTGTGGCGCGGGCTTGGCGCAGCGCGGTCGAATTCCCCAGCGCCTGCTCGAACGCGGCCTGCACGGCGGCGTCATCCGGCCGGCCGCGCCAGCGCGACCACAGGCCATGCAGGCGCCCGCGGTCGCGGCTCAGTGCGTCGTCGATCGCACTGCGCGCCTGGCCCAAGGCGGGCGGCAGCGCCGGCTTGCGTCGTGACGCGGTCTTAGCAGTGGCGTCGATAGGATTCATTGATCACGGCAGAAGAAACAAACCATTTCACACGGCAAATCGCGGCGTCTATTGTCGCTGCAACAGGAAAAAAGGGAGAAACGCATGGCCAAGACCACCAAGACCGGCAAGAGCAAATCCACCGCAGCCAAGTCCTCGGCGCGCAAGCCGGCGGCGTCACCGGCGCCCGGCTCCACGGCCCCGGCGATAGATATCGGGATCAGCAACGCCGATCGCAAGAAGATCGCCGACGGCCTGTCGCACTTCCTTGCCGACGCCTACACGCTCTACCTGAAGACCCACAACTTCCACTGGAACGTCACCGGGCCGATGTTCAACGCGCTGCACGTGATGTTCGAGGCCCAGTACACCGAGCAGTGGACGGCGCTGGACGAGATCGCCGAGCGCATCCGTGCCTTGGGTTTCAACGCGCCGGGGTCGTATGCCGAGTTCATCAAGCTGTCGACGATCCCGGAGGAGCCGGGCCTGTCCGACATTCCCGACTGGAAGGAGATGGTGCGCCAACTCACCGTCGGCAACGAGGCTGTCTGCCGTACCGCGCGCAAGGTCCTCAAGACCGCCGACGACGCCGGTGATGACCCGACCGTCGACATGCTGACCCAGCGTCTGCATACCCATGAGAAGTACGCCTGGATGCTGCGCTCGCTGCTGCAGTAGTTTTTCCATACGCGTTGTGGATTCAGGAACCCCGGGGCCTTTCGCTCCGGGGTTTTTTGATGGCCCAGTAGTTCTTCCGTAGATGCGGGAGCCGCCCGACTTTTCTCGACTTCTGCGAGGAGAGCTCGTGTAGGAGCGACGTAAGTCGCGATTTCCTCGACAGCCGTGGGTTCAGAGCGTCGCGACTTACGTCGCTCCTACAACGAAGGGACCCGCTTTAGTGGGGTCACCGACATCCGACGATCCCACCCAACATCGAGCGGGCAATAAAGCCACAGCCCAAAAACCGCGACGCGACGTCCTGTTCGGGTATTGCGGAGAGTGGGCCATGGATGGCCCACGGCGGTGAGTGCGGCCAGGGATGGCCGCCCGAACCGAGTAGCACTGCCCGGACAGGGCGGCGCTTCCCCGAAAGCACAGAATCACACTCCCCGCCATTGCTTCTCCGCTCCTACCACCTGAAGCGGACTTTCCCGACCATCCCCCAGCCCCACGCTTGCTACCCTGTAACCCATGCAAAACGCCGCACTCGACTTGCTTCGTACCACCTTCGGCCACCCGGAATTCCGCGGCGAACAGGCCGATATCGTCGACTGCGTAACCAGTGGCGGCGACGCCCTCGTCCTGATGCCCACCGGCGGCGGCAAGTCACTGTGCTACCAGCTCCCGGCCCTGCTGCGCGATGGCTGTGGGGTGGTCGTCTCTCCCCTGATCGCACTGATGCAGGACCAGGTCGAAGCCCTGCGTCAGCTCGGCGTGCGCGCCGCCTGTCTCAATTCCACCCTCGACGCCGCCACCGCCGCGGAAGTCGAGCGCGACCTGCTTGAAGGCCGGCTGGACCTGCTCTACGTTGCCCCCGAGCGCCTGCTGAGCGGCCGCTGCCTCAACCTGCTCGATCGCGCCAACGTCGCCCTGTTCGCGATCGACGAAGCCCACTGCGTCTCCCAGTGGGGCCACGACTTCCGTCCCGAATACCGCCAGCTCACGATCCTGCACGAACGCTGGCCCGACATCCCGCGGATCGCCCTGACCGCGACCGCCGACGCCCCGACCCGGCGCGAGATCGCCGAGCGCCTGGCGCTGGAGGACGCCCGCCAGTTCGTCAGCTCCTTCGATCGTCCCAACATCCGCTACCGCGTCGTGCAGAAAGACGGCAGCGGCCAGCGCGCCCTGCTCGACTTCATCAAGGACCACCGCGGCGACAGCGGCATCGTCTACGCGTTCTCGCGCAAGCGTGTCGACAAGACCGCCGAGCAATTGCAGGCCGCCGGCATCGACGCCCTGCCCTATCACGCCGGCATGCCCGCAGCCGAACGCGCCGCCAACCAGCGCCGCTTCCTGCAGGCCGATGGCGTGGTGATGGTTGCGACAATCGCGTTCGGCATGGGCATCGACAAGCCCGACGTGCGCTTCGTCGCCCACGTCGACCTGCCCAAGTCGATCGAGGGCTACTACCAGGAAACCGGCCGCGCCGGCCGCGACGGCCAACCGGCCGAGGCATGGCTCAATTACGGCCTCGGCGACGTGGTCAACCTGCGCCAGCTGATCAACCTCGGCGAGGCCGGCGAGGAGCGCAAGCAACTTGAGCTGCGCAAACTCGACGCCCTGCTCGGCTACTGCGAATCCACCCAGTGTCGCCGCCAGGCCCTGCTTGGCTGGTTCGGCGAGGACCACGCCGGCGCCTGCGGCAACTGCGACAACTGCCTCAACCCGCCCGAAAGCTGGGACGGCACCGATGCCGCGCGCAAGGCCTTGTCGTGCGTGTACCGCAGCGGCCAACGCTTTGGTGCCGGCCACGTCATCGACATCCTGCGCGGCGTCGATACCGAGAAGGTGCAGCGCTTCGGTCACCACAAGCTCAGCACCTGGGCAATCGGCGCCGACCTCGACGCGAAGCAGTGGAGCGGCGTGTTCCGGCAACTGGTCGCCGGCGGCATGCTGGAGGCCGACGTCGAGCGCCACAACGCACTGTGCCTGACCGCCAACGCCGGGCCGGTACTGCGCGGCGAGCGCCAGTTGAGTTTTCGCAAGGAAGCGCCGAAGGCCCCGCGCGGCCGCGGACGCACTGCCGCCACGCCACTGATCGATCTCGCCCCAGAGCCACTGGCGCGCTTCAACGCCCTGCGTGAATGGCGCGCCACCACCGCGCGCGAGCAGAACGTGCCGGCCTACGTGATCTTCCACGACGCCACCCTGCGCGCGATCGCCGAAGCCGAGCCGGATGATCTCGACGCACTCGGCCAGATTCCCGGCATCGGCGGTACCAAGCTGGAGCGCTATGGCGAAGCAGTGCTGCAGCAGTTGCTGGATTGCGACATCGCCTGAATGGCGAGCGCCTGACGCTTGAAAATGGTGGGCCGTGATGGATTCGAACCATCGACCAGCGGATTAAAAGTTGCCTTGTAAATCAATAAGATATTGATTTAGTCGCGCAGTCTTGCGCAGCTTAGCGCAGGGAAAAGTAGTTCAACATCAGTAGCTTAGCGTAGTTTTGTGCAGTGCGAAAGAACTGCGCGGTGTACCTCTGCTGTACCTAGATCGCGCTGTCGGAAGCGTCGAGCGCTGTGTCAGGAGTCACCACCGCCCTTTCCGTTCTTCCGCAGGTGCTCACGGAACGCTGCGTCGTCTCCTGGTGTGGGATGAGCTAGTACCAACGCTTCTTCAAGCGATCGCAGCTCTTCGTCAGTGAGCACATTGGGCAGGCTCTGAACGTTGGCAGAGATCTCCATTTCTCCGGGATCGATGTTCTTCGGTTTATGGATTCGATCAATCATAGATGCTCCTCCAGAAGGCGACGGTTCGATCCGTCGTTGTCGTTGCGTGCGGTGTGGCACGAAAGCCTTGGCTCAAGTCGCCTCCGACTTATCGCCCACGCTAGTTGCGAGTCGATGAGTCGATGAGTCGATGAGTCGCGCGAGAGCATGCGCGGTTGACCAGCAATCGTCATGTTCGCTTCGGCCACGCAAAAAAGGGGCGCCTTTTAGGCGCCCCTTTTCATCTAGCTAATGTCACCGTTCACGCCGCACGCCCTTGAAGGGCTTCTTGTCGGCCTTGACGTCCATGAAGCGACCAGTTGTTGTGTCGCGCTTCACCGGGTGGCCTGACGGCGTAACTGTTTGCGATCGATTGCGCACCGCACCGTTGCGGTGTCCGTCGCCCTTGGGCGGATTGGTAGCCATGTAAAGCTCCTATGAGTAGTTATCGAATGAGGATCCTAGGCAGTGACGCCGCGTTCTTGAGGGGGGCAGCCGAAGCTGCCCCCGTCAAGGCCCGACTTACTCGGGCACCCAGAGCGGCCAAGCTTTCTTGCCCACGGCGGAGGCGTATAGCCTCTTACCGTTCTTCAGGGTGATGTACGGCCTGAAGATGAGCTTGTAGCCTGGCCGATGGGGAACAGTCGACGTAGACATAGCCGGAAGGTCCTGTTGGCAAGGACGTCCAACCACCAACTCAAAGGGTGCGAGCTGTTGACAATGCGAGGTAGGAATTCCTACAATCCTCGAACTGTTGGGAGACAGTCGTTCCCTCAGAGATCACACCGACTGGACGTATGCGGGTGTGATTTTCTGTTTGTGAACAAGTCGATTTCTGAGGTCGACTCAAGATCTAGTTGTAAAAGAGCTTTGAACCACGATATCTAGGGCTTGGCCACAGTGCCAGGCCCTTTTACATTCCTGAACATCCTAGCACTCTGACCATACGAGCGCCAGATCTTCGTGCATCCCGTCATTTCCTGTTCGGTCCACCGAACGCAACAAAGTCTGCCGACAGAGTTCGCTATTGTCAAACCTATTGTTCGGTATAGTGGTACTACCGTTGCTCTTAACGTGAATTTAACATTTCATGACTACTCCACTAGGTGAAAAAATTCGGGCTCTCCGCAAGGAGAAGAGGATGACCCTAGACGCTCTCTCCGAGCGCGCAGGCATGAGTAAGAGCTATCTCTGGGAACTTGAGAATCGCGAGTCGCCACGTCCCTCGGCAGAGAAGCTTTCAGCTCTCGCAGGCGCACTTGGAATGCCGGCAAGCTACTTCATCGACAAAGATGTGTCGGCGCCCGAAGAGCATCATCTGGACGAAGCATTTTTCCGCAACTATCGGCAGCTGGACACCGACGACAAAGAGCGTCTAAGAAGAATCCTGGAGACCTTCCGGAACGACGATTGATGGTTGACGAGCTGACTCCGTCGAAAGCAGCGTATCGATTGACCCATGTGCTCAATCTGGTCTCCGCAGCCCACGGGCACGCTCGCTTCCCCGTCGATGTCATCGAGCTTGCGAAAGAAGCAGCAAACATCTTTCACTGGCCCGATCCCATCACGGATGTCCAAGCGGCATCTATCGCGAATTTCGAGGGGGCGTTGTATCCGGATGAGAGTCGACAGAAATGGTTGCTTCTGTACAACGACAGACTTAAATCGTCCGGCCGTATTAGGTTCACACAAGCGCATGAACTCGGTCATTACCTACTCCACCGCGAGCAGCGCGCGCAATTTGAGTGCACGCCAGACGACATGTTGGAGTGGACCGATGACGAGACCAACCTTGAAGGTCAGGCCGACTCGTTCGCTGCGACCTTGCTCATGCCGCTCGACGACTTCCGACAGCAGGTAGGAGAGGCCACCGAGCTTGACGCATTGAGTCAAGCCGCGGACAGATATGGGGTGTCCCTCACGGCAGCGATCTTACGCTGGCTGGGCCACACTCCGACAAAGGCCGTACTAGTGGTTCATCGAGATGGGTTCATCAATTGGGCCTGGTCAAGCACCAGTGCGGCGCACGCGGGTGCATTTTTCAGAACTCGTAATCGCGTTGTTGAGGTACCGCAGGGGTCATTGGCGGCAAATCATCATCTGCCCCACGAACGGCATGGGATAGATGTACCTGCAAATGTGTGGTTCCCTCATGCTGACGCAGATCTGGCGCTACGCGAAATGAAGATCACCGCGGATCAGTACGACAGCACAATGTCGCTCCTAGTTCTTCCAAGAGCCGCGTCAGTCTGGCCCAGTCAGACTGACGAATGGACTTAGCGAGCCTGCTACCGAACCGAAACTGTACTTCCAAGCGTATGCGAGCGGTCTCTAAGCAGCCATGGATCTGACGCTTGTTCCTTTCGGCTATCGGCCGGCACAGGATGACTTTGTCGACGTCGCTGAAGTGCCACGCGGCAAGGCATCGGGGTGCATCTGCTGGTCCTGCCGGATGCCACTAGTGGCGAAACAGGGCGACGTGAAGCAGTGGCATTTCGCCCATGCGACCCGCGGCACCTATCAAAACGCACAGGACAAGTGCGAGTTCTCCTTCTTCGTCTCCGTGCGGATGATGGCTCGCCAGGTCATCGGAGCGTCGTTGACTCTCGATCTCCCCCCATATCGCGGCACCATCGAACGCCGCATGACGCCCTACAGCCGGCCCACGACTGCGGAATTTACGGTCACTGAGGCAAGCTCTATCACGCTGTCCCAGGTTGAGGTCGAAAAGACCTTCAACGGCGTACCCGTGGACCTCATCGGTCGCATCGCGGATTTCGCGTTCGTGATCTATTTCACGCACCCCGGCCGCGAGCTACCCGAAGCCCTTAAAGCGAAGAACCTTCTCGGTCGCCGATGTGGAGTAGTTGCGGTAGAGCTGGACGAGCTGGTTGATCTGTTCGCAAAGAACTGGGGTGAGACGTCACACGCCACGACCCTCGCGAACTTCCTGACCCACAACATCGAGTCCAAGCGCTGGATCTTTCACCCTCGGTACGACAGAGCAAGAGCACTCGCGCTTGAACGGATTGGCCAAGCCTCCCGTACCGGGAGCGAACCAACGCCAGCCGACGGGACCAACGCAAGACGGGGCCAGTTCCACTGTGTGGTCTGCCAACTGTCCTGGGGCGCCGTACAAGATGGCCGAACCGTCTGCCCCAAGTGCAGGTCGCACCTCTACGTGAGCTTCAAGGGCTACCTCGACTAGCTGAGTCTCGCTGACCCGGGCTGTCGGAGGATCTTCATCGCGCGCGCCAAGCGGCTTCGCTCTTTTTCGTCTCCGTTTTTCTTATCCATGGACAAGGACTTCCTTGTTCATGAACAAGCTTTTGCAGCCAATGGCGAAGTTTGTTGGTGAGGGGGGCAGCTTCATCGTCACTGTGTGACGAAATCCGGCGATAGCCTATCCTGCACTCCCCCTCCTCCCTCCGTTTTTGTTGTCCATGGACAACGATTCCTTGTTCATGAACAAGCTTTTGCAGCCATGAGGCGAGCCCAACGTTGTAGGGATTTTCCCACGCTGCGCTCAAGAGAAGGATCACAGATGCCCCAGACCGAACATCCGCACATGGAAGCTGCACGTATGGAGGCCGCGGTCGAAGTGCTGGGCGTAAAGATCGCTCGCATCGGTGATGCCATCGCCGCGGAGGATGCCAAGCATCAGCCGGATGCGAACGCGATTGATCAGCTCGTCGACCAGTTACGCGAGCTTCGGGACCTTCAGGACGATCTGTTTCCAGGAGACCCGCGGATTGCCAGCATTCGGCTGGACTGAGTTGGCGATCCACTGGTGGGCAGGCGCTACGCCTCTCTGATCTGGTTCTTGCTTCTGAACGCTTCGCGGTACCGATTCATCACCGCGTCCCTGTAGGCCGGGTTGGGAACAAATGCCGAACGTCCCTGCAAGACATGCTCCAATCGGCGCGAGGTTGTTTGGAGGCCCGTGACCGGGTCGAGGCGATTCGAAACCGGATTCAAGGTGTTGTTCATTGCGCGACCTGTCTTGCCAGGCATCGCGGCTCCTCCTGCCGCGCTCGCAGCCATCTGCCCGAACGTGATCGCTTCGAGCGAAATGCCTCCGGCGAGGCCTGACGCGACGCCTCCCGTTTTGTAAAGAAGCACCATGATTACCAGGGACAGGGTAGCCAGACTCAACGCTGCGAACAGCGTGTTCTGGTCGCCGCCCGCGTCTATCCCGCCAACAAATGCAGCGAAGATCTTCATCATGAAGGCAGCCACCGCCGCTACCAGTGCAATGGTCAGGATTGCCGTCATCACCTGTGCAAGCCACTGATCGAACCACCGCGCAGTGACCGACCACATCAGGCACATGACGAAGAGCGGCCCAATCCCAAGGAGAAGGGTCAGGGTCGCCTTAGCCACGATGATCATGGCACCGGCGGGGAGTCCAACTACAAGCGTGGCGAGGGCGATAACGACTGCATTGACGTACTCGCCGATCGCCATGCCGATCTTCGTGACTCCGCGTGTGCCGGCACTCTCCCATAGATCCGCGGAGATGGCCCAGCCCTTCCCGAGAGTGGTGTCGAGCGTCGCATAGACCGACATGGGCTCCCCGGCCGAGCCAGTGCCGGAGAACATGGACGCCACCCCACTCTCAAGGCCGTGCACCACGCCCACGACCCAGTTGTTGTAGCCATCCAACGAAAGCGCCAGTGCCGCGATGACAGTGAACTTCACGGCCTGGATCATCACCGTGCCTCCAGGCGTCTGAATGCGGCCGGCAATGATCATGTAGCCTGCCAACGCGAAGTAGATGGTGGCGCCCAGCATGGCGAACGGAGTGATGTCGGTAATGACCTGGCCAGCGGTCGCCCCCACGAACGCGTTGAGCGCCCTGTCGACCTGCTCGCCCATGAACTGGAATATGCCTGGATCTGGCATGACGCTCTCCTAGTCGAAGTTGACGGGCTTGGGCTTGACGTAGCCGCGACGTGCCAAGGAAAGATCGTCCTGGGCCTCTTGTGCGTTCAGGCATTCGACCGACTCGGGCACCGCATTTCGGTTGCAGTCGTCGATGACCGCTTTTCGTTCTGCCTCGTGGTCCTTGAACCACTGAACGCTCTTGGGCTCTTCACCAACGCAGCCAGAGAGCACCGTCACAACCATCACCAAGATCATCCTATTCATTTCTTGCTCCTTTTCTGGATCTCTTCGGCTCGATCGATGATTCGCAGCGTGAGCAGTGTCCGAATCCCGGACTCACGCAGTCCCGCGACCGTGGGAACCGTGAAACGGTCTCCTGAGTTCGCCGCAGTGATGCCCATCGAGACGAGACAGCAAATCGTGGCCAACGTGGACGTGCCAAAGCTGTCCTGGGGCAACGATCCGAAGTAGGTCAGCTCGTAGCCAGACCAAGCGTGTAACGCCAGGTAGCCCACCATCGATGCCAGAAACACGGCAACGACATCGAGCGGAAGCATGTTCGGCTTTCTGCCAATGACTTCTCCAGCGAACCCAAGTCTTGACAGGCCCTTCCACCACACGACGATCACGAACACGTTGAGGAACGCCGGCACCAGCAGGATCGGATACATGGCATCACCTCACTGTTCGAAGTCGACGGGGAGCGGCGTGACGTAGCCGCGGCGGGACAAGTTCTTGGCGATCGCCTCCTGCTCTTGCTGCTCAATAAGCCCGTCCTCGGCCGCAGCGATCATCTGGTACATCCGCAACTTGGTTTGCTCGTTCTGGATCGCCGCCTGTTCGCCATCGATGCGTGCCTGTAGCTCGGCAATCGCCTTCGGGTCCTCAGTTCCGTCGATTGCCTCGATCAAGCCGGCGATTTGATCCCAGCGTTCCTGAGCCTTGTCAAAGGCATCGGTCGCGAAGGCCTTGTCCTGGGCCGCTTTCACCGCCCGCCGTTCGCAAACCTGCTTCTCGTCACCCGCCCGCGATGCACACGCATCAAAGAGCTTGTTGGCGTCCCGTATGGCGCGAGCGGAGCCTGTCAGGCCTTCATAGCCGCCACGACGAACGCGGTCGTACACGTCCTGCCACTCGGTCGGAAGGTAGTTCGCATAGGTTGGATCGTTGAGCAAACTGCCCATTCCGCGACTGCCGGTCAGGGACTCGTACTGCAGCTTCATCTGTTCGATCTGCTGCTTGTACTGAGCGATCATTTCCAGGTACTTGGCAACGTTGGCTGCCTGGTTGGATTGCGTCAACGTGATCTGCGCGACGTCGGTAACTGGGATCTGAGCTGTCGAAGCAAACGGGATCGATACCAGCAGAGCGACCGCAAGAGTTGAGATTTTTCTGATGCCTTTCATGGTGGATTCCTTGTTGTTGAACTTCATGCGTTTTTGCTTCTACCGCTCCTTGCCTTCTTCCCGGTGACGCTGCTCCAACTGCTCGGAAGGACTCCTTTCCCCCGGCCGACGCTGAGTTGCCCGCTGCTTCGAAACCCCGCTCATGCCGCGCACGATCTTCGTGATGTCCACAGCCAGGTCAGTGCCCTCGCCGCCGACTGCGGCGAGTTGCTTCGCAACGGCCGCGTAAGCCTGCACCTGGGCTTTCTCACTGGGATAGACAGCTGGTACGCGGCCGGGGGCTTGTTCGCTGGCGCCTTTGTGGTGGGCGATTTGGCTGACCGTCCTGCTGCGCGCTCCCCGCGCCATGCGTGGCGTCGCACTGGCATCTATGCCGTGCTCCCGGAGTGCCCCCGCGAACTGCTCCCGCCAGAGCTGCAGGTCGGCTTTCCGTGGATTGAGCCGCGTGCCATCGCATCCCAACACCTTCACGCACAAGTGCACATGCGGGTGCGGCTCGTCTTCGTGGGCAACAAACACGTAAGGGTGGTTCTCGCCGAACTCTCGCCGACCGAACTCTTCTGCTGCGCTTTGCACCCCCTCTCTGTCCGTGCCCTCCGGCATGGACAGGACGATGTTGAGTGTCTCCCTACGTCGACCAGCTTCGGGCATGCCGTATAGCCCATAGCGCCATTCGTTCGCGAGGTCATGCACCGCCGCCTTTCCTTCGATAACTTCGCCGCTTTCGTTCTGAAGCGTCAGTTCGCCATTGCGCGATATGTAGTCGAGGTGGGCGCGCACCTGGCGCATGCCTTTACCTGCGCCAGAGATCTTCACCATCACTTCTGGAGCTTTTCTGGCCGCCGCCCGTATCGATGCTTTGACCACCCTTGGCGCGCGTAGCTTCACGCTGCTGGAGCTGGACGCCTTCGCACGGGTGCCGGTCACCGTGACGCGATTCCCTCGCTTCTTCGGCAGGGTGTAGAACAACCTCTCGCCCCACTCCTTGAGCACGCCGTCCACGGTCACTGCCATGTGACGCTCCAACGCTCCAGGTTGGAACGGATTACGCCCGAGACTGCTTTCACGTGCGCTGTAATTTGCTCCGCCAACTTCGATGGCTCCGCCGACTGCGGTGCGGCCGTCTCGCCTCTATTGAGCGCGCGAGCCACCTGGTTGAGGTTCCTTCCGATCGCCAATAGCCGAGCATTCGACTCCGCGATGACGGACAGCTCGTGCATGCAGAGTTGCGGCTTGTGAAGGATGTACGCGCGCACAAGGTTCGCGACCCATTGATTGGGCGATGCCCCTGCGTCGCGTGCAATAGCCCTGACTGCCTTCAACTCCGAACGGGTCAAGCGCACTTCCATGCGAGTCCGGGTGTCGTCCGGTTGGTCCTCGTGCTCATAGCCTTGTCGAATGCCCGCGCTATCGTGCTTGCTAAGCAAGTGGCTGATGACCAACCGAGTCATCTCGCTTGGTGTGCGCTTTTGTAGACGGCAGTACACCTCCCACCGCTTCTTCTCGTCGGCGGGCAGCCCTACGCTAAGAAATGACCGGCTAGCCACCTGTCCGCGCCCCTTTCCCCAGCTCTTCCATGATCCTGGCGAAGTGTGCTCGCGCAGTTTCCGGCGAAGATACGGCGACCTTCTTCTTCGGCTTTACTTGAGAGATCGACCCAGCACCGCTCTTCTGTTCAACTCGACGCTGGCGGTCAGCGCGAATTGATAGCGCTTGGCTGGGCTGAAACAGCCCCTCTCGTGCGCGCTCAGTCAGCTTGTACAACCACGCGGGCCACGCGCCCTTGATGACTCCAGCGCGCAACGCCCCGGCAAGCTCATCGATCAGTTCTTGCTGCAACGTTGCTGTTAGCCCTTCCATAAGCCCTACAACAACCGATCGCTGCTCCTCGCATACCTGGGGGAGGAAGTCCCACTGGAGGTCGTCGCCGCCCGTTGTTGTTGTAGTGGTCTTGCTAACTGGTAATGCTGTTCTTAGCGCCTGATTTTCCGACGACTGGGCGCCCGAAGACTGGCCGCCCGACGACTGGAAATCTGCCGACTGCGGAGGTGTGGTCAGTTGTGGTGAGTCATACACCACCATGTCCGTAACCCATTGGCCACGGCTGTTCTGGCGGCGCTCCCTCACAAGGTATCCCGCGGTCTCGATCTCCCTCAGTGCTGCGCGTGCCGCGTCCCGTCCTTCCTTACGTTCTCGGGCAAGGTCGGATGAGGTCATTCGGTAGCTGCTCTCGTTCGACAGCAAACGAGTGAGAACACCTAAAGCGCGATAGGAAAGGCTTGTGTCGCGGATGAGGGGCAGCGGGACGATTTCGTACTGGAACTGACGCGGCCCACGTACGATCCCTTCCACCCTGCTGCCGCCAAGCGCGGCCTTGACCGTGCCGGGCTTCAAGCGTCGTCCTCGTCCAGGAATCTGGCAATGTCGTGGACCCGGAAGAACACCCGGCGCCCGACCCGCTTCTTCGCAGGGAGAAGCCGCCGGGCCAACTCGTTGTCGCTACCCAGCGTGAACCTCAGGCCGGCGGGAGTTCGCTTCAGGACCGTCGCAAGCTCCACCAACGACAGAAGCGGAGATCCTCCGCTTGCCTTCAAAAGAAGATCGACAGTGGTCGACTCTTGAACCTCAACTTGGATTGCTGCACCCATGCTCGCCTCGCATTCGCTTACCTGACACCCCGAATGCTCGACTAGCAATCTAAAGCTAACAGCAGTACTTTGTGTCTAAATGGTTGACACACGAACCGCGCGGCGGGCGCAATTTCAGGACGACCTGAAGCACCTCTGCCGACCTCAGAAAAATTGCGACCCAACCGTTGCCGAAGGCTTGCGCGCATTTGGCGACAGCCTTACTCCGTCACACAGCCTCACGTCGCGCTGCTACTCGGTCAGCAGCTTATTGCGTCAGCATCTGGATACGCCAATTGCGAAGCTTCTCCTTCGCGTCCGCCTGAATCCGCTACAGCAGCTATTGGGCGACTTCAAGCCTTCGACGATGCTGCGCATTCCGCCCGCACACTGCGTGAATCCGCGTGCCTTTGGGCACGCCGTGGGCCGACAAAATCAGCCATCCCTCGTGGACTTCGCCTCTGCGAAGCCAGCGTGTGAGCATGGGGAATTTCCCGCGGGAGACACGGTAGGAGCGCGGCGAAGGCGCTCGACCAAGCTGCCGACATCCGCCGAAGGCTTGTTGGAGCTTTGGGATAGCAACTTGCGGCATGCGGAACGGGTCATCGAAGAACATTCCGGGCAACTAGCAAGGAGCCAGGTGGCACGGATGTTCGGGTCTCTCGGGTCGCTTCGAAACCTGATTGCCACCCTACGGTTCCTTGCGGGTGACAGAGCGCAGGGCACCCTCGCGCCCGAGTACTGCGAGCTTTGCTGGCGACTCACCATGTCAGCACTGGCCGCGCGGACGCCAAGCGTGGGGACGGCCGACGCCAAACAGGTGTCCAGGCGCTTCTGCCAGAAGCACCAACCCGGAAGACCGGGGTCGCTCTACCGTACGGATCTACGCTACAAGGCAGCGTTCCACGCCGAGCTTCAAGCACAGTTCGGGCTGTTCCCGTCGCGTTATCTCGTCAGGCTTCCAGCAGCTCCCAGTGCCGACATCGCTGAGATTCGCAAGCGAGCCTACCTACAAGTCCATTTCAAGATCGAACGCAGCAAGTCTGGGGATCGCACCCATGGGACTCGAGAGGAAGCGTGGCTGCTGCGGTCGAAGGGAATGACCCAATCGGCAATTGCAAGGCAACTGAAGATCAGCCGCCAAGCGGTGTCGAAGGCCCTGAAGGACGTTGAAGAACGGATCTTCCCGACTCATGCCATTGCCCGTTACAGCGGTACGCAGTGGGTTGCCAGTGAGCTCGAAAAGCTTGGCCTAACCGCCTCTGAGATTTCGCGTTTGACGGACTAGGGTCTGCTCGACTGGCTTCTGGCCATCCAGTCCTGCGCCGACCGGCGAGAACTAAGCGGGGACAAGCGCTTCGGTGGTGAACAGCGCAGTCTCGAACGTGGCCCAAGCAGATTGGCGCAGGATGGCGGCTTCGGTGCGCTTGGCGATTGCGCTCTTGCGTGACGAGGTAATGGCATCGACAAGGCGCTGCTGCGTATCTGGATCAGGCAATGGAAACCGGATGTCCATCAGCGCAGGCTTCGAGATGTTCTTCATCGTGGGCGACGTGCCGGTCAGCCGCGACTCGATGTGCTCACGGACGGGGCACAGCTTCATGGCCTCTGCCAAGAAGCGAGGTAGCAACTGGCCATCGGCATGAAAGCGAACCCGGAAGATCTTGTCGCACAGAAGCAAATGCGGCGGCGTTGATTCCACGTAGGCGCAAGCGCCGACGTAGCGCACAACGTTGGCACGACTGATTAGTACGTCATTGGCCACCACTTCGTACTCGGGCCGGGGCTTTAAGGCCGTGGGCAGCTCTTTGTTCTGCGCGTGATCGAATACGCCGAATGACACCGCGCCGAGCTTGAGCACTCCCCATTTGCCCTTGCGGGCGGGATGACCGTGGCATTTGGGACTCCAGCCATTCTCAAGATCGGCGATCACGTCGCCAAGGCGAGTCTGCGGCCATGGGGACTGATGCGCAGGTACACCCGTCGAGGATCGTCCGATACTTTCGTGGCTCCAGCGCTCCACATCCTTGAAACGCGCCACGAATACCGGTCGGTCGGACACGGACGGCAGCGGCGTGACACCAAGCGCAGTCTCGAATGCCAACCAACTGTCGCGCTCTATCGTGTCTGCCTCCTGTTCCAGTTGCGCGGCTCGGGTCAGCGCCTCGCTGTAGGCGGCGACCAGCGCGTCCTGTTCGTCGAGGGTCGGGACGGGCACGTCAAGGCTCAGGAAGCCTCCCGGCGTCACCCGCTTGCGCCCGCTGGTGCCGGACGCCTTGCGTTGCAGATCGGCCTTGAAATGATCGGCGCGCAGCAGGTGGTGCAGATAGGCCGCGCGCAGCTTGTCCGCCCTCGGCGTGAAGACCGGGTACTCGCTGGTGACGACGGCCTTCGGGATGCTCCCCGGCATCAGGCCGATCGCGCCGTGGCGAGCATCGATCTTCGAGAACGCGAGATCGCCGGGGTAGGCCGCGAACATAGCGCCCTTGAACGCATCCGCGCGGTCACGTGGTCGCACTTCCCCCGAGAACTTGATCGTGATTGCCTGCCAATCGCCGAGCGTGCCATCGACCTGCACGGGTTCACGGCGCGCGTCTAGTAGTTGGTCCAGAGGCAACAACGAATAGCGGCTGCCGCGGCCAGCTACTGCGCTAGTCTCAATCCAGCGCTCTATCTCCCTCCACCGCCGGATTATGCAGCGGAGGGCACCTGAAAATTTGGCGTGGCCTCCGGTTTTTGGCCGCTTTCAACCCAATCCTCAAACTCCCGGAATGCCTCCAACAGGCCGGGAAGTTCACTGGCCACTCCCTCGCCGGTTTCGCCGGTGGAAGTAATGCCCACCGTTTTGGGTGCGGCGACGAATACCGGGTAGTCGAACAACTCGCGCACGCGCGCCCACAGGGCGGCCGTGTGAGCTTCGTCGATCGCCTTGTATCGAGTCTTGAGCTCCGACAGCCGCACATCGCTGCGCTTTTGCACACCTCTCAGTACCGCGCCGGTTTGCTTCTTGAGTTCCAGAGCGGCCTTCTTGTCCTTTTTGGACACCTCGCCCATCCAAGCGGGCCGGCTTTGGGTGGTTGGTCGCGCCTGACGCGGATAGGCCGGCGCTTCACCGCGCTGCCATGAGGGCAACACGCGCTGCATGCCCAGGACCGCCAGTTCGGCGAGCAGGCGCTCGGCCTCCTTGTCCTCACCGCTGATGATGTGGGCCGCGTACTCGGCGTGGACCGCGTCGCGCTGCTGGTCGAATGCGGCATCGCGCTCGTCGTGCGCCTGCGTCCAGGCCGCCTCCCACTGCACGGCTTCCGCCTGCGTGAACTTGCGCAGGAACACCAGCGAAGCTTTCACCGTGGCATTGCTGGAGCGGAAAGTTTCTTCCGGCAGGCTGACCACTGCCAACAGCTTGGCGTGGCCTTCGGCCCAGCGGCGCAACCAGGCCAGCGAAGGATTGTTGAGGTTGCCGTCAGGCAGCACGATGCCCATGCGCCCCCCGGGCTTGAGCAGGTTCAGACAACGCTCTACGAAGATCAACTCGGTGGGACGGTTGTTCTTGCCCTTGCCGATCTCGAACAGGTCGAGGATCGGGGTCTGCTCCTTCTCGGCTTGCAGCAGGCGGTGATGGCTTTCTTCCCAGGACGCGCCGTAGCCATGCTTGCGGCAACGCCGCAGGTACTCAGCATCGGTGGGCACGCGGGCTTCATCGCTGCCGCCGACCTTCTGGTCCCTGCCGACGTTGGAGCCGAACGGCGGATTGGTCAGGACCAGGTCGAAGCGGTCATTGAAGATGCCGTTGATATCGAGCAGACCGTCGTGATAATGGATTCCGCCGTGTCCGTCGCCGTGCATGATCATGTTCATCTTGGCGGTGCGGGCGGCGCGCGCCTCGGCATCGGTACCGTAAATGCACTGCCATGCCAGCCGGCCCACGCGGGTATCGATAGGCTCGTTGTCGTCGCCGCTGGGCAGCAATTCATGATTCAGGCGCGCGAACGCCTGCTCGATCTGTTGTTCCTCCTCCTCCTCGGGCAGCGCCAACGCTTCGATGCGGGTGCGTTCGGCATCTTTCTGCGCTTGGATATCGGCAACGATCTGCGATCGGACGTACTCGAACGCACGAATCAGGAAGCCGCCCGAACCCGATGCCGGGTCGCAGACCAACTGCCCTTCCTGTGGGTCGAGCACATCAACCATGAACTCCACCACTGGGCGCGGCGTGAAGAACTGGCCCAGCTCGCCCCGGAAGGTGGTACCGAGGAACTTCTCGAACGCCAGCCCCTTGATGTCGTCGCCGGTCTTGGACAGGTCGAAGCGCTCCAGCTTCCTGACGATGCGGCGGAAGGTCGCTTCCGAAATGTCGAGCTTGTCGCCGGCGCTGAACAGGTTGTCGGCCTGATAGTAGGTCTCGTCTGCTCGAACAGGCCGTCATGTACCGCCGCATCGGTGGGCAACCGCACTTGGGCGCGCTTGTCCAGATAGTCGACGGTGAAGGTGCCGTGCAAGCCGGATCGCTCGATGTACATCTTGACGAAAAGGATCTTCGAAATAGTGTCGAAGGCCCGGCCAGGATCCATCTTGTGCACGTCGCGCAGGATGCTGTGGCACTCAAACAGCAGGTCTTGGAACTCCTTTCGGTTGAAAGCCCGCAGGCCTTCGAGGACTTCCTTCAAGCGTTTGGCATCCCCCCAGTCGGATGCCTTAGGAATCTCGTTAATCGCCACGAACTCGCCCGGCGTGCGGGCCACGAGCTTGAATACAGAGGTGTGGCGCTGATTGGTGGCGACGAAGATCTCGCATCCCGAGGCCACGGTGTAGGAGGCGGCCTGGTAGTAGTCCCTCTCCTGAATGTCGATGCTGTCCGTTTTACACTCGACGACGAGCGCGGGAGAGCGCTTGGCCGCCATGTCATTGGCGGACTGCCAGATGACGATGTCGGCACGTGGGCTACGATGTCCGTGCTGCGTGCGTCGCTCCTGATCCATCTGGTCCAGCGAATAGCCGTAGTGCTCAACCAGTGTGCGGATGAACTTCTGGCGGACGATTTCCTCCGGCTTGGTGCTGACATCACACCATTGCTTTCGCAGGGGAATCCACAGCCAATGCCCCTCTTGGTGAAGCGCATCCGGGGTCGGCGGAAACGGCAGGGCGGGAAGACTGGTGGGTTTTTTGGACTTGGGCATGTCAGGGACAGATTAATTCAAGCTTCGGATAGTAGGTGCGGTAGCGTTTGGCGTCTCGCGTCAGCAGCGCCATCCCCTCGATAGCGGCGTGGGCGCCAATGAAGAAGTCGGGTAGCGGTGAAGAGCGGCTGCCCCGCGCTCTCCGGTACTGCAGAAATGCCTTGCCGGCGAGGAAAGCCGCGTCCCATGGTAGGTCCAGGCGCACGAAGGCTTCCGGCGCCAGCACCTCGTCAAGCTGCTCAATGCGCTCGAATCCGACGGAAACCTCGGCATAGATGATCGGGTTGATACACAGCTGGCCATCACCGGCACAGGCGTCCAACTGTGCTGCCGACCAGGCAGCCCAGACAGGGTCGTCGGTCAGCACGTCCAGCAGGACGTTGGCATCCACCAAAACGCGGCTCATTTGCCGCGTGTCAGCTGCATGATCTCGTCGGTGCTCATTCGCACGGTGGCCCGCCCGCGCAGTCGTTCGGCCAGAGACCGGGCGCCCCGGCGTGGCGGATGCGCGATGGTCGCCGCCGCCTCACGCAGGACGGCGTCTCGGACAAACGCGGACACCGGAACGCCCCGCAATGCGGCAGCGCGGGCGATGCGGTCCTTGTCGGCAGGGTTCAGCCGAAGGTCGAGACGGGCGGCAGTATTGGCAGTCATGGCACTCTCCTTGTACGGAACAGTACCGTACAAGCGACACCTGCGCCAGTTGAGGATGTCAGAAGCCCGGCAGCAGCTCGGCGCAATCCGCGCCGCAGTGCCAATAGCGCATGCCGTGGTCGCGCTTCCAGGTAGCGCTGCCATCGGGATAGATGACGAAGTCCCACCTGGCTCCATCCGCTTCGATCAGCCCGTCCAAAAAGCAGACCGACGCCTCCCCCGGAATAGGCTGCGCGCGCTCCTCGGCTCGTGCGAAGAACTCTGTCGCGGCGGCCTCATCGAGGCTCCAGCCGTTGCATTGCGCGGTTGACTCTTTCAACCCCTCAAGCGTATCGGGCGTGGACGCCAGAGCCACGAGGACGGTGGGTTGCCCCGACTCACGGGCAGCGAGTTCCCGACGGATGATCGGGCGATACGGGCTTTCGGTCGTGCCGCTTCTGCTCTTCCCTGAGACATAGCCGATGCGTCGAAGATGCAGCGTCCCAGCCGCACCCTCCACGACCGGGGCTTTTAGGTCGGATGAGGTGTAGTAGCCAATGGCAATCACAGGCCAGCGATAGAGGGGCGCCAATCCGAAGTCGAGCTGCCCCGGGGATAGTTGGCCCGAGTCCAACACGACATGAGGCGGGTCGCCGCTCTCGGTCCTGGACATCAGGTAGGTGCCATTGATGCGCTGCAGATAGGCGCTGGATAGCTCGACCGCATATCCATCCTTCTGGTCCAAGGATGCAATGTCCTCCAACTTGTGGACACATGCCAACTGCTTGGTCAGCGAAGTGGCGAAGCACGCGACGTCAGCTTTCGGCTCTTCGCGAGCGACACCTTCGGCAGCAGCACAACCACCCAGCGCCAAGACCGCGATCAGGCCACAGATGATTCTCACAAGCTTTCCTCCGCGGCACCCAGGCGCACGTACTCTGCGTCGGGCGACAGGTCGTACCGCGCCTTCTTCTGGAGCTCGACATAGCGTTGGTAGTTCCAGCCGATGAGGTGGCTTGGCTCGGCGATGTAGGCGTTCCATTGTCCACCGTACGCCACAACCAGGTCGCCCGACTGGATGTCCGACCCCTTCAACTTCCCGCCGATGTTGTGGATGCCTTCCGGGAACTCGTCGTGCCGGAATGCGCGATCGCGGCCGACGAAGCCGTAGCGCTCCGGATGGGTATGGATGTAGCCCGTCATCTCCCCACCGCGGCGCGGACCAAGTTCGGGCAGCCCGTCGCAACTCCCTTCAGAGCCGGTGCTGTAGGCGCCGCCCAACAGGTACTTCCCATCCTTGCGCGTGATGACCGCGCCCACTTCAACGCCATGCTCCGGCGCATTCGCTACCGGAAGCACCACATCGGCCCATGCCTTTGCTGCAGCTTCCTCGGCCGCATACGGGCGGTAGGCACCCGCCGCTTCGAGCGCGTCATTGGACGCCTGCACCACATCCCGCGCCTTCGCTGCGTCCACGACGTGGTCGCCGCCATCGCCTGCGTGGACGTGCGATGCGTGCTGCGCTTCACCCGGCGCGGCATTGGCCGCCGTTCCATCGATGCGATCCGGTGAGGCGGCGGCAGCAACCGAAGATGCACTCGCACTGGCGGCGGATGCCAAAAATACCCGCACCTGCTCCACCGCCATTACCGTGCATCCACACGCGAGCTTGCTGCCATGCAGTGCAACCGGCTGCCCATCAATGATGGTTGTTGGGTCGCCATCAACGATGGGGAACGTGCCCTGGTGCTTCAGACACGTCGCCTGATCGGTCACTCGCGCGACCGGCTTGCCGTCGATATCGGTGAACGGGCTGCCGGTGACCACCTGCCCGCCGCTGGAGGTACGGTCCCCCAGTACGATCCACATCCTTGTCATGTCCTGCTCCTTGTTTTGCAGGGACAGTGTAGCGAGATCCGGTTGGAGGCTCAGAAGAAACGGAAGCGGTGTCGGCGGCCACCTGACGCGGAGGTGACCCCTGTATGCCGTCAAGGCGATCCACTAGATCCTCCGCTCGTAGATGGGTGTAGCGCTTGAGCATCTGCATGGACGTGTGCCCGCTGATTAGCGCCAAGTCCTCATCAAGTTCCAGCGAAATTTGGCCACTGCCCCGGCGACAGACCAAAAGCCGAAGGGCGGGCGCTGGCGCGCCCGCCGACCTTCTTTCGCCCGTGGCTAGGTAAGAGCAGGACGCTCAGCCGGCTTGTCGGTGAACTTACGCAGCATCCGCATTTCGCCGCCTCAACACTGAATTTGGTCGATCTCGGTTATGACCCACCGGCCGTCATCGGCCCGTTTGCTCAAGTGAAAAGTCTGGGTTATCCCGCAGTCCAAGGTGCTCCCGGGCTTGTTCGTGTGCGCCGATACAGAGCGGGTTTCTACCTGTGCCTGGTCGTCGATGATCTCAAGCCGGACGATGCCAAGCTGACTCGGCTTGAGAGTAGAGGCGTTGCGATCAAGTTCGGCAGGGCCACGTTCGATCGGGTATGGGCGGGTTGCACCTCCGGGAATCTCCACATCGACGTCGGCATCGAGTACGAGGCCATCGATGGGGCGGGCCTTGCCTTCCGCACTGGCAACAGCTTCGAGTACTGCAGCCGCTTCGGAATTGCCCGCGTTGTGGCTGCACCCCGAGACGGCAGCAAACAAAGCCGCCGCAGCGAGGGGCGCCATGAAATAGGAGCCGGCCAACTTACCGAACGCCATAGCGACTTCTGAAGGCGAGATACTCCGCGGTGCACAACGACCTCCGAGCGTCGCCGTAATCCAAATAGGCGTACGTCACGCACCGTGCGTCATCGTAGTACTCATCAAAGCCAATGACGTGTCCCAACTCGTGCGCCATCACCGTCTGATAGTCGTATTTCGTGGAAGGCGGAGGTGACGTGCGATCTGCGGCGCAGTAAAAGGCGCCTGTATTGTTGGAGCCGTAAAAAAGGTAGTTTCGGTTAACGATGATGTCGGCATCCACAATGTAGCCGTCCGTACCTAGTGTCTTGTAGGTGGCAGCTTGCGCATAGGGATGCTCCGACGGCATCGGACCATCTTCAACAGTTATGGACGCACGATCTTGGGTGGTTCCCTGCTCCGTGTGGCGATAGGGCGTTATCGGATTCGACGGCCAGGTAAACGCGAAGCGGGCACCGGCCTGGTTCCAAGTGTCGAGTGCATACAGCACGCCACGGTCACACAAGGCGGGCATGGCGCTATGGATGTAGACCGGCTTGGTCCCTACCGATGGCGGCCACCTATAGGGAATATCGGGAGTCGCAGCACTAGCCGCTGTTGTCAGGCCCAAGCCCAGCATGAGCGTCAGTGAAGCTATGGGTTTGTATGTCGACATGAGGTCTCCTTGTCAGTGTCCTTGCCGCTGCAGCTGTACCGTTTCGCGAATGCTTTTAATATTCGTGACCCCCCATTTGCCAACTGCCGAGCCATCGCTGGGGTCCACTTCTAGAAGACCGCCGTAAGCAACAAAGCCCGGATGTGTTCTGTCGCTGCGGGGCAACTGTTTCTTCGCTTGGGTGACAGCCAAGGTGTACATCCCGCGGGAGGCGAGAACCAGATATAGCTGGCCGGGGCGCGTGGCGTGATCCCCGCTGATGACAATATGCTCCCCGGTGCCGTCGGCACCGCTGGTCTGGCGAAGCACAAAGCGGGACCCCTTGCGAAGCTCACCCTTGATGGCTTCGTCGACGACGAAGTGCAGGCCCGAGCGGAAACCATCGACCGTACCTGCTTTTGGACCGCCACCCACTGCGCGAGCGACCACAATGGTGTCTGCAAAACGCACGCGGTCGCTTTCCGACACCTCGCCACGAATGGCCTTGGCACCAGCCTGGTTGATCTGTTCGGCAGTCGCATCGCAGGTGCCTGGATAGGGTGTAGCCGTTCCAAGGACTCGACCGGCAATGTCGTGCTGGAACGAATAGACCAAAGCAGCGACCTGTTGAGAAGTGGCACCGGGCGGCCCCTTAGGCCACGTGACGAGCGACTGCTGTAGGCACTGCAGGATGCCGTCGTAGCCGGCTGCACGCCCAAGCTGAAGAAGGGCATCGTAACGCTCGCGGTGCTCCGTCTCCTTCGCGGCGAGAAAGCCATCGAGCGCTTGGATCTCCCGAGACTCAGTAGCGTTGACCGAGGTCGCGGCAAATAATGCCGCCAACCCCAAGGAAAGCCCTGTCCGCATGCTGGTTGCTCCTTGCACAGAAGAGCATGCATTGGACCCTTCAAAGCGTTAACCAGCTGTCACTAGCGCGTCAAATTCAGCTGTTTCATTGTTGTGTCCGCGAAGGGCGTTTCGGCCCTTTCCCCACAACGTCGGGCGTGCCGTCATGGCTCGATGCGGCATCAGGCGGAGCGGCATTTTTTCGTCCGTGATGACCCGCTTTTTTCAGGTTCAGGTGATTCAAGGGTTAGCTGTTCAATGATTTAGCTGCTGGCCGGAATGGGTAGGTCGTGACCGTCGGCCGAAGCTTGCCGTAGGGCCCGACACACGCTTCATAGCTGCCGAGCTGGGCGCCGTCGATAACTACTGACGCGACGCACGCCGCTGAAGGCCATCAAGACGGTCCACCAAGTCCTCGGCGCGTAGATGAGTGTAGCGCTTGAGCATCTGCATGGACTTGTGCCCGCTGATCGAGGACACCTCCTGGTCGCTGAAGCCCGCCTCCACCAGGCGACTGACGGCTTCATGGCGCAGATCGTGAAAGTGCAGGTCGGCCGACCCGAGCTTGAGCTTGATTTCGTTCCACGCCTTGTTGAAGGCATAGGGCTTGCGGACACCGTCCCGGCCCGGCTCGCCGAAAAAGACCAGGTCGCAGTCGTCGGGACGCACCGGGTTTTCGAGGGCTTCCCGAAACACTCCTGTGACGTGCTGGTTCAGCGGAACAGTGCGGGCGTTGCTGTTCTTGGTAACTGACAGCCGCACTACGCGACGCTTCAGGTCGACCTGGTGCAGCCGCAGGCTCGTGAGCTCGCCCGAGCGCATGGCCGTTGCCAAGGCGACCTCGAAGATCCACAGCAGCATGGGGTTCGAGCTGGCGGTCAACGCCGTCCGCAACCGGTGTTCCTCGTTCGGCCGCAACCGACGGTTCCTGCCCTCCCCCGGTGATGGCTTGCGGATGCTGGAAGCCGGGTTGTGCAACAGGCCCAGCCGCCACTCCCGGATGGCGGTGTTGAACAAGTGACTCAATAGGGCCAGCTCCAGCCGCACGGTGTTGGGACTGAGTGGCGTCGACGTGCCGGCGACCCGGTGCACGCGCTGACTAGGGGTAGCAAGGCGCTCATCGCGATAGCGCGCCACTAGGTCCGGCCCGATCGCTGCAAGCGAGTACTGACCAAAGAACGCGCGAAGCGGCTCGGCACGCGGCCTCTCCGAGCGCTGCGTGCTTGACTTCTTGGTTGGCAGAACCTCGGACAAGTACCGGTCGAGCGCGTCGCCGAAGGTCATGCGCTCCGAACGTGAGCGGTCGATGTACACGCCACGGACCATTTCATCCTCGGCTCGACGCGCCCAGTCTTCAGCATCGCGCTTGGTGCGAAAGCTCTTGGAAGCGGTTGGCCACCCGCGCTTTCGGATGACCGCCTTCCAGGTCTTGGAAGGCGTCTTGATGATGGTCGCCAAAGGGCACTCCGTTGCGGTGGTGTACCGAAACTGTACCCATGGCGATTCGCACTACGCGAGACAGACAGCTAACCCATTGATTGGGATGGTGGGCCGTGATGGATTCGAACCATCGACCAGCGGATTAAAAGTCCGATGCTCTACCGACTGAGCTAACGGCCCACGCGCGCCCGGCCTTGCACCGGGGCCGGCAATTCTAACGCAAGTGATCGATGTAACGGGTCGGGTCGGCGACACCGGCAGCGGCGAAACCCTCGGCGCGCAGCCGACAGGCGTCGCAGTGGCCGCAGGCGCGCCCTTCGACATCGGCCTGATAGCACGACACGGTCTCGGCGAAGTCCACGCCCAGGCGCAGGCCCTCGCGTGCGATGTCGGCCTTGCTCATGTATTGCAGCGGCGCGTGCACACGGATGCCCGCGCCTTCGACGCCGGCCTTGGTGGCGAGGTTGGCGAGCCGCTCGAAGGCCTGGATGAACTCGGGGCGGCAATCCGGATAGCCCGAATAATCGACCGCGTTGACCCCGCAGAAAATGTCAGCCGCGCCCAGCACCTCGGCCCAGCCGAGCGCCACCGACAGCATGATGGTGTTGCGCGCCGGGACGTAGGTGACGGGGATCTCGTCGGCCGCGGCCGGGTGGTCGAGCGGGACTTCGATGGTCTCGTCGGTCAGCGCCGAGCCACCGATGCTGCGCAGGTCGACATTGACGGTCTTGTGCGCGACCGCGCCGAGACTGCGGGCAACGCGGTCGGCGGCATCCAGCTCGGAGGTGTGGCGCTGGCCGTAGCGGACGCTGAGCGCATGCACGGCAAACCCCTGCGCGCGGGCCATGGCCAGCACGACGGCGGAGTCCATGCCGCCGGAGACAAGTACGACAGCGTTTTTCATGATTTGTCCGGTGTCATTGATCTTTTCGCGGGCAGGCGTGGACGCACGGCTCATCGACCCGGCGCGTCGTCCCACAGGATCTTGTGCAGTTGCAGCTGGAAGCGCACGGGAAGCCGGTCGGCGACGATCCAATCGGCAAGGTCGCGCGGCGCGATCTGGCTGAAGCTCGGCGAAAACAACACATCGCAGATCTCCGTCAGCCGATGCTCAGCGACGATCGCGCGCGACCACTCGTAGTCCTCGCGCGAGCAGATCACGAACTTGACCTGGTCATGCGACGTGAGCAACGCGATATTGCTCCACAGGTTGCGTCCGACTTCGGCCGAGCCCGGCGTCTTGATGTCGAGCACGCGCGAGACCCGCGGATCGACCTCGCTGATGTCGATCGCACCGGAGGTTTCCAGCGAGACCTCGTAGCCGGCGTCGCACAGGCGCTGCAACAGGCCGATACAGCGCTTCTGCGACAGCGGCTCGCCACCGGTGACGCAGACGTGGCGGACACCGTGCCGCGCGACCTCGGCGAGGATGCCGTCGAAGTCCCACCACTCGCCGCCATGGAAGGCGTAGGCGGTGTCGCAGTACTGGCAGCGCAACGGGCAACCGGTCAGGCGCACGAACACCGTCGGCCAGCCGATGCTGCGCGACTCGCCTTGCAGTGACAGGAATATCTCGGTCAGGCGCAGCCGCTCGGGCGACGCCACGGCCGCCTCGGGGGTAACGGCGTTCATACGGTGATTTTAGCGCAGACGGCCCAGCTCGATCGCGCCGAGCCGGTCACTGGCCACGCGGGCGGCATCGGTACCGGGATAACGGCTGGCAACCTCGGCCAAGGTGCGCTCGGCCGCGTCGATCTGCTGCAGGCCTTGCTGCGACAAGCCAACTTTGAGCATCGCGCCCGGAGCCTTGTCGTGGGTTGGATAGCGTTGCAGCAGGGCTTCGAACTGCTCCAGCGCAAGCTTGTAATTCTGGGTGACGTAGTAGCTCTCACCGAGCCAGTACAGGGCATTGGGCGCATAGGCGCCGCCCGGGTAGCGGCCCAAGAAGGCATGGAACTGGCGCGCGGACCCGGCGTAGTCACCACCACGCAGAGTGTTGAACGCGGCGTCGTAGGCCTCGCGTTCACCCGCAACCTGGTCGAGGGTGCCCGGATCGCCATAGATGGACGGCCCGGCACCCGGCGCCGGAACCTGGGCCGACGGATCTTCCTCCGGCGGTGTGTCGACCGGAGGCTGGACCGGGACATCGACTCCGTTCGAATCGACCGATGGATCAACCGCTGGCACCGAGCCGCCCTGCATCCGGTTGAGCCGGCCGTCGAGGTCCAGGTACTGCGCACGCGCAGTGGCCTTGGCCTGCTCCTGCTCGTGGGTCAATTGCTCGACCTGCGAACGCAGCGAGGTCACCTCTTCTTTCAGCATGTTGACCTGTCGCAGCAGGTCGACCGCAGCCTGGTTGTTGCCCTGTTGCTGTTCCAGCAGGGTGACCCGCTCGCCCAGGCTCATGCGCTGGGCCGAAGCGGGAGCGGCGGCCACAAGGGCCGCCGCCGCAACCAGCGATGCTGCAAGTGTGATCGACAGTTTGCGCATCATGGTTTACCTCTTTGGTGCTTACTTCGCGGTGTAGATGATCTCGACACGGCGGTTCTTGGCCCAGCAATCTTCACCGGACTGGGTGCAGGTCGGACGCTCTTCGCCGTAGCTGACCACGGTCTGCTGGCTACCCGAGCCGCCATTGGCCTGGATCGCCGAGGACACCGCATTGGCACGACGCTCGCCGAGGCCCAGGTTGTAATCGCGGCTGCCGCGCTCGTCGGCGTTGCCTTCGAGGGTCATGCGCGAGGACGGACGGTCACGCAGGTACTTGGCGTGGCAACCGACCACCGACTGGAACTCCGGACGCAGCACGTCCTGGTCAAGGTCGAAGTAGACAGTGCGCTGACGCAGGCAGGCGTCGGTATCGAGGTCGCCCGGGCCATAGGCGCCGGCGGTGGTCGGGGCAGTGTCGGTGACTGGAGCGGTGGTACCGGTATCCACCGGAGCCTCTTCCTTGACCTTCTTGGAACAGGCGACGGCTGCGGTGCAAAGCAGGGCAACAAGCAAAACGCGCGTGGTGGTATTCATCTCAGGGTTCCTCGTCGTGGCGTGACTGTAAAGCTGCTATAGATCGGAAACACCGTCTCGTCGACGGTGGCACTACGGCTTGCGGAACGGCCCCCAGGCCGGTTCGCGGACATCGCCGCCGGCCAGCACCAGGCGCTGTCGCACCCGGCCGTCGGCAGACACGGCATACAAAACGCCGCGCCCGCCTTCACGCGCAGCATAGATGATCATCGCGCCGTTTGGGGCAAAGCTCGGTGACTCGTCGAGCGATCCCGGCGAAAGGGTGCTCCAGCGTGCCGAACCCAGGGTGCTGTCCATCATTGCGATGCGATAGGTATTGCCGGCCCCCTGCGCGGTGGCGATCTTCTTGCCGTCGTACGACACCGTCGGGCTGGCGTTGTAGCTGCCCTGGAAACTCACCCGGCTGGCGCTGCCGCCACCGGCCGCGGCCTTGTAGATCTGCGGCTGGCCACCCCGGTCGGAGGTGAAATACAGGCTGCCACCGTCGGCGCTCCAGGTCGGTTCGGTGTCGATCGAGAAATGATTGGTGATCTGGGTCAGCGCCTTGCTGCCGAGGTTCATCACGTAGATCTCGGGGTTCCCACTGCGCGACAGGGTCAGCGCCAGCCGGTTGCCATCGGGCGAGAACGCCGGCGAGCTGTTGATGCCGCGGAACTTGGAGACCAACTGGCGGCTGCCGGTGCTGATGTCCTGGATGTAGATCGAGGAGTTTCCGCCTTCGAAGCTGACATAGGCCAGCCTGTTGCCATCCGGGCTCCACGACGGTGACAGCAGCGGCTCGGGCGAGCTGACCACGGTCTGCGGGTTGTAACCGTCCGAGTCAGCGACCATCAACGCGTACTGCGCGTTGCTGCCGGTGCCGGTCGCGGTGATGTACGCGATCCGGGTGAAGAACGCGCCGGGCACGCCGAGAATCTTCTCGTAGACGGCGTCGGCGATCTGATGGGCAACGTCGCGCATCGCGTTGGCACGCGCGGTCATGGCGAAGCCGAGCAGGCGCTGCTGGGTGGCGATGTCGAACAGCTCGTACTCCACCCGGTAACTGCCGCTGGCGCCATCGACCACCCGGCCGACGACGAGGTAATCCTGATTGAGTGCCCGCCAGGTCGGGTAGTTGACCTCGCCGCCGCGGGTCGGGCGTTCGACCAGGTCGGTCTCGGGCAGGCTGCGGAACTGGCCGGAACGGTTGAGGTCGGCCGCAATCACCGAAGCCACGTCGGTCTCCGGCGCACTGCCACCGCCCTGATACGGCATCGGCACCACCGCGATGGGCAGTGCGGCGGCGTTGCCACCGACGATGTCCAGTTCGAGCCCCTGCTGCTGGGCGGAAACGGCGAACGGAAGCAAGGCGGCGAGCAGAGCGGCCAGCCAGGGGGCAAGTCGTTTCATTGGCGGTTCCTGACGTCGAAGCTGAAGGTGTAACAGCATCCGTGTGAACGCTTTCTCAAAGCTGAACATGCACATGGAGGCTGCTGGATGGGCTGGGGACCGGTTGTATCAGCGGTCGCGCGCCTCGAAATTGAGGGTCAGCGTGCGCGCGAACACCTGCTCGAACCCCGCGTACGGCAAGGGTTGCGCCTTGAGCACGGCGGCTTCGATGGAGCGCTTGCCCATCTCATCGTAGGCGCACGGCGATGACACTTCCGCGCTCATGACCTCGCCGCCTGGGAGTTGTTTGATCACCAACCGGCACTTGGACCCCAGCGGGACGGTTTCCGGGCGGGTCCACTTGGCCAGGATCGCCTCCTGCAGCGCGGCGGCGTAACGCGCCTGCAAGCCGGCATCCACGCCATTGTTGCCCGGTGGCGGATTGGCGGTGCTGGCACTGTCAGTCGCCTGCGCGGCGCGGGCGTCGGCGATCTGCTTGAGCTTCTGTTCGGCCAGCTTGGCTTCCTTGGCGGCGGCGGCCTTCTTGCGGCGGATCTCGGCCAGCTTTTCCTTGCGCGCCTCGGCCTCGGCGGCGAGGCGGCGCTTGCGCTCGGCCTCTTCCTGCTTCTTTTTCTCGGTGAGGTCGACCTGGGCCTGGCGGCGTTTTTCTTCCTGCAGTTTTTCCTCGTCCGTCGGCGTCGGAGTCGGCGCGTCGACCACCTCGTCCTGCTCGACGTTGTCGGGCTCGGGCAGGAATTCCTGCGCCTGCTGCTGCGGCGGGGTCGGTGCATCCTCCGGCACCGGCTCGGGAATCGGCTGCGGCGGTGGCGTGGTTTCCTCTTCGACCGGCTCCGGCAACGGTTCGGGTTGCGGCTCGGGTTCGACCACCGGTTCGGGGCGCTCGCGCAGGGTCTCGCGCATCGCCGGCGACAGCGCGTTGGCGTCGATCAGGGTCGCTTCCACCGGCGAACCGGCCGCGCTGATCGGGCGGTTGGTGTGGGTCCAGAACAGGCCGGCGAACATCAACGCGAACAGCACGACGTGCAGGCCGATCGCCTGCAACACCGCCTGCCGGGTGTCGGCGCGGGTTTCCCTCACTGGGCCACGGCCTCCGACGGCGCGCTCATCAG
>JBOHYC010000090.1:0-1786 GCA_050737755.1 Lysobacter sp.
CCTCCTTGCGATATCGCGGGACCGCCGCGCGGGCGGCCCACACGTCCATGTGGGTGGATCATTCGTCGTGCAGATGATACCCGTGACCGCCCCCCGAAAGGGCGATGCCCGGTCAGCTGACCTTGTACTTGAAGTCGCCCTTCTTGCCCGCGCCGACCTTGATTTTCTCGACCCGCTCGCCCTCGGCTATCTTCGCCAGTACCGACTCGGCGATCTCCGGCAACAGGGTGCCGTTGAGGATGTGATCGACGTTGCGGGCACCCGAGTCGACTTCGGTGCAACGCGCAAGCACCGCCTCGACCAGGCTGTCGTCCCACTCGAACACGGCCTTGTGGTTGGCTTCGACGCGGTCGCGGATGCGGCCGAGCTTGAGCGCGATGATCAGCGCCAGCCCGTCGTCGTTGATCGGATAGTACGGCACCACCTTCATGCGGCCGAGGAAGGCCGGCTTGAAACTCTTCATCAGCACCGGGCGCAATGCCTCTCCCAATGCATCGGCGGCTGGAATCTCCTCGGCCGGCTTGTTGAGGCAGGCCTGCATGATCTGGACTGAGCCGATGTTGCTGGTGAGGATGATCAGCGTGTTGCGGAAGTCGATCTCGCGGCCTTCGGCGTCATCCATCTGGCCCTTGTCGAAGACCTGGAAGAACATCTCCAGCACGTCGGGGTGGGCTTTCTCGACCTCGTCCAGCAACACCACCGAGTACGGATTGCGCCGCACCGCCTCGGTCAGCACCCCGCCCTCGCCGTAGCCGACGTATCCCGGCGGCGAGCCCTTGAGGCCGGACACGCTGTGCGCCTCCTGGTACTCGCTCATGTTGATGGTGATCAGCTTGCGCTCGCCGCCGTAAAGGATGTCGGCCAACGCCAGCGCGGTCTCGGTCTTGCCGACGCCGGAGGGGCCGACGAACATGAAGACACCGCGCGGCTTGTTGGGGTCTTCCAGCTTGGCCGAGGCGGTGCGCACGCGCTGGGCGATCGCATCGAGGGCGTGGTCCTGGCCGATCACGCGCTCGGCCAGCAGCGGCGCGAGGTTGCGCACGGTGCGGATCTCGTCCTTGACCATGCGACCCAGCGGCACGCCCGTCCAGGCGCTGACGATCTCGGCGACGAGGCTGCCGTCGACCTGCAGCGGCACCATCGGGGTTTCGCCCTGCAACGCACGCAGTTCGGCGAGCAGGAGGTCGAGTTCGGCCAGTTTGGGGCTGAGGGTCTTGGTCGATTTCTTCGACCTGGACTTGGCGGCCTTTGGTTTGGTGGCGACGGCGGTGCCGCCCTCGCCGGCTTCGGGCTCGCCCTCACCCCGGCTGTCTCCCGCCGGAGCGGGAGAGGGCGCTTGTTCGGCGGCTTCGGGATCGGTCGCGGTGGCTTCGAGCTCGGCGCGCAGGGCCTGGATCTTCTGCGCGATTCCGGATTCGGTCTTGAGCCGCTTTTCGCTGTCGACCAGCACCTGGCGCGCCTGCACCTGCTGCGCGGTCAGTTCGGCCAGGCGCTCGTCATGGTCGTGGCCGCCGGTGGTTTCGCGCTTGAGCGCGGCGATCTCGGCATCAAGCCGGTCGAGGTGCTTGCGGGTGTCCTCGATGATCGCCGGAGTCGCGCTCTGGCCCAGCGCGACCTTGGCGCAGGCAGTGTCGAGCACGCTGACGGCCTTGTCGGGCAGCTGGCGACCACTGATGTAGCGATGCGACAGCCGCACCGCCTCGGTGATCGCCTCGTCCATCACCCGGATGCCGAAGTGCTTCTCCATCAGCGGCACCATGCCGCGCAGCATCGCCGCGCACAGCAC
>JBOHYC010000091.1:0-2106 GCA_050737755.1 Lysobacter sp.
GCCCCCACCCCGCCGCAGGAGCTACCTGGAGGCAGCCCGCGGCCGCGAGCAAGGAGGCGGGCCGCGCCACGTCAAGCCGACGTCGGCGCGGCCCTTGCGGTCGAGCGAGGGGCTACTCGGAAGGCACGCCGCTCATCTCAGGCAGGCGCGGCAGCGCCATCTCGTCGCCACCCAGCTCGCCGGCGCTGAACGGCGGCTCGCCGCCTTGCGCCACCTTCTTGAAGCGCTGCAGAACGCCGCCCGTGCCGGCCGGGATCAGCCGGCCGACGATGACGTTCTCCTTCAGGCCCTGCAGGCGGTCGACCTTGCCGGCGAACGCCGCCTCGGTGAGCACCCGCGTGGTCTCCTGGAAGGAGGCCGCCGAGATGAAGGACTGCGTCTGCAGGCTCGCCTTGGTGATCCCCTGCAGGACCGGATGGCAGGTCGCCGGCCGGCGGTCCTCCACCATCATCCGCTCGTTGACCTGGTCGAACTCCAGCCGGTCGACCTGCTCGCCAACGAGAAAGGTCGTGTCGCCGGGGTCGAGGATCTCGATCTTCTGCAGCATCTGGCGGACGATCACCTCGATGTGCTTGTCGTTGATCTTCACGCCCTGGAGGCGATAGACGTCCTGGATTTCCTTGGTCAGGTACACGGCCAGCGGCTCGACACCGAGCAGGCGCAGGATGTCCTGCGGGGTCGGCTCGCCGTCCACCACGGTCTCGCCCTTCTCGACGTGCTCGCCTTCGAACACGATGATCTGGCGGTACTTCGGAATCAGCTCCTCGTGCTCGTCACCCGAGGCGTCCTTGATGATCAGGCGCTGCTTGCCCTTGGTGTCCTTGCCGAAGCTGACGATGCCCGAACGCTCGGCCAGCACGGCCGGGTCCTTCGGCTTGCGGGCCTCGAACAGATCGGCAACGCGCGGCAGACCACCGGTGATGTCGCGGGTCTTCGATGCTTCCTGCGGGATCTTGGCAACCACGTCGCCAACGCCCACGGCCGCACCATCCTGCAGGTTGACGATCGAGCGCGGCGGCAGCAGGTACTGCGCCGGCAGGTCGGTGCCCGGGATGTTGAGGTCGTTGCCCTTCTTGTCGACGATGCGGACGATCGGACGCAGATCCTTGGCCGCCGAACCGCGACGCTTCGGATCGGTGATCTCGCGCGACGCCAGGCCGGTGAGTTCATCGGTCTTCTCGATCACGGTCACGCCGTCGACGAAGTCGATGAAGCGCAGGAAACCGGCGACTTCCGACACGATCGGATGGTTATGCGGGTCCCAGTTGGCAACCTGCTGGCCGGCCTTGATCTCGCCGCCGTCCTTGACCGACACGGTGGCACCGTACGGCAACTTGTAGCGCTCGCGCTCGCGACCGTGGTTGTCCAGCACCGACAGCTCGCCGGAACGCGACACCGCGACCAGATGGCCGTTGGTATGCGAGACGTGCTTGAGGTTGTTGAACTTGATCGAACCGGTGGTCTTGACCGTGACGTTGTCGATGGCCGCCGCACGCGACGCCGCACCACCGATGTGGAACGTACGCATGGTCAGCTGCGTGCCCGGCTCACCGATGGACTGCGCGGCAACCACGCCGACCGCCTCGCCATGGTTGACCAGATGGCCGCGACCGAGGTCACGCCCGTAGCAGTTGGCGCAGACGCCAAACGCGGACTGGCAGGTGATGGTCGAACGCACCTTGATCGCCTGCACGCTGGCGTCTTCGAGCTTCTGCACCCAGGCCTCGTCGAGCAGCGTGTTGCGGGTGACGATCGGATCCTCGTCGTTGCCCGGCCGGAACACGTCCTCGGCCACGACGCGACCCAGCACGCGGTCGCGCAGCGGCTCGACCACGTCACCGCCTTCGACGATCGGGGTCATCATCAGGCCGTCGAGCGTGCCGCAGTCATCCTCGGTAATCACCACGTCCTGCGCCACGTCGACCAGGCGACGGGTCAGGTAACCGGAGTTCGCGGTCTTCAGCGCGGTATCGGCCAGGCCCTTTCGGGCACCGTGGGTCGAGATGAAGTACTGCTGGACGTTCAGGCCCTCGCGGAAGTTCGAGGTGATCGGGGTCTCGATGATCGAGCCGTCCGGCTTGGCCATCAGGCCACGCATACCGGCCA
>JBOHYC010000092.1:0-1740 GCA_050737755.1 Lysobacter sp.
AGGAGCAGGCGGTCATCCCCTTCCCTGCAGGCCGCTGCGTGCTGCGCGTCGACGGCGCCCTGTTGCGCGCGACCGTCGAGGCCGACGATCCCGAGGTGCTGGCCAAGCTGGAAACCGTGGTCGCCGACCATCTGGTCCGGATGGCGAAGGAGCCGCTGGAAATCGACTGGCAGCACTGAGGACGCAACGGAGATGATGGGGCGTCTGTAGCTGCGGCGCTCCATCCAGGGCGGGCTACACTCCGCGATGTCCAGTTCCGGACAAGGAGAAAACATGACAAGGATGTGGGTAGTGCTGGGCGATGCCACCACCAGCGGTGGCCAGGTGATCAGCGGGTCACCCTTCACCGATGTCGACGGCCACATCTTGAGCGAGGCGTCTATTGTCTCCGTGCCATGGGGGGCTGGCCGTCCACGGTGGGAAGTCTGCACGGAGTAACTTTGGTCGCCTCCCATGAATACTGATTCCCGAGTGGGGTGCGGATGGCGGGTCGCGTCGCTCATCCTGGGCGCCATGTCCGTTCTCATACCAGCCGTCTACCTCGCCTGTGTGCGCGCCGGGCTCCCGCAGCCGGACCCGTCGACGGGCACTGGGTTCTGTGGGATGCCCCTGCTTGGCGCACTGCTTTTGTCGTTGGTGGTTTGCTTCGTGTTGTCGCTCGTCGCGGTGATTATCGGAACCGTGGGTTACTCGAGATTGGAGGCGTCGCGCTCGCTGTCGCGACGGCTTGAATTGTGTGTAATCGGATTGCCTACCTTGCTGATGCTCGCCATCGCTCTTGCAGCCGCGATGCTCGATTAGGCGCAGCTGCGAATACGCAAACCATGTCCATGGTGGCTGAAACAGCCTTCAGTGCTCCGGCCGTGGTCCCGGCCCGTCGGTACCGCGCAAGGGGGGCGGCGCGTCGGGGTCCGAAGGACTACCGGGTGTCGGGTCGACGATGGGTTTGTCGGGTTGTCCGGGCTGGCCCGGCGTGGGGTCGATGATCGGCTTCCCGGGGCGCCCGGGAACGGGGTCGACCGGGCGGTCCGGAGTGGGATCGACCGGTCGGTCGGGCGGCGGGTCGCGGACGGGGTTTGGAACCTGTCCGGGGATGTCGCGCGGGTCATTCACCGGGGGGACGGATGAGGTCATGGGAGCCTCCGTGGCAGTTGGCGCAGGTGCCAACGCTGTGGGTGAAGGGTGATCTTTTCATCGCGTTTGTTGGGGTGATGTGAGTCGTGAACGACTTCGCCATCCGGGATCGCCGTGCGATCGCGACTTACGTCGCTCCTACAGGTCGCGTGGAGCGGGAAAACCCCGTGCGGGCGTAGCATGGCGCAGCCGGCGTCCGAGGCGCATGTCCACACCGACCAGGAGCGTTGTCATGAAACATCTCAAGCTTGCCGTGCTCGGCGCTGTCTGCGCCGCGGCGTTCGCCGGCCCTGCCCTCGCCGAACTCAAGCCGGGCGACAAGGCACCGGCGTTCACTGCGCCGGCCTATTTGGCGGGCGAGGCGTTCACCTTCGAGTTGACCGATGCGCTCAAGAAGGGTCCGGTGGTGGTGTACTTCTTCCCGGCCGCCAACACGCCGGGCTGCAACGTGGAGGCGGCGCTGTTCTCGCAGGCGGTCGACAAGTTCAAGGCGCACGGTGCGTCGCTGATCGGCGTGACTGCCGGCAATGTCGACCAGCTCGCGGCGTTCTCCAGCAACACCGAGACCTGCGGCGGCAAGTTCCCGGTCGCGGCGGACACCGGCGC
>JBOHYC010000093.1:0-7298 GCA_050737755.1 Lysobacter sp.
CTCGTCCTTGTCCGCGGCCTCCTTCGGCATGCGGATCGGGAACGCGACGTGCTCGGAGTAGCGGTGCACCAGCGAGCGCAGCTTCCAGCCCGACAGGAACTCGTCCTCGTCGGCCTTCAGGTGCAGCACCACGGTGGTGCCGCGCTCGGCGAGTTCGACATGCTCCAACGTGTACTCGCCCTTGCCGTCGCTCTCCCACTTCACGCCATCGGTCGCGGCGGAACCGGCTTGGCGGGTCAGCACGGTGACCTTGTCGGCGACCACGAACGCCGAATAGAAGCCGACACCGAACTGGCCGATCAGCCGCGCATCAGCCTTCTGCTCGTTGGCCATCGCGGCGAGGAAGCGACGGGTGCCGGAACTGGCGATGGTGCCGATATTTGCGACCACTTCGTCGCGGCCCATGCCGATGCCGTTGTCGGCGATGGTGATGGTGCGCGCGGCCTCGTCCCAGCTGACGTCGATGTGCAGTTCGCCATCGCCGGCCAGCAGTTCGGGGTTGGCGATCGCCTCGAAGCGCAACTTGTCGCAGGCGTCGGAGGCGTTGGAGATCAGCTCTCGCAGGAAGATTTCCTTGTGCGAGTACAGCGAGTGGGTGACCAGGTGCAGGACCTGGGCGACCTCGGCTTCGAACTTGCGGGTTTCGGGGCTGGTTTGCGGGTTTGGCTCGGCGGTTGCGTTCATGCGTGGGTACCGGTGATGCGTGTGGAGTCGAGGCAAAGACAATGGGTCCGGACCGCGCCAAATCAACCCGGACCAGCCGCTCGCCGGCCGGTCCCGGTGGATGCTCGACAGCCTTGCGGCGACCTGCTTCCATCCCGGGATGGAATCCGAACTCGACAATCCGTTCTGGTCCTCGCTGCACAGCCGGCATCACACGCTGGCCCTGCGCGAGGGCGGCGTGGCCCGTTACCCGGCGGATTTCGCGCCGTTCCTCGGCGTGGCGGATGCCGACGTGGAGGTCGGCGACGCGTTGGCGGCGCTGGTTGCCCCCGATGAGAGCGTCCTGCTGCTTGGCATCGCGCCGCGGCGCGTGCCCGATGGCTGGCGGCTGGAGGCGTTCGCCGACCTCGCGCAGATGACCTGCACCCGGCCGCTGGAGGTCATCGACGGCCCGGAGGTCATCGAGCTGTCAGGGATCCACCGCGACGACGTGCTGGCGCTGACCGCACTGGTATATCCGCATTACTTCCGGACGCGCACGATGGAACTGGGCCGCTATTTCGGCATCTACCAGGACGGCCGGCTGGCGGCGATGATCGGCGAGCGCCTGGGCACCGAAACCACGCGCGAAGCCAGTGCGATCTGCACCCATCCCGATTTCAACGGCCGCGGCTATGCACGGCGGCTGACCGCGATGCTGGCCAACGACCTGCTGGCGCGCGGCCACGTGCCGTTCCTTCACGTGAGCCACGAGAACCGCCGCGCGCTGCAGCTGTACCAACAGATCGGCTACCGCCACCGGCGGGACATCGGTTTCTGGTCGCTGCGCCGGGCGGGTTGAACGGGTTCACGCATCGTGCAAGGCCTCGACCTGGATGCGCAGGGTCACGGTCATGTCGAAGCCGTACGCCTTGCCGGCGTCGATGCCGAAGTCGTCGCGCTCGATGGTCGCGAGTGCGCACTGGGCCGCGAGTTCCTCCCCGACAAGGACGGCACCGACCTGTCTTGCTGGCTCTACAACGATGCGGCAGAGGACCGGCAACAGGCCATCGTCGAGTTGCTCGACGTGCGCCCGGAGACCGCTGCCGCGTTGTTTGAAGCGAGTGGCTGGCAGCCTGCGTGCATGCCGGTCACACCCCGAACGGCCACGTCTCCGGCACCCCGCCGCTCGGATGCTGCGAACCCAGCGGAGTAACCGCGATGGTCTCGTCGAACCACGCATAGGCGTCGAACTGCTGCGGCAACGACACCTCGGCGTAGTGACTCTGCAGCTCGGTGTCGGGGCGATAGATCACGCCGATGAAGCGCTCCAGCCGGGGTGCCAGCAGCCGTCGGCGCAGGGCTTCGTGCCGGCCCGCGCGCAGGTCGAGCAGGAAGCACGGCACACCGCTGTCGTGGCACAGCCGCTCGACGCTGTCGCGATGCGAGGGCCGCACGCGCATGACCTGCACCTCGCCGTCCCAGTCGCTGGCGGCGGCGACGGTGCCGGCGTGGGTGCCGAAACCAACCAGCGCGGCGGCATCGCCGAAGCGTTCGCGGCACAGCTGGCCGATGTTGAGCTCGTCGCGCGCGCTGCCCATTTCGGTATGGCGGGCATCGCCGATGTGCGAGTTGTGGGCCCAGACGATCGCCTTCGACTCCGGGCCGTGGGCGTCGAGCAGGTGTTCGAGGGTTTCGAACATATGGGTGTCGCGCAGGTTCCAGCTCTCCGCGCCGCCGTAGTACATGATCCGGTAGTAGCGCTCGGCGGCGGTGACCAGCCGGGCGTTCTGGGTGGCATCGAGGAACTGCCCGCTGTCGTGGGCGGCGTACTCCAGTCGGCTTGCCAGCAGGTCCTGCAGCTGCCGGACGACCTCGGCCTCGCAGTCGGCGTAGCCACGGGTCAGCACGGCGCGGCCGTAGGTCGCCGGTTCCTTCTGCCATGGCGTCAGGCAACCGTAGCGCTCGCGCGCGATCGCCGCGGCCTCGGGGTCGATCCTGTCGAGGTATTCCAGCACCGCGGCAATCGAGCCGCCGAGGTTGTACATGTCGAGGCCGTAGAAGCCGGCTTGCCGGGGCGACTCGCGGTCGCGGTTGTGCACATGCAGCCACATCACCAGATCGGCGACGTCGGTGTTGCGCCACATCCATGTCGGGAAGCGCCGGAACATCGGTTCGGTATCGTCGCGTGGCGGCAGGTGGCGGATGTAGCGGTTGATGGTGGCCGCGTCGGGCCAGTCGGCTTCGACCGCGACGATGGTGAAGCCGTGGCGTTCGACCAGCCGGCGGGTGATCGCGGCGCGCGCGCGGTAGAACTCGGCGGTGCCGTGGCTGCACTCGCCGAGCAGTACGACGCGGCAGTCGGCAAAGCGCTCGAAGGCATCGGCGAAGTCTTCCTCGTCCGGATCGGGCAGCGGTTCGGCGGCGCCGGCGATCATCTCCGGCAGCGACCGCCCGCGGCTTTCGCCGGGCACGTGGTTGCTCGCTGCGCGGCTGCCGTCCTCGGCCCAGCCCTGCTCGCCGATCAGCGGCACGAATGTCACCCCGCCGAGGTCGTCCTGCTCGTAGCCGTCCACACCGGTGCGGGTGATCCTGCGCAGGCGCTGGCCGAAGATCCCGCCGCCGACCGGGATCACCAGCCGGCCGCCGATCGCCAGCTGTTCGCGCAGCGACGGCGGCGGTTCCGGCGCGCCGGCCGCGACCACGATCGCATCGAACGGCGCCGCCTCGGCCCAGCCGCGGGTGCCGTCGCCGACGCGCAACTCGATGTTGTCGTAGCCGAGTTTGTCGAAGCGTGTCTGCGCCTGTTCGGCCAGCGAGGCATGGCGCTCGATGGTGTGCACCCGTGAGGCGATCCGGCTCATCACCGCCGCCGCGTAGCCCGAGCCGGCGCCGACCTCGAGCACGCGGTCATCGCGCTCGATTTCGGCCGCCTCGACCATCAGCGCGACGATGTAGGGTTGCGAGATGGTCTGCGCCTCGCCGATCGGCAACGGGCTGTCTTCGTAGGCGAATTCCTCCATCCCCGGCTCGACGAAGACTTCGCGCGGCACCGTGCGCATCGCCTCCAGCACCGCCGCGTCGCGGATGCCGCGGCCGGCGATGTGGTTGGCGACCATGCGGTCGCGCGCACGGGAATGGTCGGGGCTGGGGATCGGCATGGCGCGCGCTCCCGGACCGGGTCCGTTGTGCGGGCGTCCAACGATGGGCCGGCCCATGTAAAAGCGATGTCACCAGCGGGTTATCCGCCCAGACGGGCGGCTACGCGCCGGCGGCGCAGTCGAGCAAGCGGCGGGCGCGGGCCGCCAGTGCGTCCCGCAACGCGTTCGGTTGCTCGATCCTGAAGTCGAACGGCAACCGCGCAAGCTCGCCGGCAAACCACTCCAGGTGATCGGTCTGGGCGTGCAGCAGTACGCCGCGATCGGTCTGTTCGAAGGTGCCGATGGCATCGAAGAAGCACCGTCGCGCGTCCTGCAGGTCGGCATGCAACCGCACCCGGACCGCATGCGCACGCGGCATGGTGGCGACCGAGAAGCTGAGGTGGGAGAGGGCGTCGAAGTCCTTCGGCCGGGCGAAGCTGGCCGGCAACGGCTGCACCGAGACGATCCGGTCGAGCCGGAACGACCGCATGCAGCCCCGCAGGTGGCAGAAGCCCGCCGCGTACCAGCGGCCACCACGGAACCCGAGGCCGTAGGTGTCGAAGCCGCGACTGCTTTGCTCGCCCTGCGCCGAGCGGTACTCCAGCTGCACGCGCTGCTGCGCCTGGGCGGCGGCGCTGAGCGTGGCCAGTGCGCCGTTGTCGCCGGTTGGCGCGGCGCGCGACAGGTCCAGCGTTACCGTCTCGTCGATCGCGCGCAGGCGCTTGTTCAATTTGGCCGGCATCACCCGTTCGAGCTTGGCCTGGGCGCTGCTCACCGCCGGCTGCGCTTCCGACAGGCCGAGACTGCGCGCCGCCAGCAGGCCGACCGACAACGCCAGCGCCTCGTCGTCGGTGAACATCATCGGCGGCAGCTTGAAACCTGCGACCAGCGCATAGCCGCCATAGCGCCCGCGTTCGGCGGTGATCGGGATGCCGAACTCCTCGAGGATCGCGATGTAGCGCCGCAACGTGCGCGCATCGACATCCAGCCGGCGCGCCATCTCCGGGCCGCTGATGCGGCCATGGGCCTGCAGCAGTTCGAGCACGGCCAGCACGCGGGTGGTCGGGTGGTAATGCGTCCAGGACATGTTGGCGATGCTAGCAATCAATCAGGGCTGAAACTGTCCTGATTTGACGCGAGGCTGGCGCCTCTCCCGCCGTGGACCGATCACCCGATGAACCAGCCCTACATTTTCTTCGAGGCGTATTCCCAGGTGGTCGAGCTGCGCCAGTACACCTTGCATCCCGGTCAGCGTGACGTGCTGATCGAACTGTTCGAGCGCGAGTTCATTGAATCCCAGGAGGCGACCGGCATCCGTCTGATCGGCCAGTTCCGCGACCTCGACGATCCCGACCGCTTCGTCTGGCTGCGCGGCTTCGCCGACATGCCGGCGCGGGCGCAGTCACTGCAGGCGTTCTACGGCGGCCCGGTATGGCAGGCACATCGCGATGCAGCCAACCCGACCATGGCCGATTCCGACAACGTGCTGCAGTTGGGTCCCGCCTACGCCGTATCGGGGTTCCAGATCGAGCGCCGGCCTCGCGCTGCAGTTGGTACAGAAGGTGACGGCCCAGGGCTGGTGGTTGCGACGCTGTACCACTTCGACGCGAAAATCGACGAGGACTTCCTCGCGTTCTTCGCCGACGAGCTGGTGCCGGTACTGGGCGAATGCGGCGCCACGGTGACGGCGGCGTTGGTCAACGACGCCACTCCGAACAACTTCCCGGCACTGCCGGTGCGCGAGGGTGAGCACGTGTTCGCCTGGTTCACGCGCTTCGCGGACGTGACGGCGTTTGATCGCCATCGCGCCGCGCTGGAGGCGTTGCCGGTTTGGAGTGAACGCCTGCAACCGGCACTGCGGCGGCGGTTGGCGCGGCCACCGGAGACCCTGCGGCTGGCGCCGACGGCGCGTTCGCGGCTGCACGGCTGAGGCGTTCCCGAAACGTTTATCCGGCATTGAACTGGAGCCGCGCCTGCCGACTAGACTGGGGTTCCATCCCAGACCCGCCGGGCCATGTCCAAATCGAGGTTTTTCGCCGCCATCTGTCTCGGTGCGTTGCTCTCGGCCTGCAATCCGCAGCCACCCGAGGGGGCGACTGTGCCGCTGTCGCAGACCCGTGGCGATACCGATCCGCGTGGCGGCGCGATCTCCGATGCCACGGTCGAGGTCCCGGCACCGGCTGTTCCCGAGCCGGTTAAGCGCAGCGACGAACGCCCGGAGACCAACTGGCGGCCGATGGACCTGACCAGCGGCAAGGCATGGGTCAGTTGCGAGCATGACTACCTCGCCAGCGGCGATGGCGAACCGCTGGAGTCGCTCGGCTTCTCGGCCATGCGCAAGGCATTGCTGCCGTGCCGGGAAAACGGTCTGGTGCGGGTGCGCTACCGCGGCAAGGTGTCGGCCGAGTTCACCGCGCTGGTCGAGCGTACCGCCGAGCTTGCAGACTCGCTCGGCATCGACAAGCGCATCCTTGATCTCGACTCCACCGGCGGCCAGATCGAGCAGGCGATCATCGCCGGCGACCTCATCGGTGAATCCGGCTGGACGGTCTGGGTGCGCGAGGACTCGGTCTGCCACAGCTCCTGCGTGCTGGTACTGGCCGCCGGCGACATGCGCATGATCGCCGGCAAGGTCGGCATCCACCGGATGATCCGGATCGGCTCCAGCGCGACGTCGCGGGCGGAGCTGCAGCGCGAATTGCAGGAGGTCCACGCACAGGTGCGCGAATACCTGCAGCGTAATGGCGTCGCCTTCGCCGTGGCCGACCTGATGATGACCGTGCCCAACCGCAGCCTGCGCCTGCTGACCGACGCGGAGCTCGACCTGTACGGCGTCGACGGCCGCAACGCGGTGGAGGACGACCTGCAACGCATCACCCTGACCCGCGAGTGCGGCGAGGCATTCGTGCAGCGCAAGGACGCGTTTTTCCGCGCCTATGACCGCGAGTGCCGCGCGTCCAGCGAGCAGGTCGACGTGATGGCCGATTGCGGGCAGGTGCTGCGCGAACGGTTCGGTTTCCCGGACCCCGAGTGCCCGGTCGAGAGCCCGCTGTCGGAATACGACGTGAGCACCCGCATGCCGGTGGCCACCACCGCGGCCGGGCAGGGCGCCTGATCGCGACAGCCCGGTGATGGCTTGGCGGGGTCGCGCCTACTTCGGCGCGGGGTAGGGATCCTTCTTCAGCAACCGGGCCAGGTGCACCGCGTTGCTGGCCAGCGTATTGATCGTCTCGGTGGTCTTCTTTGGAACCTTGTCGAGGTCCTTGAAGTCGACATCACCCATCGCCTCGCCGACCCAGTACGCCGAACTGCCCGCAGGGATGGTGAACCCGACATCGGCCAGCGCCTGATAGAGCTCCGCGGTGACATGGTGTGCGCCGTCCTCGTTACCGACCACGCCGACGATGGCGACCCGGCCGAACGTCGGGTAGCGACCCTGTTCGTCGATCTCGCTGAGGAAGGCGTCCATGCGCTCGGTCACGCGCTTGGCGATGCTGGACGGCTGGCCCATCCAGA
>JBOHYC010000094.1:0-4381 GCA_050737755.1 Lysobacter sp.
GCGCAGCAGGTCGAGCCGCTGGTCGGTGCGTTGGGTGAGTTCGGCGAGGTTGCGACCGAAGCCGTCGATGCGCGTTTCCTGCTGCCCCGACAGGCTGTCGAGCTGCTGCCGCAGCTCCGCGCGGCCGTCGCGTTGCTCGTCGCGCAGGGCCTGCTCCAGCCGGCTGCGATGCGCCTCCAGCATGGCGTCGGGCTTGCGCAGCAACAGCAGCACCAGCAACACGATCGCGACCAGGATGGCGACCAGCAGGACAACAAGAAGTGTGGATTCGGGCATGCCGCCAGTGTAGCCGTCGCGGTCGCGCCGGTTGAGACCGCACTACGCGGGAGTATCGTCACCCGACCAACTGACGGAGAGACCAGCGATGACGCACAAGGGAAGCTGCCATTGCGGCAAGGTGACGTTCGAAATCGACGGCGAGATCGGCACCGCGGTGTCGTGCAACTGCTCGATCTGCCAGCGCAAGGGCTCGCTGTTGTGGTTCGTGCCGCGCGACAGTTTGCGCGTCGCCGGCGAGGACGCCCTGTCGACCTATACCTTCAACAAGCACGTGGTCCGGCACCGCTTCTGCAGTACCTGCGGCATGCATCCGTTCGGCGAAGGCACCGATCCGAAGGGCAACGCCGTCGCCGCGATCAACATCCGTTGCCTGGACGATATCGACCTGACAGCGATCCCGGTGCACGAGTACGACGGCCGGTCGCTGTAGCGAGATCGCCTGTCCCGGTCGATGCGCCGCGCCGGCAACCGCGGTCAGCGGCTGTCACCCTTGGGGAACCGCACGCGCTGCGGCTCGGCGTTGAGCCGCCGCAGCATCTCCACGATCAGCCGGGTCTTGACCGACCCCGCGCGCTTGGGCTCGATCACGTAGCGCACCGTCGCTTCCACCCAGGTATTGCTGCTGACCCGGAACAGCACCGACGGCCGCTCGTTGACCTCCACCTGGTCGACCGGGGTCTGCGCGAGGATCTCGCGGAACGTGCGCACCCGCTCGATCATCGCCTCCCCCAGCGCCTCCTCGACCGTCCCGCGCATGATCCGGTCGACGAACTCCAGGTCGCTGTCGTAGGCGACCTGGAAACTGATCTCGTTCCAGATGTAAGGGAACACCGGCCACGAATAGTTGTAGACCGCCGTCGATAGCACGTTGGCGTTGGGGAACTTGACCAGCCGTCCGCTCGGGTGGTCGGTCGAGATGTACTCGCCGCCGACCTCCCACAAGGTGGTGTCGAGGTAATCCACATCGATCACGTCGCCGGTCGCCTCGCCGATGCGGATCCGGTCACCGACCCGGTACGGCTCACGCGCGAGGATGTAGACCCAGCCGATCAGGCTGGTGATCGGCGTCTGCAGCGCGAGGCCCAGCACCAGCGAGATGAGCCCGAGTGAGGCCGCCGCCGCGTACCAGTTGGCGAACAGCACCGAGATCACGATCACCGCCAGCAACAGGTAAACCGCCAACCGCAGCACGCGCTCGAGGTTGTAGCGGGTGACCGCCTCCTGCGCGCGCGCAATCGCGTAGACCTGGACGACCTTGGCGAGCCCCAGCACCAGCACCACCGCCATCGCACCGAGGGTCATGCGCCGCATCAATGGCACGAACTGCTCGGCGAAACCGAAGAAGTGCAGGCGCAACAGGTAATAGACCACCGCCAGCCCGAGCAGCATCAACAGATAGCCGCCGAGCCAGAACTTGTGCCGCGGCTCGACCGGTGGTGGCGTCACGTCATCCCGGTTGGTGGCGCACTGCCGCAGCGCGCGCTGGACCCGCTCGGCGTGTCCATCGTCCGATTGCGACGAATCGGGATTTCCCGACGGCCTGGCTTGATTCGAAGACATCTCGATTCCCGCCCGCCTGCGCGTGGCGGGGCGTCAACGAGCAAACCATGCGAGCGGTACCCGCCAAGTGAACATCACTCGACCGCTACGCTCCTTCTGCAACAAGGCCACGACCTCCAAACACCGACGCGGCGTCCTGACCGGGTGCTGCGTAAAGCACGCCATGGATGGCGTGCGGCGGTGAGTGCGGCCAAGGATGGCCGCCCGAACCGGGGAGCAGCACCCGGTCAGGGCGCCGCTCCCTCCCGAAGCCCGCGCGACTCCTGCTTCTGTTTGCCGTTGCCGCTGCCGCTGCCGCGGATCAGATCAATCCAGCACCCGGCAAAACACCGCCTTCAGATACCGCGACTCCTGCGCCTGTGCCAGCCACGGATGATCCGGTCCCGCACCGGCGACCTTCAGCACCTGCACCGTGCGATTCGAATAGAACGCCGCCCGCCGCAGCATGTCGAGGAACTGCTCCTCGCTGACCAGCCCCGTGCACGAAAACGTCGCGAACAATCCGCCCGGCTTGACCACCGACATCGCCAGCTTGTTCATGTCGAGGTACTTCTTCAGCGCCGGGATCACCTGCTCGCGGTCGCGGGTCATCTTGGCCGGATCCAGGATCACCACGTCGTACTGATCGCCCGCATTGCCCGCGTCACGCAGCCACGGAAAGATGTCGGCCTGGATAAAGCGTGGACGCACGTTGTTGAGCTTGGCGTTGCCCTTGGCGATCTCGATCACGTCCGCATCGATGTCGACCCCGACCACTTCCGCCGCCCCGCGCACCGCCGCGTAAACAGCAAAGCCGCCGGTGTTGCAGCACAGGTCCAACACGCGCTTGCCCTCGACCTGCTGGGACAGCCACTGGCGGTTCTCGCGCTGGTCGGCGAAGAAACCGGTCTTATGCGCGCCGGCCGGATCGGCGCGGAATTTCACCCCGTACTCGGTGATGACACTCGGCTGCACCGGCTCGGTGCCGCGGAAGTCGAAGCTCTCCTGCTTCTGCACGTGCTCGTCGGCAAACATGTAGAAGCGGCAACCCGGGAACTGCTCGCGCAGTGCTGCCTGGATCCACTCGCGGTGGCGGAACGCGCCGGCGCTGAAGAACTCCAGCACCAGCAGGTCCGCGTAGCGGTCGATCACCAGCCCGCTGATCCCGTCGCCCTCGCTGTGGAACACGCGCCAGGCGTCGGACACCTCGTCGAGCTTGAGCAGGTCGCGCCGCAGCGACACCGCCGCACCGATCTTGCGCGCGAACCAGTCGGCGTCGATCACCGCGTTCGGATCGCTGTCGAGCATGCGCAGCGCGATCCGCGAGTGGCCGTTGTAGAAACCGCGGCCGATCAGGTCGCCATCGACGCCGATCACGTCGACGATCGAGCCGGGCTTCGGGCGCTGTTCGGGCTTGGCGACCAGGCGCTGGAAGATCCACGGGTGCGAGGACTTCCAGGCGTTCTTGAGGTGGACGGTGGGAATGGCGGTCGCATTGTTCATCACGCCATTCTACGCGGCAGCCGGGCACCACTATTGGAATGCCGGGTGGCGGCACCATGTCGGGCACATGCACCTGCCCGTCGACGAAAATCCGCTCGATCCCAAGGCCCAGCGCGCGGTCGACCGCAAACGCTGGTTGCGGGCGTTCAACCTCAGCCTCGGCTTCGTGCTGGTGCTGCTGGTGGTGTTCGTGGCCCAGGGCCAACTGGACCTGAGCGCCTGGACAGTGCAACCGTGGTCGACCGCCGGCCTGCTCGGTTTGCTCGGGGCCCCGTTGCTGCACGGCTCGATCGAGCACCTCGCGTCGAACGCGATCTCGCTGCTGATCCTCGGCACGCTCGCCGGCGGCATGTACCCACGCGCGACCACGCGCGCACTGCCGCTGATCTGGCTCGGCTCCGGGCTAGTCGCGTGGCTGCTCGGCGATCCCGGCTCGCGCCATCTCGGCGCCAGCGGGTTGACCCACGGCCTGATGTTCCTGGTGTTCATGCTCGGCCTGCTGCGCCGCGACCGCCCGGCGATCGCCGCGGCGATGATCGCGTTCTTCCTCTACGGCGGCATGTTGCTGACGGTGTTCCCGCGCGAGGCCGGAATCTCGTGGCAGGCGCACATGGGCGGCGCACTCGGCGGCGTAATCGCGGCGCTGCTGTGGCGCCGGGCCGACCCGCAGGCTCCGCGCAAGCGCTACAGCTGGGAAGTCGAGGAAGATGCCGAACAAGCCCGCGCGGACGCCGAACGGAACAGCCTCGAACCGCCATCCCCGCACGACGTGCCGGTGTTGTGGAAGCGCGAGCCCGCCGATGAAGAGCGCGGCGTGGTACTTCGATTTCCCCCGTCACGCCACTGACCAACGCAACGCCCAACCTGGGCATGCGCCAACCACTTCCGGCATGCGCGTCGGCCTGGCGCAGCGTCTAGACTCGTCCGCTCACCCACATCGACAGGGAATTCGCATGGAACGTTGGTATTTCAGCGCCGGCAGCAACAGCCAGCGGGTCGGCCCGCTCGACGACAACGCCGCCCGCGCGCATGCGCAGCAGCACCCCGAGGATTTCTGCTG
>JBOHYC010000095.1:0-22228 GCA_050737755.1 Lysobacter sp.
GCGGCGCCGTTGGCGACCATCGCGCCATAGTGCTCCTGCATCCACCAGTTCGGCCGCGCCGGCATCACCCGGCGCCGGCGCCACATGTCGATGCCGGTGAACACGCCGATCAGCGAGAAGCCGGCCAGCAGCGCGCTGCCGGTCGACAGCCCCAATGCCAGCACGCCGAGCCCGGCCAGCGGGTTGGCGACCGCCAGCGCCGCGTGCACCTGGCCGAAGTAGCGCGCAGGCGCCCCGCGGTCGCGGATCGCGCGCCACGATAACCACACCGTGGTCGTCACCAGCAGCAGCAGGTAGGCGAGGAAGGTCGCGCCGACCGTCTGGCCGCCGAGCCAACGTCCCATCGTCAACGGCACGCCGGTAACGATCACGCCGACCATCGCCAGCAGGTAGACGCGGCCGGCCAACCGGTGCGGCTGGCTGCCCTTGCGCAGCGCGGCGGTGGTCCAGAACGTCAGCAGCGCCAGGGTTCCGGCGAGGGCATGCGGCAGGGCGAATGCGGACAGGCTTTCCATGGCGGCGGCTCCGGTGAAGGTGCGGCCAGCGTCGCGCGGCGGCGGTGGCGGGCGCAGTCCCGTCGGTCACCGGATCGACCTGCCGGAAGTCACTTTCTGCCGTCCGTGCATTGCGCCGGGCCGGACGCGGGGCCAGCATCGACGCATGGAATTCCTGCGCGCACTGACCCAGCCGATGCTGCTGGCCGGACTGGTTACCTGGGGCGCAGTCGCGCTCGGCCTGTCGGTGGAGGAGTCCGACCGTTCCGTGCTTCTGTGGTCACTGGCGCTCGCCTACCTGGTCGCGTTCGTCACGATCGACATGGTGCCGCCACGATGGGAGGGGCGGTTGCGGATGCCACTGCTGTTGCTGCAGGCGGGTTGCGCGCTGGCGCTGGTGTGGCTGGCGCCGCGCGGCGGCACCGCGCCAGTGCTGCTGGTGGTACTGGTGGCGCAACTGGCGACAGCGATGCCGCCGCGGGTCACGGTGCCGGTGGTGATCGCGCTCAACATCGCGTTCTACCTGCTGCTGCGCGGCGCCGGTTACTCGCAGCCGCTGCTGGTCGCCACCCTGTATCTGGGCTTCCAAGCGTTTGCGGCGCTGACCGCGCACTACGCGCGCACCGCCGAGGCCTCGCGCGATGCGCTGGCAATGGTCAACGCCGACCTGCTGGCGACCCGCGCGCTGCTGGCCGACAGCGCGCGCAGCAACGAGCGGTTGCGGGTCGCGCGGGAGCTGCACGACGTCGCTGGCCACAAGCTCACCGCGCTCGGCCTCAACCTGCGACTGCTGGAGGCCGACCCGGCGCTGCGCATGCGTGACGAGCTGCATACCTGTCGACAACTCTCCGGCGAACTGCTTGGCGACCTGCGCAACCTGGTCGCGGCGATGCGCCACGACGACGGCCTCGACCTCGCCACCGCACTGCACGCGCTGGCCGCACCGCTGCCGAAGCCGTCGCTGCAACTGCGAATCGACCCGGCGGTGCGTGTGACCGACCCGGCCGTGGCCGATGCAATCGTGCGCACCGTGCAGGAGGCGCTGACCAACGCCGCCCGCCACGCCGGCGCCGAACGGTTGACAGTGGCGCTGAGCCGGGACGGCGACACCCTGCACCTGCAAATCGACGACGACGGCCGCCTGCGCGGGCTGCTGCGCGAGGGCAACGGCCTGGCCGGCATGCGCGAACGGCTGACGATGCTCGGCGGCCAGCTGGCGTTGTCGACCGGCGCGACCGGCGCACTGCGGATCGAAGCGGAGATTCCGGCGTGAACGCGTCTTCGATGCCATTGCAGATAGCGCTGGCCGACGACCAGGCGCTGGTGCGCGCCGGCCTGCGCGCGCTGTTGCTGCAGCAGGGCATCGTGGTCGCGGTGGAGGCCGACGACGGCGAGGCGCTGCTGGCGCAATTGCCGGACCACCCGGTCGACGTGGTCCTCAGTGACGTGCGCATGCCCGGGGTCGACGGCATCGAGGCGTTGCGCCGGCTGCGCGCGCGCGGCGATGCCACCCCGGTGCTGCTGCTCACCACCTTCGACGAACCCGACCTGCTGTTGCAGGCGACAGAGGCCGGCGCCCAGGGCTTCCTGCTCAAGGACGCCGCGCCGGAAGACCTGCGTGCGGCGATCGAGGCGATCGCCGGCGGCGCCAGCCTGTTGCAGCCGGTCAGCACCGATCCGATCCGCTCGCGCTACCGCTACCACGCCGACGACGCGCCAAAGGAGCGCTTCAGCGAGCGCGAGGTCGCGATCCTGCGGCTGCTCGCGGGCGGTTATTCCAACAAGGAGATCGCGCGGGCGATGTTCCTCGCCGAGGGCACGGTGAAGAACTACGTGTCGGTGATCCTCGACAAACTCGACACCCGCGACCGCACCCGCGCGGTACTAAAGGCCATCACCCTTCGCGTCATTTGAAAGGCCGCGCACCGGGCTGAACGGGAATTCATCGAATCTGCACCGGTCTGTCACAGGGTCGCGGCGATGATGCGCGGCTTCCGATCTCAGCCCTTGCGACCGATGCTGGCCACGCTCCGCCCCATGAACTTCTCCCACGACGAACTGCAACAGGAACTGGCACGCACCGAGGCCTCTTTTGCGCTCGCGATCCGGCACGCCGGCGCCGGTCACGATCCGGCACTGGAGCGCCAGCTCGATGGCCACGGCCGCAGCCTGCGGGCGATGCTCGACGCCAATGCCGCACTGGTGGTGGACGATGCGATCGATGCCGCCAAGCGGGTGCTGGACGCGGCCGATCCGGCGGCGCCCCTGCTGATGCTGGAAATGGCGCGGGCCAACCTGACGGCCGTGGCGCGGCGGTCGTCCCGGCTGCGCGACGCCGCCTGACGCGGGTCCCGGCTGACAGGCCGGCTTGCAATGGCCGGCTTACAATGGCGGATCCTCCGCCACTGCCAATGCCATCCATGACCACGCCCGCCGGATCGACCGCGCCCATCTCGCTGACCCGTTTCCTGATCGAGGAGCAACGCGCCGGCCATGTCGGCCCGGACCTGCGGCTGCTGATCGAGGTGGTCGCGCGGGCCTGCAAGCGGATCTCGATCGAGGTCGGCAAAGGCGCGCTCGGCGGCGTGCTGGGCGATGCCGGCGAACCCGGCGTGGCCAGCATCAACATCCAGGGCGAGGCGCAGAAGAAGCTCGACGTGATCGCCAACGACGTGCTGCTGGAAGCCAACGCCTGGGGCGGCCACCTCGCCGGCCTGGCGTCCGAGGAGATGGACCACAGCATGCCGATCCCGGACGTCTATCCGCGCGGCAACTACCTGCTGTTGTTCGATCCCCTCGATGGCAGCTCCAACATCGACGTCAACATCTCGGTCGGCACCATCTTTTCGGTGCTGCGCTGCCCCGAGGGCGTGACCACCCCGGGCGACGAGCACTTCCTGCAGCCGGGCACCGCGCAGGTCGCGGCCGGCTATTGCACCTACGGGCCCAACACGACCCTGGTGCTGACCGTCGGCCACGGCACCCACGCGTTCACCCTCGACCGCGAGGTCGGCAGCTTCATGCTGACCACGCGCGGCATGCGGATCCCCGAGGAGACCAAGGAGTTCGCGGTCAACATGTCCAACCAGCGCCACTGGCAGCCGCCGATGCAGGCCTACGTGACCGACCTGCTGGCCGGCACCACCGGGCCGCGCGGCAAGGACTTCAACATGCGCTGGGTCGCCAGCATGGTCGCCGACGTGCATCGCATCCTGACCCGCGGCGGCATCTTCAGCTATCCGCTGGACGCCAAGTGCGCGGCCAACGGCGGCAAGTTGCGGCTGATGTACGAAGCCAACCCGATGAGCTTCCTGGTCGAACAGGCCGGCGGCGGCGCCAGCACCGGTCGCGGCCGGATGATGGAGGTACAGCCGACCGGACTGCACCAGCGCGTGCCGGTGTTCCTCGGCTCGAAGGCCGAGGTCGAGGCCGCGGTCGACTATCACCTGCGCCACGACGCCGCGAACGACTGATTCGCGCGTCCACGCCTGCTGGCCGCCCCCCGGGGGTCACGACGTTTGTTGTCGATGTCCTGATCCTGTTCCTCAGCCCCGGGGGAAGCCATGGCTGCAGTCCCCGCGGAGGCGCGGCAGTGCGTCATCTGGTTCGGAAAGCCGCTGCGTCGTGAACGCGATGCGCTTGCAGCCGCCGGCTGGCAGGTCCGCGTAGCCGACCCCCGCGACACCGCCGGGATCGGCCTTCGCAGTGGCGACACCGTGGTCGGGCTGGTCGACCTGCGTGACCGCCGCAGCACCAGCCTGCAGCAACTCGAACAACTGGCGGCCGACCATGCCCACCTGTCACTGGTCGCGGTCGTGCCCGATGCCGCCGCTGCGCATCCGCTGCTGCAACACTGCGTGGAATCGTTCGACACACCGCTCGACCTGCCGCGGCTGATCGATTGCCTGAGAACACTTGGCAACGTCACGCACGCGCCGGCCGAGCACGGCGTCGATGCCCTGGTTGGGGACAGCCCGGCGATGCGCGAGGTCCACGCCGGCATCCGCCGGTATGCGCCGGTCGAACTGCCGGTGCTGATCATCGGCGACACCGGCACCGGCAAGGAAGTCGCCGCGCGCGCGCTGCACCAGCTGTCGTCACGCCGGGACAAGCGGTTCGCGGCGATCAACTGTGGCGCGCTGCCGGCCAATCTGGTGCAGTCGGAACTGTTCGGGCACGAGCGCGGCGCGTTCACCGGGGCCCACGCGCGCCACGCCGGCCTGTTCGAATCGGCCGACGGCGGCACCGTGTTCCTCGACGAGATCGGCGACCTGCCACTGGAAGCCCAGACCAATCTGCTGCGCGTGTTGCAGGAAGGCAGCCTCGAACGCATCGGCAGCCACCAGCCGATCAAGGTCGACGTGCGCGTGCTGGCCGCCAGCAACATCGACCTCGACAAGGCGATCGCCGACGGCCGCTTCCGCAACGATCTGTACTACCGCCTCAACGTGCTGCGCCTGCACATGCCGCCGCTGGCCGAGCGCGGCGATGACATCGAACTGCTGGCCCGGCACTTCCTCGACGGATTCCGCGCGCGCCACACCACCCGCGCGCGCGGTTTCGACCCCGATGCCCGATGTGCGATGCATGCCTATGCATGGCCCGGCAACGTGCGCGAGCTGCTCAACCGTGTGCAGCGCGCCGCGGTCAACACCGACGCCGAACTGATCGGTCCCGCCGCGCTGGGGCTGGACGATTCCGACACCACCACGGCAGCGGACGGCGGCCTCACCGGCGCACGCGGCGCGGCCGAGCAACAGGCGTTGCTGGCGTGCCTGCGCGAAAGCGGATTCAACATCAGCGAGGCGGCGCGACGACTCAAGATCTCCCGCGTCACGGTCTACCGGCTGTGCCGGAAGCACGGGCTGGTGCTCGACGAGTTGCGCTGAAAAATGAAAGCCCCGCTCCTGGGGGAAGGGTGGAGCGGGGCTTTCCAGGGAACCGGCCAACGGGGAAGATGGCCGGCCTGACGCGCCTTGCGGCACCCGCATGCCGGGCCTCCGCATCCGTTTGGAAGCAGGCGCCGTGCCAAGGCCCCGGACCGTCGTGGCAGCAAGGGTCAGACCCGCTCTTCGGGACTGGCCACCGCGCAAGGTGTTGCACACGCGGAACATTCCCCACGGTCCGGCCACCCTCTGCGACGCGCGTGCGGTGCTGGGCGTGGCTTGCACGATGTAACGCGATTGCTACGCCGACGATGCGCCTGCGCTACATCGCACCGGCAGTGATTGCATTGCATGCGAGGATGTCGGGCCTCCCCGCTCACGTATCCCGCTCCCCATGTCCCAGTCGACCACCGACGCCGCCTCCCACGACGACTTCATCGAAGTCAGCGACGCGGCGCTCGACCCGGCACTGTGCGCGGCCTGGATCAAGCGCTTCCGCGACAGCCCGGATGGATACCCCGGCCGGGTCGGCGGCGGCGTGTACAGCGACCTCAAGGACAGCCGCGACCTGACCATCAACGGTCGGCCCGAGTGGCGCGACGTCGAGGCTGCGCTCAACGCGGCGGTGTTCAAGGCCCTGCTGGGCTACCTGCGGCGCTATCCGCACACGTTGATCGCCCCATTGATGCTGGAAGTGCCCGATGCCGACGGCAGCCGCCACCGCCTCACCCCGGAGCGGCTGCGGGCAATGGACGACGCGACGCTCGCACCGGTAGTGCAAACCGTGCTGCGACCCGGCGCAATCAACCTGCAGGGCTACAGCGGCGGCCGCGGCGGCTATCCGTACTGGCATTGCGAGTTGTATCCGCGCGATCCACGCGCCGAGACACTGCACCGGCACCTGTTGTGGACGGTCTACCTCAACGACGACTTCGAGGCCGGCGAAACCGAGTTCCTCTATCAGCAGCGCAAGGTCGCACCCCGGACGGGCTCGGTGCTGATCGCGCCGGCCGCGTTCACCCACACCCACCGCGGCAACCGGCCGCTGGGCGGCGACAAGTTCATCGCCACCAGCTGGGTGTTGTTCCAGCGTGCGGAATCGTTGTTTGGCGGCGGGTAGTCCGCGCCGGGCGCGCGGTCAGTTCTCGCGCGGATGGTTGAGCACCAGCCAGTACAGCCCGACCTGCTTGACCGCCCACACGAACTGTTCGAAGTCGACCGGCTTCTGGATGTAGCTGTTGACCCCGAGCGCGTAGCTGGCCTCGACATCGAACGGCTCGGTGCTGGTGGTCAGCACCACCACCGGCAACGTGCGGGTGGCCTCGTTGGCGCGCACCGCCTGCAACACTTCGCGACCGTCGACCTTGGGCAGGTTGAGGTCGAGCAGCACGATCGAAGGCAGGTCGTTGGGGTCGCGGTCGGCATATTTGCCCTGGGCGAAGAGATAGTCCAGCGCCTCGGCGCCGTCGCCAACCACCACCAGTCGATTGGCGATCTTGGCCTCGTCGAACGCGAGCCTGGTCAGCTCGACGTCGTCGGGGTTGTCTTCGACCAGCAGGATTTCCTTGTGCATCACGGGGCAGTTCCGTCGCTATGGCTCGGTGGATGATCCGTCGACGACCGGCAAGTCGAGGTGAAAAGTGCTGCCGACGTCGGGCTCCGATTCAGCGCGCAAGTATCCGCGATGACGCTCGGCAATGCGCTGCGCGATCGCCAGCCCGAGGCCGTGGCCGCCGCCCTCGTCCGGCCCGTGCAGGCGCTGGAACGGCTGGAACAGCTTGTGCGCGTAACGCATGTCGAAGCCGCTGCCGTTGTCATGCACGGTCAGCCGGGTGCCCTGCGCGTCGCTGTGGCCGCCAACCTCGATCCTCGCCTCGCCGCGCCCCTGCGCGAATTTCCAGGCGTTGTGCAGCAGTTGCTCCAGCAGCAGCTTGAGCAGGCGTTCGTCGCCATGCGCAACCAATCCGGGCTGCACCTGAGTGCGCACCGTGCGCTCCGGTTCGGACTCCTGCAGCTCGGCCAGAACCCAATCCGCCAGCAGGCTCAGGTCGACCGGGCCGGGCTTGAGTTCGGCGCGGGTGGCATGCGACAGGTCGGCCAGCGCGGCCAGCAGGCTGCTCATGCGCGAGGCGGCGTTGCGGATGCGTTCGAGGTAGTCGCGGCCGGTTTCGTCGAGCTGCTCGCCCGAGCGCTTGGCCAGCAGGCCCGAGAAGCTCTCGATCGAGCGCAGCGGCGCGCGCAGGTCGTGCGCGACCGCGTCGGCGAACATCTGCAACTGCCGGTCGGACGCATCCGCCGCATCGGAACGGGCGTCGGCGTTCGCGCGCAACACTGCTTCGGCCTCGCGTTCGGCACTGATGTCGCGTACCTGCACCAGCAGCAGCAACGGGTTGCCATCGGCATCGCGCATCACCGCGACGTTGGCATGTGCCCAGAGGGTCCGGCCATCGCGGTGCAGGTAGCGCTTGGGCGCGTCTAGGAATTCGATCCGGCCGGCCACGAGGTCGTCCAGCGCCTGTCGTGAGCGCTCGACGTCGTCGGGATGGGTGAAATCGGCAGCGGGACGACCCACCAGCTCGTCGGCGTTGTAACCGAACATGCGTTCGAACGCGGGATTGACCTCGACCCAGCGGCGCTCCATGTCCACGATCGCCATGCCGATCCCGGAGGCTGCCATGGCCAACCGGAAGTAGTCGTCTCCAGGTTGGTGGGGGGGAACTGGGGGCATTGCGGGTACGCCGGGTTTGGGTCGGAGTCTAGCGGTTGCCGCCGTGACGGGGCAGTGGATGCAACTCGCGCGCGGTTCCATTGCACAATGCCCGCATGGACCTACCCTACGTGCTCCAGCAGATCACGTTCGACCAGATCCTGTTCCTGTTGATCCTGGCCGGCGCGCTGTATCTGTTCATCAGTGAGCGGCTGCGGATCGACGTCTCCGCCATGGTGGTGCTGCTGGCGATGGTGATCGCCGGCGTGCTGGATCCGGAGCAGGCGCTGTCGGGCTTCGCCAGCGAGCCGGCGATCATCGTGGCTGCAGTGTTCGTGATTTCCGGCGGCCTGGCTGCGACCGGCATCACCGAACACATCGGCCAGTGGATCGGGCGCGCGTCGGGCAAGAGCGAGGCGCGTGCGATCGCGGTGACAATGCCCGCGGTCGCGGCGATGGCGTCATTCACCCACCACGTGATGGTGACGGCGATGATGCTGCCGATCCTGACCCGCTTCGCCAAGAAAAACGGCCTGTCGGCATCGCGGCTGCTGATGCCGATGTCGCTGGCAGCATCGCTCGGCACCTGCCTGACCCTGGTCAGCGCGCCGGCGTTCCTGCTGGCCAACAACCTGCTTGAACGCACCGGTGCCGAGGGCCTGGGGATCTTCTCGATCACCCCGATCGGCATCGCGCTGGTGGTCCTGGGCATCGTCTACATGCTGTTGGCGCGGTGGCTGCTGCCCAAGCGCAGCGGCACCTCGGGCGACGACGAGTACATGCGGCTGGATCGCTACCGCACCGAACTGGTGGTGCCCGAAGGCTCGCGCTGGAGTACCCGTCCGCTGGCCGAACTGCAGAAGGCGCTGGGCGACAAGTTCCGCATGATCGGCTGGTTGCGCGATGGCCGCATGCGGCCCGACCTCGGTCCCAGCAGCCCGCTGATCAGCGGTGACGTTCTGCTGGTGGAGGCATCGGCGGATGCGCTGGCCTCCTTGCACGACGACACCGGACTGGAGCTGTACCCGATCGCGAAGTTCGGCGCCCGCACCGGCGAGGATGCCGACGGCGACGGCGACTACCAACTGGTGCAGGCGGTGGTCGCGCCGGGTTCGGAATTCATCGGCCGCAGCATCCGCGAGATCGACTTCTCGCGTCAGTTCAAGGCGGTGATCGCCGGGCTGTGGCGGCGCGGCGCGGCGATGACCCCACGGCTGGCCGACGCGCGCCTGCGCGAGGGCGACCTGCTGGTGCTGTGGGGCAAGCCGGAACGCTTCGCCGAATTGGCCACCCACCACGGATTCCTGATGCTGGTGCCGTTCTCCGGTGAAGCCAAGCGTCGTGTACGCGCGCCACTGGCGCTGGCGATCCTCGGGTTGACCATCATCGCCGCGGTGACCGAATGGCTGCCGGTGCCGCTGGCCTTCATGCTCGGCGCGGTCGCGATCGTCGCGACCCGCTGCGTCGACATCGGCCAGGCCTACCGCGAGATCGACGTGCGGGTGTTCGTGATGATCGCCGGGGTGATCCCGCTCGGCATCGCGATGGAACAGACCGGCACCGCGCAGTTGCTGGCGCTGGGTTTGCGCGAGGTGGTGGCCGGCTGGCCGGTGCTGGCGGTATTGCTGGTGTTGTTCACGATGGCCGCGCTGCTGACCCAGATCCTGTCCGACTCGGCGACCACGGTGCTGCTGGGTCCGATTGCAGTCGAGCTGGCGCAATCGCTGGGACTGGCGCCGACACCGTTCGTGGTGTGCACGGCGCTGGGCGCGGTGGTCGCGTTCCTGACGCCGATCGGCCATCACGGCAACCTGCTGATCCTCGGGCCTGGGCAGTACCGCTTCGGCGACTTCGTGCGGGTGGGCGTACCGCTGACGGTGATGGTCGCGTTCGTGTGCGCGTGGATGACGCGCTGGCTGTGGCTTGGCGGCCCGCTGCTGCCGGGCTTTGGTGGTTGAGTCACGCAGCTTGGTTGGCGCCTCGATGCCGCGGCATAACGCTTTTGTAGGAGCGACGTAAGTCGCGATTTCACTGATACCTGGAATCGCCGTGCATTCGCGACTTACGTCGCTCCTACAGATCCAGCGACCTGACGTTCGATGAGCTAACCGGACTCCCGCGTTTCGCTTCTTGCCGGCACCTCTTGCCGAAACCGGCGCTTTCAGAACAACTCGCCCTGCGGCGACGGTGCGCGCGGCGCGACGAACTTCGAACTGTCCAGCGGTGGCAAACGACCAAACCCGAGCCGCTTGTGGGCCTTGGCGAAGCGTTGCGCGATCAGGTCCGCGAACGGCCCTTCCCCACGCATCCGGCGGCCGAATGCGGCGTCGTAGTCCTTTCCGCCGTGCATCTGCCGCAGCAGGCTCATGACGTGCGCGGCGCGCTCCGGATAGTGCAACTCCAGCCATTCGCGCCAGACCTGCTTGAGCTCGTGCGGAAGCCGCAGCAGCACGTAGCTTGCGGAGGCTGCGCCGTGTTCGCGAGCGGCCTCCAGGATGTGTTCCAGCTCGCTGTCGGTGATCATCGGCACCACCGGCGCGACCAGCACCCCGACCGGCACGCCGGCATCGGCCAACGTCCGCATCACCCGCAACTTCGCATGCGGCGCCGAGGCCCGCGGCTCCATGCGCGACGCCAGCCGGTTGTCGAGCGTGGTGATCGAGAAATACACGCTGACCAGCCGGTCGCGCGCCATCGACGACAGCAGGTCGAGGTCGCGCTCGATCATCGCGCCCTTGGTGACGAAGCTGACCGGGTGCCGGCATTCGGCCAGCAGTTCGAGTAGGCCGCGGGTGATCGCGTAGCGCCGCTCGATCGGCTGGTAGGCATCTGTGTTGATCCCGAGCGCGATCGGCGTGGGTCGGTGGCTACGTCGCGCCAGCTCCACCCGCAGGCGCTCGACCGCGTTGGTCTTGGCGAACAGCCGGGTCTCGAAGTCCAGCCCCGGCGACAGCTCCAGATAGGCGTGCGACGGCCGCGCGAAGCAGTAGACACAACCGTGCTCGCAGCCCCGGTACGGGTTGATCGACTGGCTGAAGCCGACATCCGGCGAGTCGTTGCGGCTGACCACACTGCGCGCGCGCTCCTCGGTGACCTCGGTCTTCGGTCGCGGCGTCTCCGCAAGGTCGTCGTAAACCGACCCCCAGCCGTCATCGACACCGACCGCCTCGGTCACCGCGTAGCGCCCGGTCACGTACGAAGCGGCGCCGCGACCCTTTATCGGCGCCTGGGCTTTGCGGGCATCATCCATGAGCTTAGCCTAGGACGAGCGCGTCGCATCGCAAGCGACCGCGACTGAATCATTCACGGACCCGCCCGCATGCCCGATGTCCTGTTCGACCTGTGGCACCGCATCGTCTCGATCGAACATCTCGGCAGCTACCTGGCGCTGGGCTGGGCCACGTACGTGGTCTGGCTGGGCCTGTGGATCGTGCTGCAGAAGCGCGCGCCGGCAGCCACCCTGAGCTGGCTGATCAGCCTGGCCGCCCTGCCCTACCTCGGCTTCCTGATCTACTACTTCTTCGGACCGCAACGGATCAAGCGGCAGCGCCTGCGCCGAGTGCGCGCGCGGGCGACGTTGCCGCCGGCGCCGGCCGGGCTCGAGCCCAGCGCCGAGGCGATCGAGCTGGCCCGGGTCGCGCAGGCCACCACCGGCCTGCCGCCAAGCACCGCCACCCGCGCACAGTTGCTGATCGATGGCGCAGCCACCTACGACGCGCTGCTGGCGGCGGTCGCGGAGGCACGCGAACACGTGCATCTGGAGTACTACATCTATCTGCCCGACCGAACCGGCACCGCTTTGCGCGACGTGCTGGTTGAACGCGCCCGCGCCGGAGTGCAGGTCCGCTTGCTGCTCGACGCGGTCGGTTCGGGCAAGGTTTCCCGTCGCTTCCTGCAGCCGCTGGTGGATGCCGGCGGCGAGGTGGCATGGTTCCACCCGATGCGGCTGCGCTGGTTCTGGAAGCGGCCGTGGCTGAACCTGCGCAGCCATCGCAAGATCATGGTGGTCGACGGCGAGATCGGCTTCACCGGTGGCATCAACGTCACCGACGCGGAAGACGAACGCCTGCGCGACGATGCCTATCGCGACCTGCACGTGCGGCTGGAGGGCGACATCGTGCGATCGCTGCAACTGGTGTTCGTCGAGGACTGGATCTATGCCACCGGCCAGCCGCCACTGCGCCTGCCGGTGCCTGCGCCGAAACCCGGTTCCGTCGCGGCGCAGGTGCTGGTGTCCGGACCGGATTCATCATGGGAGGCGATTCACCGGCTGCACGTCGGCGCGATCCATGCCGCCCGCGAACGTGTGTGGCTGGTCACGCCGTACTTCGTGCCCGGCGAGGCGGCAATGATGGCGCTGACCTCGGCCGCACTGGGCGGACTCGACGTGCGACTGCTGGTGCCGAAGCTCAGCGACAGCCGGCTGGTGACATACGCGGCGCGTTCGTACTTCGATGACCTGCTTGCGGCCGGCGTGCGCATCTACGAGTACGGCCCGCGCCTGCTGCACACCAAGGCCCTGCTGTGTGACGACGGCCTCGCGATCGTCGGCAGCGCCAATTTCGACAATCGAAGCTTCCGGCTCAACTTCGAGGTGTCGGTGCTGTTCCGCGACCGCGGCCTGGTCGACGGCCTGGGCGGGCTGATCGAGCATGAATGCGGCCATTCGGTGCGTGTGCGTGACGATCGCGTCCGGCCGCTGTGGCGGACGCGCGTGCCCGAGGCACTGGCGCGGCTGGTATCGCCATTGTTGTGACGCTACGGGCGCCGCTAAACTGCGGCTGCCTGTCCCACGGAGCGTCGCATGCCCTGGTTGCTGTTCCTGTTCGCCGTGGTCGCCCTGGTGATCGCGTTCACCACCACCTCGGTGGCCTTGTTGTCTGTCTGCCTGGTCGGCGCACTGGTGCTGGCGCTGATGGGCGTGATGCAGTTGCTGGCGCGTCGGATCGACCGCCGCAGCGGTGGTGACGGCCCGATGCTCGATCCACTGGAGCTGCAGCAGCTGCGGGCGCAGGCCGAGGCGCGCAAGCTTGCGGCCAACCAGGCCGGATCGGAACCGGGCTGACCCGCAACCGGATCCCACCGCCATGACCGTCCTGAGCGTCAACGTCAACAAGATCGCGGTGCTGCGCAACTCCCGTGGCGGCAACGCGCCCGACGTGGTCGAGGCGGCCCGTGTCTGCCTCGATGCCGGCGCCCACGGCATCACCGTCCATCCACGACCCGACGCGCGCCACATCCGTGCCGACGACGTGGTGGCACTGGCCGGCCTGACCGGTCAGCGCGGTGTCGAGTTCAACCTCGAGGGCAACCCGTTTGCGCCGCCCCGGCCCGGCTACCCGGGTTTCATTGCGTTGTGCGAACAGGTGCGCCCGGCGCAGGCAACGCTGGTACCCGACGATGATGGCCAGCTCACGTCCGATCATGGGTTCGATTTCCACCGCGACGGTGGACGCCTGCGACCGCTGGTGGCACGCCTGCACGAGCTCGGTTGCCGGGTAAGCCTGTTCGCCAACGCCCATGTGGAACCGGATGCAGCGGGCGTGGAAGCCGCCGCCGACACCGGCGCGGACCGTATCGAGCTGTACACCGGGCCGTATGCAGACGCCTTTTTCGCCGGTGCCGCGGGCCCGATGCTCGAGCGCTTTGGCGAGATCGCACGTCGCGCGCAGGCAGCCGGGCTTGGCGTCAACGCCGGGCACGACCTGAGCCAGGCCAACCTCGGCGCGTTCCTGCAGGCGGTACCGGGTACGCTCGAGGTATCGATCGGCCATGCCCTGATCGGCGAGGCACTGCATGATGGGCTGGCCGCTACGGTTCGTGGCTACCTGGGGATCCTCGCTCGCAGTAGCTGAGGTGGTCGACGGGATCACCCGTATCGCGCGATGGTGACTCGTCGCCCGACGGAAAATCCGCCTCCACAGTGCGTCCAACCAGACATAAAAAAACGCCGCCCGAAGGCGGCGTTTCCAATTCGACAGCAAGCATCTTTCTAATACGTTGACGGAATCCGTCGATCAGTTCTCGACGAAGCCGATCTTCTTCATGTCCGCGTTCTTGGCATGTGCCAGCACCTTGGCCAGAACCCCGTAATCGGAATCCGGGTTGGTGTCGATCTCGAGCTGCGGCTGGTTGCTCGGGTCACGCTGCACGGTCTCGCGCATCATGTTCTCGATTACCGGCAGCGGGTACGGCGAGTCGTTCCAGAAGACCTGGCCCGACGCGTCGATGCGCAGGCTGATCGGCGGTGGCGGCTCGGTCAGCGGCGGCGGCGCGGTGGTGCGCTGCGGCAGGTTGACCTCGATCGGGTACGAAGCGATCGGCGCAGTCACCATGAAGATGATCAGCAGGACCAGCATCACGTCGACCAGCGGCGTGACGTTGATATCGGCCATCGCACCGCCGCTGGAGTTGGAACTGAAAGCCATGTTCTGGTCTCCGGGTTAGTTGGAGCGATCCTTGATCGCGACGAAACCGACCTTGCGCATGCCCTGCTTCTGGGCGATGTCGACCACATCCTTGACGGTGCGGTACTTGGTGGTCTTGTCGCCGCGAACATTGATCTGCGGCTGGGGCGTTTTCTGCGCTTCAACCGACAGGCGGCTTTCGAGCAGTTGCGTGGTGACCGGCTCATCGTTCCAGTACACCTTGCCGTCCTGGGTGATCGCCAGGGTGATCGGCGGCACTTCCGGTGCCAGCTCATCACGCCTGTCGAGGTTGGCCTCCGGCAACTCAACCTTGACTTTGTGCGACATCAGCGGTGCCGTGATCATGAAGATGATCAGCAGCACCAGCATGACGTCGACCAGCGGCGTGACGTTGATCTCGGCCATCGGGCCGCCGCTTTCGTTGCCTGAACTGAAGGCCATAACCGAACTCCGACTAAGCTTGGGTGACGACGTCGATCAGCGCTTGACAGCCTGCTCGCCGACGCGCGAACCGGTCGCGAAGAAGTCGTGCAGGTCGTGGGCGAAGGTATCGAACTTGCTGTTGGTCAGGCGGTTGGTACGGTTGAAGAAGTTGTAAGCCAACACCGCCGGGATCGCCACGAACAGACCAGCCGCGGTCATGATCAGGGCCTCGCCGACCGGACCTGCCACTGCGTCGATCGATGCATTGCCGCTGACGCCGATCCGGATAAGGGCGTTGTAGATGCCCCAGACCGTACCGAGCAGGCCGACGAACGGCGCGGTCGCACCGACGGTGGCGAGCAGGGTCATGCCGCTTTCGAGGCGCATCGACTCGCGGGTAACGGCCTGGCGCAGGGCGCGGTCGACGAACTCGGAGCGGTTCAGCGACTCGACCAGGCGCGAGCCCTCGTTGCGCTGGTGGTGGGCCGCAGCCTGGGCGGCATCAAGCGCGATCTTGGAGAACGGCTCGCTGCGCTTCTGCTCTTCCATGTAGCGGATGGCGTCCTGCGCGTTGGAGGTTTCCCAAAACGTGCTCATGACCCGCTCGGAGCTCGAGCGCAGGCGCATGTTCTTGAGGAAGTTGATCACGATCCAGTAAACCGACAGGACCGAGAAGATCAGCAGGGTAATGGCCACGATCCATGCCATCAGATCGAAGTTCTGGATCATGTGACCGAAGCTCATTTGCTCGAATGCTGCGGCGTTGTTGCCTCCAGCAGCAGCAGTGGTGGTTTCCTGAAGCATGATGCTTACCTATGGATGTCGTGGAAGAAGGGACTACTTAGTACAGCAACTGTGACTCGACCAGCGGGTATCGGCCTGAACCGATACTGACGTCAGTTGAGGTTGAAATCGACCGGGACACGGACCCGGCTTGCAACGGCAACGCCATTCTCGACCTGCGGGTTGAAGGCCCACTTGCGTGCGGCCTCGACCGCTGCACGGTCCAGGTCGCGGTTGCGACTGGACTTCTCGACTTCAATGTCGATGACGTTGCCCTGGGCATCGATGCTGATCACCAGGATCACCGTACCCTCGATCTGTGCACGCAGCGCGCTCGGCGGATAACGCGGCGGGTTGCGTGAACGCGATGACGGGTCGACCGAACCGAGGCTGTCCTGAGGCGCCGGCGGGGCCGGTGGTGCCGGCGGCGGCGCCGGGGTGTCGACCGGACTCGGGTCGTCGAACACGACCGGCGGCGGATCGGGCGGCGGCGGCAGCGGGGACGGCTTCGGCGGCGACAGCTCCTTGGGCGGAGTAATCGGCTTCGGCGGTTCCGGCGGCGGCGGCGGCGGCGGTGGCGGCGGCGGTGGCGGCTTGATGATGTTCACCAAGGTCACCTCTTCCTTCACCTTGTCGGTCTGCGGCGGGGCCATCGGTGCCAGCAGCAGCAGCAGCACCGCTCCATGCACCGCGAGCGCCATGGTCATACCGGCGACACGTGGCCAGTTCAACCCTTCGCGGTCGTCTACTTTGTTAGCGTGGTTTTCCAAGTCTTGCGTCATTGCGCCGTCAGCTCGGGGAAGGGGGGTCGGACGCCGTTGGCGCCGCGGGCCGTTTCTGGCTCCTGCGCCTTTACGGCCGCGGGAACCTCCTAGGATATACCAAACTCCGCCTTGGGTTCCAAGCGGAGAGTGGGGGTTTCGTGATGCCGTTAACTCCCCGGCAGCGCGATGATGGAGTTGGCCTGCTCCGGCTTCTTGATGCCCTTGGCCAACGCCTGCTTCGCAGCGGCGTGCGCTTCTGTGGTGCGACCCTCGTTGACCAGCACCTTGGCGAGGTTGAGGTAGGTTTCGCCATCGTCGTCGAGCGGAGCGGCCTTCTGGTACGCCTCGATCGCGGGTCCCGTCTGCCCGGAGAAGTAGTAGCCCTGTGCAAGCGCAACGTAGGTGTTGAAGTCGGGCTTGAGGATACCTTTCTGCAGACCCTCCTGGATCACCTCGACGGCCTGCTTCTCATGCCCGTCCAGGTTGATGTAGGTCGTATACAGCTGCTGGTACTCGGCCGCCTCGGTCAGCTGGCCGCCGGTGCGCAACTTCTCCAGCACAGCGGTGGCCTTGTCGGTCATCCCGGCCTGCTGGTAGATGATCGCCAGGTTCATCTGCGCGCGCTTGTCGTCGGGCTTGGCGGCGGCGACCTTCTCGGCCATCACTACCGCCTCGTCGCCCTGGCCGCTTTCGGCGTAGGTCTGCATCAGCAGTGCCTGCCATTCCGGCTTGGGCTCGGCGCTGGCATCGATCGCCTGCTTCATGACGGTTGCGGCTTCAGGGAAGCGCTTCATGAGGTACAGCGCCTGGCCCTTCATCATCAGATGTTCGGGCTGCTCGCTGTTGGTTTCGCTGAAGAAGCGCTCGTAGGTCGCCAGCGAGGCTTCCGGATCGCCGGCGGCCTGCTGCAGCTGGGCCAGGTTCAACATGACGTTGTAGTGCGCGTTGTTGTCCAGGCCGTTGAGCTCGATCGCCTGCTGGTAGTACTTGACTGCGGTGGCGGTGTCGCCGGCGTCGTAGGCCACCTGGGCGGCGATCTGCGCGGAGTAGGCCTTCTCGAATGCGTTGCTGCCGTCGGCTGCGATGACCTCGTCGGCAATGACGCGTGCCTCGGCACCCTTCTCGCCCTGATACAGCTTCATCATCTTTTCGAGCTTGCCCGCGGTGCGGCCGGAAGCGCCCAGATCCGGGGCTTCGCGAGTCGCTTCGGGGTAGAGCACGTCCTGCTTCACCGCGTCGCGACGGATTCGCTCTTCATCCCGCCTGCCGTTGTTATCTCGCTCACGGCGGGTATCCACCTCCGGGGCACCGCTGCTCTGGGGGCTTGGGGGTGCTGTCTGGACTTGGGCCACGCCAGGGGCGGCTACCAAAATCAGGGCGGCGAGCACACCGGCCTTCTGCAGGCTGTTACGGGCCATGGAAGTACTCATTCAATTCCTCGTATCTGCCGTCTCGTGAGCGGGAAGGGCGGCGATGCGCTAATGGGGCGATCACGCTACCAGAAAAAGATTGCACCACGAAAGCGTGTATCCGACATTCGCCAGATTGTGGCTAGTCACACTTGGGCTTTCGGCCGGCAGCGCGGGCCTGTTCGTAGGTCGGCATCAGGCCACCGGCACGAGAGCGCAGCTCGGCGATGCGGGCCTGCGGATCCGGGTGGGTGGACAGCCATTCCGGTTGGCCACCGCCGCCGCTGGCGCCGATCATGTTCTGCCACAGGTCGACCGCCTGGCGCGGATCGAAACCGGCCTGTGCCATCAGCCGCTGGCCGACCACGTCGGCCTCGCTTTCCTGCACGCGGTTGTTGGGCAGCAGGAAGGCGGCTTGCACCGCGGCGCCGCCGAGCTGCTGGGTGGCCTGGGCGGCACCCGAACCGTACTGCGAACCGACCAGTGCCCCGATGATCCCGAGGCCCGCCTGCGCGCCCGTCTGGCGGGTGACGCGCTCGTCGTGGTGATGGGCGATCACGTGGCCGATCTCATGCGCGATAACCGCAGCCAGCTGGTCCTGGTTGCGCGCGACCTTGAAGATGCCGGTATAGACACCGACCTTGCCGCCAGGCAGGGCAAAGGCGTTCGGCGAGTCGTTGTTGAACAACGCCACCTCCCACTGCGCCTGGTTGCCGGCGGGCAGCTGACGCGTGATCGTGTTGACCACGCAGCGCACGTAGGCGGTCTGGCCGGAATTGCTGCTCTGCGGCAGCTTGGCCTTGTACTCGGCGAACGCTTCCGCGCCCATCTGGTCCAGCTGCTGCTGGGGTACCGCGCCGACACGCTGGGTGCGGCCGGTCGGGGAGGTGGTGGTGGCACACGCGGCGACGGCGGTCGCGATCGCCAAGCCAAGCAGCAGTCGTTTCATGGCGGTTCCCTGTTCCATTTCGGTGTTCCGGGGGGATTGAGTTGTATGCCGCCCCGGATGAACAGGCCGTCAAAGCGGCCCGCCAGCTGGATATCCAGATTGCCTAGATATCCAGGTTGGAGACCTTCAGCGCGTTGTCCTCGATGAACTCGCGACGCGGCTCGACCACATCGCCCATGAGGCAGCTGAAGATCTGGTCGGCAGCGACCGCATCCTCGATCTTGACCTGAAGCAGGCGACGGGTTTCCGGGTTGACCGTTGTGTCCCACAGCTGCTCGGGGTTCATCTCGCCCAGGCCCTTGAAGCGCTGGATCTGGCGGCCCTTCTTGGCCTCGTCGAGCAGCCAGGCCTGGGCCTCTGCGAAGCTCTCGATCGTTTGCTCACGGTTGCCGCGGATGATCCGGGCGCCATCGCGGACCAGGCCGTGCAGCAGCGAGGCGGCCTCGCGCAGCGGACGCAGGTCGCCGGCCTCGAACGCTGCCAGCGGCAGTACCTGCAACAGTTCCTCGCCCATGTGCGCGCGGCGCACCAGCAGCGCAGCCGGGTGCGCGTCGGTGGCCGGTTGCAGGCTGACCGTGTAGCGCGGCTTGCCCAGCCCGCTGCGGTTGAGCCGCTTCTGCAGCGCATCGAGTTCGTGGCGCTCGTCGGTGTTCTTCGCCAGGTGCTCGGAATCGAGCGGGGTGTAGTCGATCAACGCCTCGAGCACCAGCGGGTCATAGCGATGGGCGTTGCGGGCGATCGTCTCGCGGGCGCCGGCGTAGGCCAGCAACAGCTTCTCCAGCGCGTTGCCGGTGATAGGCGGCTCGCCGTCGGCCGGCACCAGCGCGGCGCCCTCGATCGCATTGGCGGCAAGGTAGGCGTCGAGCGCGGCATCGTCCTTGAGGTAGATCTCGTTCTTGCCCTGCTTGATCTTGTACAGCGGCGGCAGACCGATATAGATGTGGCCGCGCTCGATCAGCTCGGGCATCTGCCGGTAGAAGAAGGTTAGGAGCAGGGTGCGGATGTGGCTGCCGTCGACGTCGGCATCGGTCATCAGGATGATGCGGTGGTAGCGCAGCTTGCCGGGGTTGTACTCGTCCTTGCCGATGCCGGTGCCGAGCGCGGTGATCAGGGTGCCGACCTCGGCGCTGGCCAGCATGCGATCGAAGCGGGCGCGCTCGACGTTGAGGATCTTGCCCTTGAGCGGCAGGATCGCCTGGGTCTTGCGGTTGCGGCCCTGCTTGGCCGAGCCGCCGGCGGAGTCACCCTCGACGATGAACAGTTCGGACTTGGCCGGGTCCTTCTCCTGACAGTCCGCCAACTTGCCGGGCAGGCCGGCGATGTCGAGCGCGCCCTTGCGGCGGGTCAGGTCGCGAGCCTTGCGGGCGGCCTCGCGGGCACGCGCGGCATCGACAATCTTGCCGGCGATCGCCTTGGCCTCGTTGGGGTGTTCCTGCAGGAACTCCTCCAAACGTGCGCCGAACGTGTGCTCAACGACAGGTCTCACATCGGATGAGACGAGTTTCTCCTTGGTCTGGCTGGAGAAGCTCGGATCCGGCACCTTGACCGACAGCACAGCGATCATGCCTTCGCGCATGTCGTCGCCGGACAGGTTGACCTTGGCCTGCTTGGCGATGCCGTTCTGCTCGATGTAGTTGGTCAGGGTGCGGGTGAGGGCGGCGCGGAAGCCGATCAGGTGGGTGCCGCCGTCCTTCTGCGGGATGTTGTTGGTGAAGCAGAACATCGTTTCCTGGTAGGCGTCGGTCCACTGGATCGCGACGTCGACGGTGATGCCGTTCTGCTCGCCGGTCACCGAGATCACGTTCGGGTGCAGCGGAGTCTTGAGCTGGGCCAGGTGCTCGACGAACGAGGCGATGCCGCCTTCGTACTGGAACACGTCGCGACGACCTTCACCGCGCTCGTCGGCGAGGACGATCTTGACGCCGGAGTTCAGGAACGACAGCTCGCGCAGGCGCTTGGCGAGGATGTCGTAATGGAACTGGACGTCGGTGAAGATCTCGGCTGCCGGCCTGAAGCGCAGCAGGGTGCCGCGCTTGTCCGACGCCTCCAGCTGCTTGAGCGGGTACAGCGGCTCGCCGAGCGCGTACTCCTGGCGGTAGTGAAAGCCGTCGCGCCAGATATCCAGCCACAGGTGCTCGGACAGCGCGTTGACCACCGACACGCCGACGCCGTGCAGGCCGCCGGAAACCTTGTAGCTGTTGTCGTCAAACTTGCCGCCGGCGTGCAGCACGGTGAGGATGACCTCGGCCGCGGAGACGTTTTCTTCCTTGTGGATGTCGACCGGGATACCGCGACCGTTATCGGACACCCCGACCGAGCCGTCCTCGTGCAGGGTTACGATGACTTCGTTGGCGTGGCCGGCGAGGGCCTCGTCGATCGAGTTGTCGACCACCTCGAACACCATGTGGTGCAGGCCGGTGCCATCGTGCACATCGCCGATGTACATGCCCGGGCGCTTTCGCACGGCCTCGAGCCCGCGCAGCACGGTGATCCGGCTGGAATCGTAGGCCTGGGTGGGGATGGGGGCTTCGGTCGACGAGGGGTCTTGCTCGATCTGGGTCATTGCGCAGCAGGCTCCGACGACGCGGCCGCAGGGTGCACGGCGGCGTCGAAACTCATTGAATACATGTGAGTCCGAGTATAGCGGACGGGGGTCTGGACCGCTTGTTCAGGGCCGCATTTACCGTGTTCCACGTGGAACACGGGAGTCAGCGAATCTGTTTGATTTCACCGTGTTCCACGTGGAACACGGCAGGCGTCTCATCCAGGGTGTCCAGCGTCGCAGGCGGCTCGGTGCCGGTGATGAATATCTGCGCTCGACTCGCGACCAACCACTCCAACACCCGGGCCTGATGCTTGCGGTCCAGCTCGGAAGCGAGGTCATCAAACCCGATTACCGGCCATTCCCCATGACTGATCGCATGGAATTCCGCTTGGGCGAGCAACGCGACCAGGGCGGTCAACTTTGCTTGCCCCCGGGATAATGCTTCGCGGCCGGGAAGGGTGGAGAAATCGGTTCGCCAGTCCGCCCGATGCGGACCCACCGATGTGAATCCGGCCTGCAGATCGCGTTGCCGGGACAGCAGCAGGGCGTCGGCCAGGGACAGCTCATCCCGCCGCCATCCTGGCAGATAGTGCAGCTGCAACTGCCCCAGCGCCGGTGCCAGCTGGGACGCAAGGCGAGAGAAGCCGACTTCCAGCGATTCAAGATACTGCTGGCGGTAGCGTCCCAGCGGTTCACCGGACTCCGCCAGTTCCCGATCCCATGCGTCCAGCTGAGCCTCGCTGGCGCGGGCCTTCAGCAGCGCATTGCGTTGCTTCAACGCACGGGAATAGCGGCGCCATACGGGAAGGAAGCCCGGTTCCACGTGGAACAGCCCCCAAT
>JBOHYC010000096.1:0-17831 GCA_050737755.1 Lysobacter sp.
ACGGCATGAAAGCGCTCATCCTCGCCGCCGGCCTTGGCGAACGCATGCGGCCACTGACCGATCGCACGCCCAAGCCGCTGCTCGAAGCCGGCGGCAAGCCGCTGATCGCCTGGCACCTGGAAAAGCTGGCGGCGCGTGGCGTGCGCGAGGTCGTGGTCAACACCAGTTGGCTGGCCGACCAGTTCCCGCAGGCGCTCGGCGACGGCACGCGCTGGGGTCTGCGGCTGCACTTTTCCTACGAAGGCACGACGCCGCTGGAGACCGGTGGCGGCATGCATCACGCGCTCGCCGTGCTACGTGACCAGGCCGACCCGGATGCGCCGTTCATCGCGGTCAACGGCGACGTCTGGACCGACTACGACTTCGACGCGCTGCCCAATGAGCCGACCGATGATGCGCATCTGGTGATGGTCGACAACCCGCCGCAGCATTCCGGCGGAGATTTCTCGCTGGACGACGGCGGCAGACTGACGACCGACGGCGAACCGCGGCTCACGTTCTCCGGCATCGGCCTTTACCGGCCCTCGCTGCTGGATGACTGGAAACAGGTCATCGGCGCAGTCGAAGGCGTCGAACGGCAACCGCCGCGTTTCAAGCTGGCGCCGCTGCTGCGTGCGGCGATGTCGCGTGGTGGCGTTACTGGTGAGCACCATCGGGGCCGCTGGACCGATGTGGGCACACCGCAGCGACTGGCGGAATTGGATGAAGGGCTGCGGACCGGACCGCATCCGCAGAAGCGGCTGTAGGAGCGACGTAAGTCGCGATCGCACGGCGAAACCGGGTATCAGTTAAATCGCGACTTACGTCGCTCCTACAGGGGAGCCCGCTTTCATCTCGGCTCAGCCACCCAGCAACTGTCGCAGAAACGGCACGGTGATCCGACGCTGTGCCGCCAGCGATGCGCGGTCGAGCCTGTCCAGCAATGCGGTCAGCCCGGCCATGTCGCGCTCGACCCGCTTCAGCAACCAGTCCAGCGCGGTCTCCTCCAACACCCAGCCACGCCGCCGCGCACGCTGGCGCAACACCTCGCGACGGCCCTGCTCATCGAGCGGTTGCAGGCTGATCCGGCTGCATTGCGACAGCCGCGAACGCAGGTCAGGCAAGCCGATGCCGAGCGCGTCGGGCGTGGCGCGAGCCGCGTAGCTGATCCGGCTGCCGACGGCGCGCGCGCGGTTGTGCGCGTCGAACAGGGCGACCTCGTCATCACGATTCCCGGCAATCGCCTCCAACCCGTCCAGCGCCAGCAGATCGCTGCCTTCCAATGCCTGCAACGCATCGCGCAGGCGACCCGCCGCCGCGGCCAACGGCAGGAACGCCGCGCGACGCCCGGATGCCTCGGCAACGGCACAGGCGGCCAGCAACAAATGGGTCTTGCCGACCCCACCGGGGCCGGCCAGGTACAGCCAGTCGTCGCTGCCGCCGTCGGCCAGTGCCTGCAACTGTTCGATGGTGCCCGCGGCGGCACCGACAAACGTGTCGAGGCGCTGGTCGGGGGGATAGCGCAACGCCAACGGCAGTTGCGGCCCGGGCGACGCGGGCGTCGGCCGGTTGCCGGGCACGCCCGGTTTCACTCGCCTTCCGGTTCGCGCGGATAGTCACCCGCCGCGCCGCCCATGACGATCGCCGGCTGCTCGCCTGCATACAGCCGACTGTGGGTGTAACGCTCCTGCGCATAGCGCAGCAACACATTGGCGATCGCGGCCACCGGCAGCGCCAGCAACATGCCGAGGAACCCGAACAACTGCCCGCCGGCCAGCACCGCGAAGATCACCGCGACCGGATGCAACCCGATCCGGTCACCCACCAGCTTCGGCGTCAGCCAGTAACTTTCGATCACCTGGCCGATGCCGAACACCGCCAGCACCCCGGCGACGTGCTGCCAGTCGCCAAACTGCACCAGCGCGGCGATGCAACCCAGGATGATGCCGCTGGCCGGGCCAAGGTAAGGCACGAACGTAAGCAGCCCGGCGATGATGCCTATCAGGATGCCCAGGTCGAGACCGACGCCCCACAGGCCGACGCCGTACATCACGCCGAGGATCACCATCACCAGGAACTGGCCGCGCAGGAACCCGCCGAGCACGTCGCTGGACTCATGCGCCAGCCGGCTGGTGGTGGCCAGATGGTCGCGCGGCACCAGCGACGCCACGCGGGCAACCAGCAGGTCCCAGTCACGCAGGAAGAAGAACGTGATGATCGGCAGCAGCGCGATGTTGGCGACCAGCGCCAGCAGCGCGAAACCCGAACGCGACATGTAGCCCAGCAGGGTGGTGGCGACACCGCCGGCGCGCTCCCAGTTGTCGCGGACCAGGTCGATCAGGCTGCCGAGGTCGAGCCAGCGCGTCAGCTCGATACCGGTGCGGGCCTCGGCCCATGGCAGCGCGGTCTGCATGAACCAGGCCTGGTACTTCGGCATCGACTGGACCAGGGTGTGGATCTGCTCTTCGATCGTCGGGACCAGCAACACCAGCGCCAGGATCACCAGCAGGGCCATCGCGGCGAACACCAGGCTCACCGCGACATTGCGCGAGCGGCCGGCGCGTTGCAGCTTGTCGGCCAGCGGGTCACCCAGCCATGCCAGCAGGGCCGCAAGCACGAACGGGGTCAGGATCGGCGCCAACAGCCACAACAGCCAGCACAGCCCCAGTCCGAGTGCCGTCCATTGCAGCCGCCGGAGGAACCGGGCGACGTCGTCCAGCGGATGGTTGTGGTCCATTTGCAGGGATTCCTTCAGCGCAGCCGGTATGCGGTCGGGGCGCTCTCACCGGAAACCGGGGACAGGTCGTCGAGCGGGTCACCGACCCCATCCTCGACATCCGTGCCTGCAATATCGGCGGGCCGGCCGATGGTACTTGCCACCAGCACGTCGCCGTCCTCGATCATGCGCGCGAGACCCGACAATCCGGAGACCAGGTCGAGGTTGAACTCGACCGACTGCGGCGTCGCACTCAACGGGGTGATGCCGCGCACCACGGCCAGCTGTTGCAGATAGCCCGACAGGCGCACGTAGTCATCGGCGCTGTCGAGCCCACTGAAGGCGACCCGATAGGTTCCCGGCGGGCCCGCCACGGAACGCTTGGCATAACGCTTCATCAACGCATCGGCCGCACCGTCGGCGCCGGTCGCCATCACCTGCCGCGCGTTGGTTCCGTCCTCGCTCCAGCGCGACAACACCTTGCCGTTGTCGACGAATATCCAGTCGGCCTTCCAGCCGCCGTCGTTGCGGTAGAGCTTGCCGATCAGTTGCATCGGCGGGCTGTAACGACGCGAGGCGCGTGCGACAGCGGCAGTGTCGCCACGCCAGATCGCACCAACCACGGCCTGTTCGGCGGCGCTGCCATTGGGCAGACCGAGCCGGTAGCCGCGTTTCTTCGCTCGATCCAAGGTCGAACTCGCGGCAGCGGCTTTCGACAGGCCGACCAGGCGCGGACCGCTGCCGTCATCGATCGCCAGCCACAACACCGGCTTCGGGCGCGGTTGCGGCCAGACCGCCAAGCCCATTGCCGCCGCCAGCGAATCGACCTTGTCCTGATCGAACCGCACCACCAGCATGGTGTCGAAACTGGGCGCGCCACTGGCCGAAACGCCTTCATCCTGCCGGTAGTCGTAGCCTTCGACGTAGCGCTTGGCCTGCCGCAGTTCCTGCGCCATGCCGGGCTTGGATGCCGCGTTGCGGTCACCCGACAACTTGCCCAACACCTGCGCCAGCGCACGGGCGAAGGCGGTATCGCGCTCAGACGCGCCCTGGGTATTGACTTCGACCTCGGCCGAATACACGCCCTGCGCCGCGGCACGCGTGCCCTCGACCCGCTGCGCCGAGGCGGCGAAGCTGGTCATCAACAGCATTGCGACGCCTGCCGCAAGCAGCCATCGCAGGCCGGTACTCCGGACTTTGCGGCCGGTAACCGCGTCGGTTGCCACAGCGTTTGCGCGCGCCATCGTTGTCCCTGGGGGTGGGTGATCCCGAAATGGTGCCCCACGGGGGCCGGTACGTCCATTGAAGCCATGCGGGACGGCGCGGCTGCTAAAATCGCCGATTCCCCGCGCCTCCGAGCCCGACGTGACCGCTTCCACTCCCAATGCGCCCGTGCCCCCCACCCCGCTGACCTACCGCGATGCCGGTGTCGACATCGACGCAGGCAATGAGCTGGTCGAGCGGATCAAGCCGCTGGTCAAGCGCAGCTTCCGTCCCGAGGTGATGGGCGGACTGGGCGGCTTCGGCGCGCTGTTCGACCTGTCGGGCAAATACAAAGAGCCGGTGCTGGTCTCGGGCACCGACGGCGTCGGCACCAAGCTCAAGCTGGCCCAGCAGCTCGGCCGCCACGACAGCATCGGCATCGACCTGGTCGGCATGTGCGTCAACGACGTGCTGGTGCAAGGGGCGGAACCACTGTTCTTCCTCGACTACTTCGCCACCGGCAAGCTCGACATCGACACCACGGTGGCGGTGGTCGGCGGCATCGCCCGCGGTTGCGAAGAGGCCGGATGCGCGCTGATCGGTGGCGAGACCGCCGAGATGCCCGACATGTACGATCCCGGCGAGTACGACCTGGCCGGCTTCACCGTCGGCGCGGTCGAGAAGTCGCAACTGCGCGACGGCGCGCGGGTCGAGGCCGGCGACGTGCTGCTCGGCATCGCATCGTCGGGTCCGCACTCCAACGGCTACTCGCTGATCCGTCGGATCTTCGACCGCGCCGGCCGCCCGGCCGATGTCGAGGTCGGTGGCGTGCCGTTGCTCGACGCGCTGATGGCGCCGACCGCGCTGTACGTCAAGCCGGTGCTCGAGCTGCTGCGCGGCGCGCACGGCGACGCGATCCACGCGATGGCCCACATCACTGGCGGCGGGCTCAGCGAGAACATCATCCGGGTGATTCCGGACGGACTCGGCCTGCGGATCGAGGCCTCGGCGATCGTGCTGCCGCCGGTGTTCGACTGGCTGCAGCGCGAAGGCGCGGTGGCCGACGTGGAAATGTGGCGCACGTTCAATTGCGGCATCGGCTTCGTGCTGGTGGTACCGCAAGGCGAAGTGGCCCCGGTCGAGGCCGAACTGCAGCGCCTGGCGCTGGCCCATCGCCGGATCGGCGAGGTCGTTCCGGCCACCGACGGCGAGCGCGTGCATATCGGCTGAGGCAATACCCGTGGCCTTCCGCATCGCGGTCCTCGCCTCCGGCCGCGGCAGCAACCTGCAGGCGATCATCGACGCGATTGATGACGGCCGCCTCGCCGCCCGGCTGGTCGGAGTTTTTTCGGACAAACCCTCCGCGTTCGCACTGGAACGCGCGCGCGCCATTGGCGTGCCTGCGCTCGCGGTGCGTCCGCGCGATTTCACCAGCCGCGCCGCGAGCGATGAACATCTGTTCAGCCAGGTCGATGCCGTCGCCCCCGACCTGATCGTCTGCGCCGGGTATATGCGACTGCTCAACGCGCGCGAAGTCAGCGCGCGTCACGGCCGCGTCATCAATATCCATCCATCGTTGCTGCCTGCGTTCAAGGGACTGCACACGCACCAGCAGGCGCTCGATGCCAGCGCCAGCGTGCATGGTGCCAGTGTCCACTACGTCACCCCGGAGCTCGACGGCGGGCCGGTGATCGCACAGGCCCGCGTTGCCGTCGAGCCCGGCGACGACGCCGGACGGCTGGCGCAGCGGGTGCTGGCCCGGGAACATCCGTTGATGCTGGCGACCCTGCAGTGGCTGGTTTCCGGCCGGATCCGGTTAGCCGCGCCCGCCAGCGGATCGCGGGTGGAACTCGACGGCCAGCCACTGTCGGCTCCGCTTCAGCTTGACGCTGGCAATGTCCTCGCCCAATCAGCCGACCAACCGGCAATACCGACGCCTCCCCCTCCCGCCTTTTCCTGACGAAAAACCCATGCTCCGGATCCTGCTCCCCACCGCCTTCGCCCTGCTGCTGCCCCTGTCGGCGGCAGCGCAAACCGCTCCGCAGGGCACCCCGGTGCCCGCAGTGGTGCCCACCGCCCCCGCCGACATGCCGGAACCCGAGCCGGTGCTGCAACCGTTCGTCGCCAACTATCTGGTCTACAAGGGCGGCAAGCCGCTCGGCGAGGCGACCATGCAACTGGTCCAGCAGCAATCCACGCGCTGGCGGGTCGACCTGGTGATGCGCGGGACGCGTGGCCTGTTCGGCTTGGCTGGCATCAACGCCGAGCAGAGCACCGTGTTCGACGTGATCGGTGAAACTTACCGGCCGCTGACCCAGGCGACGGTCAACAAGTCGATATTCACGCGCAAGCAAACTGTCGGTCTCTACGATTGGCGCTCGAAGCAGGCGAAGTGGCAGGGTGACGTCAAGGAAAGCCGCCAACGTCCGGTCGCGCTACAGCCGGGCGACATGACCGGCTTGCTGATCAACCTGGCCGTGATGCGCGATGCCGAACCCGGCAAGACCCTGACCTACCGGTTTGTCGAAGACGGTCGCGTGCCCCGCACCCATACCTACGTGGTGGCGCCGGAGACTGAAAGCATCACTGTTGGCGACCTGTCCTACAACGCCATGAAGGCGACCCGGGCCAAGGACGACAACGAGGAGACCGTGATCTGGGTGGCCCGCAACGTCCCCACCCCGATCCGGATCCTGCAACGCGAAAACGGCGAGGACACCTATGACCTGCGCCTGGTCGAATACAGAGGAGTGGATTGAATGCCGATGACGACGCACGCACGCACGATGGACAAGCCACGCTCGCGGCTGCACACGCTGTTCGCAGTGACCGCGGTTGCCACGGCACTGGTTGTGGCGAGCCTTCCCGCGCGGGCGGTCGAGCCGTTCAGTGCCGACTACCAGGCGAGTTACATGGGCATGCAGGCCAGCGGCAAGATGACGCTGGAGCCGGCCGGCGCTGACCGCTGGCGCTACAGCCTCGCCATCAGCAATTCGCTGGCTTCGCTGAGCCAGAGCACGGTATTCGAGGAGAACGGCGGCCAGTGGCGCCCGGTCAGCAGCAAGGACTCGTCCAAGGTGCTGGTCAAGAATTCCGATAAGAACGCGACCTACGACTGGTCCAAGGGCGTGGCGAACTGGAGCGGTGACGTCAAATCAGACCGCGCCGGTCCGATCAAGCTGAAGGCCGGCGATCTCGATGCATTGATGATCAACCTGGCGCTGGTGCGCGACCTGGAAGCCGGCAAGCCGTTGAGCTACCGCATGGTGGACGATGGCCGGGTCAAGCAGATGAGCTACAAGGTCGCCGGCAAGGAGAAGATCAACGTCGGCGGCGAGCAGAAGCAGGCGACCAAGCTGGTCAATACCGACGGCGACAAGCAGACCATCGCCTGGGTCGTGGACGGTATGCCGGTGCCGGCCCGGATCCTGCAGCGCAAGGATGGCGAGGACGCGATCGACCTGCAGGTGAAGTCGGTGCATTGACGCGCGATTCCGTCAGACACCCGGACATGAAAACGCCCCGCAATGCGGGGCGTTTTTCGTAGCGAAGCCATTCGGCGGCCGGACGCAAACGGCACTCACCCGATGCGGCGGATCTTCGCGCCCAGCCCGGACAACTTCTCCTCGATATTCTCGTAGCCACGATCGAGGTGGTAGATGCGGTCGATGGTGGTCTCACCCTGCGCCACCAGCCCGGCCAGGATCAGCGAGGCCGAGGCGCGCAGGTCGGTCGCCATCACCGGTGCACCACTGAGCTGGTCGACGCCGCGCACCACCGAGGTATGCCCGTCGACGCGGATGTCGGCACCGAGCCGCAGCAGTTCGTTGACGTGCATGAAGCGGTTTTCGAAGATCGTCTCGTTGATTACCCCAACGCCTTCGGCGACACAGTTCATCGCCATGAATTGCGCCTGCATGTCGGTCGGAAACGCCGGGTGCGGGGCGGTGGTGATGTTGACCGCCTTCGGACGACGGCCATGCATGTCGAGGGTAATGCGGTCGTCGACGCAATCGATGTCGGCGCCGGCCTCGACCAGTTTGTCCAGTACGGCCTTCATCGTGTCCGGTCGCGCACAGCGGGCGGTGATACGCCCGCCGGTCATCGCCGCGGCGACCAGGAAGGTGCCGGTTTCGATCCGGTCCGGCACCACCGAATGGGTACCGCCGTGCAGGCGCTCGACACCTTCAATCACGATCCGCCCGGTGCCGGCGCCTTCGATCCTCGCGCCCATCGCCTTCAGGCATTCGGCGAGGTCGACGATCTCCGGCTCCAGCGCGGCGTTCTCGAGGACCGTTGTGCCCTCGGCCAGCGTGGCGGCCATCAGCACGTTCTCGGTAGCGCCGACGCTGACCATTTCGAACACGTGGCGCGCGCCCCTGAGGCGGTCGGCCCGGGCATTGATGAAGCCGTTCTCGACCGTGATCTGCGCGCCCAGCGACTGCAGGCCCTTGATGTGCAGGTCGACCGGACGCGAACCGATCGCGCAGCCGCCGGGCAGCGACACTTCGGCATGACCGTACTTGGCCAGCAGCGGGCCGAGCACCAGTACCGAGGCGCGCATGGTCCGCACCAGCTCATACGGCGCGACCTGGCTGTGCACGGTGGTCGGGTCGACGGTGATGCTCCCGCTTCCACCGGCCGCACTCTCGTCAAAACTGACGCCGGCACCGATCTCTGCCAGCAGCTTGGCCGTGGTCACCACGTCATGCAGGTGCGGCACGTTGGTGATCACCACCGGCGCGTCGGCCAGCAGGGTCGCGCACAGGATCGGCAGCACCGCGTTCTTGGCACCGGAAATCCGTACCTCGCCATTGAGCGGGACGCCTCCCTCGACCACGATCTTCTGCATCGGTCAGGCCTGTCCGGCTTCGGTCGGCGTGAGCGTCTTCAGTGCCAGCGCGTGGATCTCGCCGCCCATGCGATCGCCCAGGGTCGCGTAGACCATCCGATGGCGCGCGAGCGGCAATTTGCCAGCGAATGCATCGCTGACCACGGTCGCCTCGAAATGCACGCCGTCGTCACCGCGCACGTCGGCATGGGCGCCGGGCAGGCCTTGTTCGATCAGGGATTTGATGGTGTCGGGATTCAAAATCGTCGGATCCGGTGGTGCGCAATGCGCGGGTGAGCATTGAATGAACCGCACATGGAGGCGCGGGCTTTTGCGCATGGATGCGCGTAAAATCAATCGTTCTAGCCTAGCGGAAAGCCCCCTGCTCCGAAATGGCAACATTCCCCAGCACTCCCAGCAACACGACCGCCGACGGCCTGCCGGATACCGCCCTGGCCGCAGCCGGCCGCCGTGTATTCCAGATCGAGGCGCAGGCGCTTGGCGCCGTGTCCGAGCGGCTCGACGGTGACTTCAGCGCCGCCTGCCGGCTGATGCTCGGCGCCCGTGGCCGGGTGGTCTGCACCGGCATGGGCAAGTCCGGCCACGTCGCCCGCAAGATCGCCGCAACCCTGGCATCGACCGGCACTCCGAGTTTCTATGTGCATCCGGGCGAAGCCGGCCACGGCGACCTCGGCATGATCACCGACGCCGACGTGGTGATCGCGCTGTCGTATTCGGGGGAAAGCGACGAGGTCCTGATGCTGCTGCCGGTGCTCAAGCGCCAAGGCAACAAGCTGATCACCATGACCGGCCGGCCGACCTCGACCCTGGCCCGCGCGGCCGATGTGCACCTCGACGTCAGCGTGCCGGCCGAGGCCTGCCCGATCGACCTCGCCCCGACTTCCAGCACCACCGCATCGCTGGCCATGGGCGACGCGCTCGCGGTTGCGTTGATGGAGGCGCGCGGCTTCACCGCCGACGATTTCGCCCGTTCGCACCCGGCCGGCGCGCTCGGCCGGCGCCTGCTGCTGCACATCGCCGACATCATGCATGGCGGCGATGAAGTGCCGCAGGTCGGTCCCGCCGCTACCGTCAGCGAGGCGCTGGTGGAGATGAGCAGCAAGCGCCTGGGCATGACCGCGATCGTCGAACCCGACGGCAAACTGCTCGGCATGTACACCGACGGCGACCTGCGCCGCAGCCTCGATGATCGCAACGTCGACCTGCGTACCACCCGCATCGACGCGGTGATGACCCGCGCACCTAAAACCATTGATTCCGAGGCGCTCGCGGTCGAGGCGGCCCAGTTGATGGAAGCGCACAAGATCAGTGGCCTGCTGGTGGTCGATCGCGAACAGCGCGTGGTCGGCGCGCTCAACATCCACGACCTGCTGCGCGCACGGGTGGTCTGAGCCATGCCCTATCAACACCACAACGATTATCCGGCCGCGGTCCTCGAACATGCGGCGCGCGTGCGCCTGGCCTGCTTCGATGTCGACGGCACCCTGACCGACGGGCGCCTGATGTTCGACAGCGAAGGACGCGAGACCAAGGCATTCCACGTGCACGACGGCCTCGGCCTGGTATTGCTGCGCAAGGCGGGTATCGAAGTCGCCTTCATCACCGCGCGCGAGAGCAGCATCGTCCAGCATCGCGCCGCCGAATTGGGACTGACCGAAGTGCATACCGCGGTCAAGGACAAGCTGGCGCGGGTCGGCGAGATTGCCGCGCGGCTCGGCATCGGCATGGGCGAGGTTTCGTTCATGGGTGACGACCTGCCCGACCTGCGGGTCATGCTGCAGGTGGGCTTTTCAGCGGCGCCGTCCAGCGCCCACCCGTGGGTGCGCGAACGCGTCCACTGGCGCACCGCCGCCGCGGCCGGACAGGGCGCCGCCCGCGAATTCTGCGACCTGCTGCTGGCCGCGCAGGGTCGCGTCGAAGCATTGCTGGATGATGTCTGCCGGGTCGAGGGTGCGCGCGTCGAGGGCACCGCATGAGGCTTCCCGATGTGAGCTGGCGCCTGATGGTCTCGCTGGTGCTGCTGGCCGTGGCCGCGATCAGCGGCTGGTCGCTGTGGTCCAAGCGCACCGCGCCGATCGAAGAGACCGTTGCTGCCGGCGGACGACCCGACTACGTGCTGCACGACTTCGAAATGGTTGCACTGGATGCGCAGGGCCAGGAGTCTTTCACCCTGCGCGCGCCCGAACTGGCCCGCGACCCGGCTACCGAAACGATGGATATCGAAACCCCGCTGTTCCTGATACCGCCTCGCGGTGGCGAGGGCGACGCATGGGAAGTGCGGGCCAAGCGCGGCTGGGTCAGCGCCGAGGGTGACGAGCTTCGCCTCAACGGCACGGTCAACGCCGAAAGCGACGGTCGTACCGAACCCAAGGTGACGATCAACACCGAACAGCTGAACGTCTTCCCCGAGGATGACCGGGTGACCTCGCCCGTCGCGGTCACCATTAATCGGCCCGGCTCTATACTTCGCGGCAATGGCCTCGAGGTGAACCTGGCCAGCAAGCAGTACACCCTCCAGTCCGAGGTCCGCTCCCGCTATGTCCCCTGACAACTCCCCCCAACGAGCCACCCTGCGGCGACTTGCCGGCTGGACCCTGGTCGCCATCGCGATCGTCGCCAGCCCACTGGCAATGGCGCGCAAGTCCGACCGCAACCAGCCGATGGACGTCAATGCAGGCAAGCAGGTCGGCAGTCTCGACGACGCCACCCCGACCGTGTTGTCGGGCGGAGTGACAATCGACCAGGGCACCCTGCACGCCGAGGCCAGCCGCGCCGAAATCAGCACCCGAGGCGGTGATATCTCGCGGGTGGTGTTCAACGGCAGCCCGGCGCGATTGAAGCAGCAACTCGACGACGGCACCTTGATGAACGCCGTCGCCAACAAGATCGACTACAACGTCAACAACGAAACCGTGGTGTTTACCGGCAGCGTCAGCATCAAGCAGCCGCGCGGCACCCTCAGCGGCGAACGCGTGGTCTACAACATGGCAAGTGGCCAGGTCACCAGCGGTGGCGAAGGTAACGGCCGGGTCAACATGCGGATCATGCCGAAGAACGCGGGCAGCGGTGCCGACGCCAAACCGACCGCGCCCACCGACAGCGACAATGGCACCGACCAGCCTGCGGAGGGCGGCTGATGCTGGTCGCCCAGGGCCTGCGCAAGGCCTACCGCTCGCGCGAGATCGTGCGCGACTTCGGGCTGACCCTCGACGCCGGCGAAGTGGTCGGCCTGCTCGGCCCCAACGGCGCCGGCAAGACCACCTGTTTCTACATGATCGTCGGGCTGGTCCCGGCCGATGCTGGAAAGATCACGCTCGACGGCAAGGACATCACCGGCGACCCGATGTACGTACGCTCCAAGTACGGCGTCGGCTACCTGCCGCAGGAACCGTCGGTATTCCGCAAGCTCAGCGTCGCCGACAACCTGCGGGTGGTGCTGGAGTTGCGCGACGACCTCGACAAGGCCGGTCGCGAGCGCGAACTGGCCTCGCTGATGGAAGAACTGCAGGTCACCCACGTCGCCGACCAGCTTGGTGCCAGCCTGTCCGGTGGCGAGCGACGCCGGGTCGAGATCGCCCGCGCACTGGCCAGCAAGCCGCGATTGATGCTGCTCGACGAGCCGTTCGCCGGTGTCGACCCGATCTCGGTCGGCGAGATCCAGCGAATCGTGCGCCACCTCAAGAATCGTGGCATCGGCGTGCTGATCACGGACCACAACGTCCGCGAGACCTTGGGTATCTGCGACCGTGCGTATATCCTCAATGAAGGTGGCGTGCTCGCGCAGGGGGCTCCGGACGCGCTGCTCGCCAACCCCGATGTGCGTCGCGTCTACCTGGGCGAAACCTTCCGCCTGTAGTGATGATGCAACGCAAAGGCCGTCGGATCCGTCAGGTCGCGTTTGCAATCCATCATGAAGCCCCGTCTCCAAACTTCCCTCGGCCAACACCTGGTGATGACACCGCAGCTGCAACAGGCGATCCGCCTGCTGCAGATGTCGGCGATCGAACTTGAGGCCGAGCTGGTCAATGCGGTGGAAAGCAATCCGCTGCTGGACTGGACCGAAACCGCGATCAGCAGCGATCGCACCGACGGCGCCACGTCGAACGGCGACGATCATGCACAGGACTCCAGCCTCGATACTCCGGCGCCTCCCGAGGCCGACTGGGGCGCGAACGATGGCGAGACCTGGTACCAGCGCGTCGGCCCCGGCGACCCGGGTGACGAGGGCTCCGCGGCCGAACAGGTGGCCGAAGCCGAAACCCTGCACGACCACTTGTTGTGGCAGCTGCACCTGAGTCCGCTGTCGCCGCGTGATCGCCAGATCGCGGTGGCCCTGATCGAATCGATCGACGACAACGGCTACCTGCGCGAACTTGAATCGATTGCCGCCAGCCTCGAAGCCGAACTCCACGTGGGCAGCGAGGAAATCCAGACCGCGCTGTGTCAGATCCAACGCTTCGACCCGGCCGGGGTCGGCGCGCGTGACCTGGCCGAATGCCTGCGGCTGCAACTGGAGCAATTGCCCGAAGACACACCGGGCCGCGATCTGGCCCGGAAGCTGGCCAACGGGGCGCTGGAACGGCTGCCGCGCATCGGAGTCAGCGGCCTGGCCCACGAGATGAAACTCGACGAGACCGACGTCGACACCGCGGTCCAATTGCTGCGTTCACTCGACCCCCGCCCCGGCGCGCAGATCGGTGCGATCGCAACCGACACCTACGTCGCCCCGGATGTCGTCATCTGGCGCCAGCACGGGCTGTGGCGGGTCGCGCTGTCGGACAGCATGCGTCCACGGGTCAGCATCCATCGCGGTTACGAAGGCATGATCCGCCACGCCAGCGCATCCGACGCCAGCTATCTCAAGGGCCATCTTCAGGAAGCACGATGGCTGCTCAAGAGCCTGGAGGCACGCGGGGATACCTTGTTGAAGGTCACCCGTTGCCTGTTGCACCAGCAGGCCGGTTTCCTGGAGTTCGGCGACAGCGCGCTGCGGCCGCTGACCCTGCGCGAGGTCGCCGCGGAAATCGGCCTGCACGAATCCACGGTTTCGCGCGCGATCGCCCGCAAATACGCGCGTACCCCGCGCGGCACCATCCCGTTGCGTGGCTTCTTCGCGTCCGGTATCGATACCGGCGGTGGCGGTGAGGCCTCCAGCACCGCGATCCAGTCGATGCTCCGCCAGCTGATCGAAGCCGAAAATCCGCGCAAACCGCTGTCGGACGCGCGCCTGGCCGAAAGCCTGAAAGCTACCGGCATCCCGGTCGCCCGCCGCACCGTTGCGAAATACCGCGAAGCAATGGGAATCGCGTCTTCGCAGGACCGCGTGCGGATGGCGTGACGCCGGTCGCCGACCTTCCCGCCATTCACGCCGGGCTGGGCTATGCTGGAGACCCAAGCCGCGACGTAACTGGAGGTCTCATATGCGTATCGAAACCCACGGCCAGCATGTCGAAGTCACTGCCGCCCTGCGCGACTACGTGGAATCCAAGCTGGAGCGGCTTGGACGCCATTTCGACCAGCCGTTCGACGTCCGCGCCCAGCTCAGCCTCGACAAGCCCAACCACCGTGCCGAAGCGACCGTCAACCTTGCCGGAGGCACCCTGCATGCCGACGCCACCGCGATCGACATGTACGCCGCGATCGACCTGCTTGCCGACAAGCTCGATCGCCTGCTGATGAAGCACAAGGAAAAGCAGATCGCCCACAACCGCGGCGAGAGCCTCGCCCGCAGCGGCGAATTCGGCTAGCCCTCCATGCCGTTGCACGAGCTGTTGAGCGTCGACCGCATTGCGATCCTGACCGAGCCGGGCAACCGCGGCTCGGTCATCGACGCCGCGGCCCGGTTGCTGGCCGACCCGCTGTACGCCAGCGGCAATGCCGCCTGCGCCCCCATCCGCGAAAGCCTGCAGGCACGCGAGCGGTTGGCCAGCACCGCGATCGGCCACGGCGTGGCGATCCCGCACGGACGGGTGGCCGGGCTTGGCGAAAGCCGCGGTGCGTTCCTGCGGTTGGCCGAGCCGGTCGATTTCGACGCTGTCGACGGCGAACCGGTGGACCTCGTGCTGGCCATGGCGATCCCGGAACACTCGCTGCAGGAACACCTGCAACAACTGGCGGAACTGGCCGAGCACTTCTCCAGTGCGGGCTTCCGTGACCGGCTGCGCTCGGCATCCTCGGTCGCCGAGCTGGGCCGCTACCTGCTGGACGGCGTCGACACCCGCGCCCAACGATCGACGGTGGCCTGAAACCATGCCGATGTGCAACGCCCGGATCAGCGCCGGCGAGCTGTTCGAGCAGCAGCGGGATCGCCTCGACCTGAAGTGGGTCGCCGGCCAGGAGGGCCGTGACCGTGTCCTGGAATCGGTCGAGACCGTCGCCCGCCGCCCATCGCTGGCCGGTTACCTCAATGCGATCTATCCCAACAAGGTGCAGATTCTCGGTACCGAAGAACTGACCTGGATGGATGCGCTGGACTCGCGGCAGCGCTGGGAGACGATCGAGCGGATCATGCAGTTCCGGCCGCTGGCGCTGGTGATCAGCAAGGGCCAGGCCTGCCCCGCCGACCTCGCCGAGGCCGCGGAGGAATCACTCACGCCGCTGTGGAGTTCGCCGCTGCGCGGGCACGAGTTGCTGAACCACCTGCAATACCACCTCGCCCGGACGCTGGCGCCGCGGGTCACCCTGCACGGGGTGTTCATGGAGATCTACTCGATCGGCGTGCTGATCACCGGCGATGCCGGAGCCGGCAAGAGCGAACTGGCGCTGGAGCTGATCAGCCGCGGTCACCGTTTGGTCGCCGACGACGCCCCCGAGTTCACCCAGATCGCCCCCGACGTGCTGGACGGCACGTGTCCGGAAATGATCCAGGACCTGCTGGAAGTGCGTGGCCTGGGCGTGCTCAACATCCGCGAAATGTTCGGCGACACCGCAGTCAAGCACAACAAGTACCTGCGCCTGATCATCCACCTGACCCGTCCGATGGACGAGTCGGCCGATGCCCCGGCGCCGACCGGGCTGGAGCGCCTGACCGGCGCCAACAGCGCCCGCCGCGTACTCGACCTCGACGTGCCGACCACCCACCTGCCAGTGATGCCCGGACGCAACCTGGCCGTGCTGGCCGAGGCCGCGACCCGATTGCACAGCCTGCGGATGAAGGGCATGGACCCGGCCGCGGCGTTCATCGCCCGGCACAGCAACTTCCTCGAGCGCGGCGAAGCCTGATGGCAACGAACGCACCCTCCAACGCCACCCTGGTGATCGTCAGCGGCATGTCCGGCTCGGGCAAGTCGGTGGCGCTCAAGACCTTCGAGGACCTGGGGTACTACTGCGTCGACAACCTGCCGGCCGAACTGCTGCCGGACTTCGTGCGCAGTGCCACCGGCGACGGCGCAACGGCCGCCAAGATGGCGGTCGGGATCGACGTGCGCAACAGCCACAGCGACCTCGGCAACCTGCCGTCTTGGCTGTCGGCTGTCGGCGAAATGGGGCTGGACCCGAAGCTGATCTATTTCGACACCCGCGACGACGTGCTGCTCAAGCGTTACGCCGACACCCGCCGCCGGCATCCGCTGAGCCAACTAGGCCTGTCGCTGGCGGACGCAATCGCGCTGGAGCGGCAGGTGCTCAAGCCGCTACGGCAACTGGCCGACATCCAGCTCGACACCAGCGACCTCAATGTCCACCAGATGCGCCGCCACGTCATCACCGAGTTCGGTATCGGCGACGACAACACGGTGTCGCTGCTGTTCGAATCGTTCGCCTATCGCCACGGCCTGCCGGCCGGCGCCGACTTCGTGTTCGACGCGCGCGGCCTGCCCAATCCGCACTGGGACCCGAGCCTGCGGCCGTTGTCGGGCCGTGATTCCGCGGTTGCCGAACACCTGGCCGCGCAACCGGAAGTCCAGCAGTTCACCGCCCAGATCAGCGACCTGCTGGACACCTGGCTGCCGCGGATGCAGTCCGGTTCCACCCGCAGCTACATCACCGTCGCCTTCGGCTGCAGCGGCGGCCGACATCGCTCGGTCTACCTGGCCGAATGGATGGCCGCCCACGCCCGCGCACGCGGCTGGGACGAGGTCGCAGTGCATCATCGCGAGCTGGACTGAGCCGACCCGCTTCCGGGGATCAACTCCGGTCTGGTAACTTCTCCGGATGGCCGTCGGCATCCTGCTCATCACCCATCTTGGCATCGGTACCGCGCTGATCGGCGTGGCGACCCGCCTGATGGACGCGTTGCCGCTGCGCGCCGAAGCCCTCGAAGTGCCGTACGACGGCGATCCGGACGAATGGCTGCCACGCGCCAGCGCCGCCCTGCGCAAGGTCGACGACGGCGACGGCGTGCTGGTGCTGACCGACCTGTACGGCGCGACCCCGAGCAACCTGGCCGCCCGGGTCGCGCAGTTGGGCACGCCAGTGCGGCGGGTGTCGGCCCTGAACCTGCCGATGTTGCTGCGCGTGATGAATTACGCCGAACTGCCGCTGGACGAACTGCCGGCGGTCGCCGCTGCCGGCGCGCGCAACGGCGTGCGGCTGGACGATGCCTGAGACGGATAACAAGGATCCCCCCATGATCGAACGTGAACTCACCGTCTCCAACCGCCTCGGCCTGCATGCGCGCGCCACCGCCAAGCTGGTCCAGTTGCTGTCGGGCTATCGCTGCAACGTGACGCTGATCGCCAAGGGCCGCGAGGTCAACGCCAAGAGCATCATGGGGGTCATGCTGCTGGCCGCCGGCCAGGGCACGGTGGTCAAGCTGCGGGTCGATGGCGAGGACGAGGAAGCGGTCGCCGACGCCGTCACCGGGCTGTTCGATCGCCGCTTCGACGAAGACCAGTAAGGGCTGCGGATGCGACAGGAATTCTCCGGTCACGGCGCCTCGCGCGGCAGCGCGCTGGGTCGTGCCCGGGTTCGACTGCCGCACGTACTCGACGTGGTCGAGGAGCGCATCGCCGCCGAACTGGTCGAGGACGAACTGCAGCGCCTGCACCGCGCGATCGACCGGGTGCGCACCGAGATGCGCGTTTTGCGCGAGCGGCTGCACGGCGCCCTTGTGCACGAGGTCGGCGAGTTCCTCGACCTGCA
>JBOHYC010000097.1:0-2068 GCA_050737755.1 Lysobacter sp.
CTGCTGACCTACGCGGTTTCGGCGCCATCAATGGCGCCCGACCAGCTGTCGTGGTTCGTCGACCGCGAGGTTGCGCGTGCGCTGTATGGCGTGGACGGCGTGGCGCAGGTGCAGCGCATCGGCGGCATCGAGCGGCAGATCCGGGTCGATCTGGATCCGCAGCAGTTGCTGGCATTCGGCGTGACCGCAGCCGAGGTGTCGCAGCAGCTCGCGCTGATCCAGGTCGAACGCCCCGGTGGCCGCGCCGAGATCGGCGGCGAGCAGCAGACGATCCGCACCATCGGCACGGTCGAAGATGTGCAGGACCTGCGCAACTACACCATCAGCCTCGCCGACGGCCGCGCGGTGCGGCTGTCGTCGATCGCGACCGTCACCGACGCAGCCGCCGACCCTACCCAGGCCGCGCTGCTGGATGGCGAGTCGGTGGTCGCATTCTCGGTCTCGCGCAGCCGCGGCGCCGACGAGCTGGACGTTGCGGCTGAGGTCAAGGCGACCTTGGCCGAACTGGTCGAGGCCACCCCGGGCGTGGAGTTCGAGTTGGTCAGCAACATGATCGACGAGACCGAGCGCTCCTACGAATCGTCGATGACGATGCTGTGGGAAGGCGCACTGCTGGCGCTGGTGGTGGTGTGGCTGTTCCTGCGCGACTGGCGCGCCACCTGGGTCAGCGCGGTGGCGTTGCCGCTGTCGATCATCCCGACCTTCGCGGTGATCTACTTCCTCGGCTTCTCGCTCAACATGATCACGCTGCTGGCGCTATCGGTGGTGGTCGGCATCCTGGTGGACGACGCGATCGTCGAGATAGAGAACATCGTGCGTCACCTCGGCATGGGCAAGACCCCGCGCGAGGCAGCGCGGGAAGCCGCCGACGAGATCGGCACCGCGGTGATCGCGACTTCGATGACGTTGGCGGCGGTGTTCATCCCGGTCGCCTTCATGCCCGGCATCGCCGGCAAGTTCTTCCGCGAATTCGGCTGGACCGCGGCGACCGCGGTGCTGTTTTCGCTTCTGGTCGCACGGCTGCTGACGCCGATGATGGCGGCCTACCTGCTCAAGCCGCACGAGGACCATGTCGCCGAGTCGCGGCTGATGAAGCGTTACCTCGGCTGGGTCGATGCCGCGCTGCGCCATCGTGGGCGCACGTTGTGGGTGGCGTTCGGGCTGTTCGTGCTGTCGCTTTGCCTGGTGCCTTTCATCCCGACCACGTTCATCCCGACCACTGATCAGGGGCGCAGCAACCTCAGCATCGAGTTGCCGCCGGGTACGCCTCTGGAGGAGACGACCGCTGTATCCGAACAGGCGCGCGCGGAGTTGGCATCGATGCCGGAGTTGCACAGCGTGTTCACCATGGTCGGCGCCGCGCTCGACCTCGGCGATCCGTCCAAGACCGGCAGCGGCAGTGCGCGCGCGGCGACACTGGTGGTCGACTGGGGGCCGGCCGACGACCGCGGCCGCAGCCAGCAGCAACTGGAACAGGAAGTGCGCGAGCGCCTCGCCGATCTGCCTGGCACGCGGGTCAGTTTCATCAGCGCCGAACCCGGTGGGTTGATGCAGCTGGTGCTCGCCGGCGACGACCCGGGAGCGCTGCATGCCGCGGCGGCCGCGGTCGAGCGCGACCTGCGCGAACTCGAAGGTCTCGGCAGCATTTCGTCATCGGCGTCGCTGCTGCGCCCGGAGATCCGCATCGTGCCGCAACCCGCGCGGGCGGCCGACCTCGGCGTTGCGACCGCGTCGATCGCAGAGGCCGCGCGCGTCGCCACTGCCGGCGACTACACCCAGCGCATGGCCAAGCTCAACCTGCCCGACCGGCAGATACCGATCCGGGTCGGCTTCGCCCGCGAAGACCTGCGCGACCCGGCGCTGATCGGCCAGTTGCAGGTGCGCGGCAACCAGGGGCCGGTGCCGCTGTCGGCGGTGGCGGAAATTCAATCGGGCAGCGGGCCGTCGGTGATCTCGCGCTACAAGCGCCAGCGCAACGTGACCCTGACCGCCGAGCTCAACGGCCGGCCGCTCGGCGAGGTGATGAAGGAGGTCCAGCAACTGCCGAGTGTCAACAACCTGCCGGCCG
>JBOHYC010000098.1:0-1859 GCA_050737755.1 Lysobacter sp.
TTCGACATCCAGGTGCACCAGCAGGACCGGGGCGTGCGGATCGACCTGCACCACGCGCCGGCGCTGGCATTCGTCGATGGCCAGATCATCCGCGGCGTCGCCGAACTGCTGGCGGCGGTGGTGCGCGACCTGGCCTACACCGCAATCGACCTCGGGGCCGAGGGTGGCCGCGACCTGTCGAGCAGCGAAGGCATCACCGACGCGGTATTCGGCCTGCTGCGCAACGCGCGCGTACTGCAGCCGGCCGAGCCCAACTTGGTGGTGTGCTGGGGCGGCCACTCGATCAACCGCGAGGAATATCTCTACACCAAGGACGTCGGTTACCACCTCGGCCTGCGTGGGCTGGACATCTGCACCGGCTGCGGCCCTGGCGCGATGAAGGGGCCGATGAAGGGCGCCACGATCGCCCACGCCAAGCAACGCAAACGCCAGATGCGATACATCGGCGTGACCGAGCCGGGCATCATCGCCGCCGAGTCACCCAACCCGATCGTCAACCACCTGGTGATCATGCCGGACATCGAGAAGCGGCTGGAGGCCTTCATCCGCCTCGGCCATGGCATCGTCGTGTTTCCGGGTGGCGTCGGCACCGCCGAGGAGATCCTGTATCTGCTCGGCATCCTGCTGCGCGAGGAGAACGCCGACGTGCCGTTCCCGCTGGTGCTGACCGGGCCGACTGCATCGGCGCCGTACTTCGAGCAGATCGACAAGTTCATCCGGCTGACCCTGGGCGACGCCGCGACCGAGCGTTACACCATCATCACCGGCGACCCCGCGGCCGTGGCCAAGCAGATGGCTGTAGGGGTGCGAAAGGTGCGCGAACACCGCATCGCCCAGCGCGACTCGTTCTTCTTCAACTGGTCGATCAACATCCCGCTGGAGTACCAGCGCCCGTTCGTGCCGAGCCACGAGGCGATGGCCGGGCTCGACCTCCACCAGGGCCGCAAACCGCACGAACTGGCCGCCGACCTGCGTCGCGCGTTCTCCGGCATCGTCGCCGGCAACGTCAAGGAGGACGGCATGCGCCGGATCGAACAGTTCGGCCCGTTCGAGATCCACGGCGACCCCGAGATGATGGCCTCGCTCGATGCGCTGCTGCGCGCATTCGTCGAGCAGCGCCGGATGAAGATCGCCGGAGATTACAGGCCCTGCTATCGCGTGGTGGCGTAGCTCCTCCTTGCCCCTCTCTCGCGTGCGGGAGAGGGCCGGAGTAAGGAGCGCCTCTGCTCCTTAAGCCTCCACCGGCAGCCGGACAGTAGCCACGAACCGCCCCTCCACCACCTCCGTCCGCACACTGCCACGCCCCCCGGTCAGCGCCTCGATCCGCACCTGCGAGGCATTCAGCCCGACCTGGTGCCCCGGCACCGCTACGCCACCGGGCCGCGGCACCGGGTTGCTGATGCGGACGATCACCGTGTCCGATGTTGTGCTGACCGCAACCTCGATCTCGCCGCTCTGCATCCGCTCCACCCCGTGCCGGATCGCGTTCTCGACGAGCGGTTGGATCGACAGCGCCGGCACCGTCACCATTGGAAGTTCACGCGGCAGTTCCCAGCGCACACTCAGCCGCTCGCCAAAGCGCAGCGCCTCGATCTCCAGATAGCGCCGCGCCAGAGACAGCTCGTCCTCAAGCGAGATCTGCCGCGGCCCCGCCAGCGCCGCCCGGAACAGGTCGGCCAAGTCCAGCAGCAAACGCTCGGCCGCTTCCGGCTGCTGGTGCACCAGCGCAGCCCCGGTGTTGAGGGTGTTGAACAGGAAGTGCGGCCGGATGCGCGCCTGCAACGCCTGCAGCTCCGATTGCTTGGCGCGCACCGCGTGCAAGCGGCCGCGCCAGTGGTTCTGGAAGGCGGCAAGGCCGA
>JBOHYC010000099.1:0-5866 GCA_050737755.1 Lysobacter sp.
GACCCGGGCCACCGCACCCTGAGCATCGACGCATGAGCCTGACCACCCACTTGACCCATGTGTTGCCGCACCGGCTGCTGTCGTCGCTGGCGCGCCGCCTGGCCTACTCGGACCATCCGCGCGTGCGCCGCTGGCTGATCGATACCGTGGTCAGCAAGTTCGAGGTCGACCTCGACGAGGCCGCGCAGCCGGACGCGACCGCCTACCCGACCTTCAATGCATTCTTCACCCGTGCGCTCAAGCCCGGCGTGCGGGTGGCCGATCCGGATCCGCGCGCGCTGGTGATGCCCGCCGATGGCCGGATCAGCCAGTGCGGGCCAATCGAGCACGGACGGATCTTCCAGGCCAAGGGGCAGTCGTTCACCGCGACCGAACTGCTCGGCGATGCCCTCGCCGCAAAGCCGTTCGAGGATGGCCTGTTCGCGACCGTGTACCTGTCGCCCCGTGACTACCACCGCGTGCACATGCCGTGGACGGGCAAGTTGCTGAAGACCGTGCACGTGCCCGGCCGACTGTTCAGCGTTGGACCGGCTGCGGTGCAACACGTGCCACGGCTGTTCGCGCGCAACGAGCGGCTGGTCTGCCACTTCGAGACCGATTTCGGGCCGATGGCGGTGGTGATGGTCGGCGCGCTGCTGGTATCCGGGGTGGAAACGACGTGGAGCGGCGAGGAGATTCCCGCTTACGGCGACAAGGTCACCACTCGCGACTGGCGTGGCGAAGACATCGACATCGAGCGGTTCGAGGAGATGGCGCGGTTCAACTACGGCTCGACGGTGATCGTGTTGTTGCCGGCCGGCGTGGCCGAGTTGGACGCCGGGCTGGTTGCCGAGTCCCCGGTGAAGCTGGGGCAGCGGCTGGCTACGTTGACCGGGTGATGCGGGCGGCGGAGGTCGGGTGCGACGTCTTGCCTTTTGCATCCCGCCTCTTGCATCCCGCCTCTTGCATGTCCCGCCTTTTGTAGGAGCGACGTAAGTCGCGATTTCCTGGAGTCCCGGGATCGCCGTGCAATCGCGACTTACGTCGCTCCTACATGTGGCCATCAAGGCAACCGTGTCGCGTTACTGCCGGCAGCCGACCAGTTCCACCTGCTGCCCGGGCTTGATCATGTAGCGCGGGGCCTTGATGCCGTTGGCCCGCGCGAGTTCGCCGGTGTCGCACTGGAACTTGCGGGCGATCGAGGTCAGGGTTTCGCCGCGCTGGACGCGGTACTGGCGCGGGGATGTTGCGGGTGCAGCGGCCACTGACGACGCAGGTGCCCCGACCGCAACCGGCGCCGCCGCGAGAACACCACCGCTACGCACGATCGCCGCGGTCGGGTCACTGGCCACCAGGGTGCGGGCCAGTTCGGCGCGCGGACCTTCGACGCAATGGCGCTGGTACAACCCGGCGATCCGGCGTGTCGCGTTCAACGTGGTTCCGGTGGGCAAACGATCATCGGCGCGGTAACGCGGATTGAGGTTGCGCAGCGCGCGCATATAGCCGACATCCGTGCCGCGGTTGCCCAGGCAGATCGTCAACTGGTAGATCGATGCCGGCTGCTGCAATTGCAGCTTCGCCGCCTTCCGATCCACGTTCGGCAGGCTCAGTCCGTACTCTTTCGGGTGCAGGAACAGCCACGCCGCGGCGATCACCATCGGAACGTAGTCGCGAGTCTCCGGCGGGAACTGCGGATAAACCTCCTCGCTCCAGAAGCTCTTGCCCGGGTTCTGCTGGTGGATCCGTCGCGCCCTGCCCTCGCCGCCGTTGTACGCGGCCAGCGCCAGCTCGATGCTGCGGTTGAGTTCGCGCATGCGCTCGTTGAGGTAGGCGACGCTGGCTTCCGACGCGGCGTACGGGTCATAGCGGGTGTCGAAGCCGGTGCCGTCGTCGCCGAGGCCGAAACGCTGCCCGGTTGCGTACATGAACTGCATCGGCCCGGCGGCGCCCGCGCGCGAGGTGGAATGCACGCGGCCATTGGACTCCTTGGCCATGATCCCGAACAGCAACGCCTCCGGCAGCCCGGCGCGCTCGTACTGCGGCGACATCTGCGGGCGCAGGTACTGGTAGTTCTCGTAACTGGTGATGAAGTCGTCGCGCATGTCGGTCAGCCAGCGACGGATACCCTCCTGCACGGCAGGGTTGTACTGGACCATGCGGTCGAACGCGTGGCGGTCGTCGGCCAGCAACGCCGCGGCGCGCGCAGCCTGCGGGACTTCGTGCGGCATCGCATGCTCCAGCGGCACGGCGTGGTCCGGACCCATGCCATCGTCGAGCAGGCCGTCATCGCCGGCTTCCGCATCGGCGTTGAGCTTGAGCAGGCGTTCGTAGGTCGTGAGCATCGAGGGCACCGAGCAGCCGCGCTGGTCGACACAGGCGGCCATCACGTCCTCCATGTCCTCCAGCGCAGCGTTGGCCTGCGCGGCTCCATCGGGGTCAGCATTGCCGATCGCCACCATCGCCTCGCGGTACCTGGCTTCGGCGACCTGCATCCGCTGGCCGAGTGCGTCGACCGCGGCCTGGTCGCGTCGCGAGACAGCGTTGGCATCGAACGGAATCAGGATCAGCAGCGCGACCGCAGCCAGGGTCGAAAAAGAGGCGGTAATACGGGCAAAGACGCGGGCAATGTGGGGCATGGACTGCAAGTGCTGCGAAGTGACCCGCAGGGTAGTCCGGCAACGCCGGCCTCGGCAATCAACCACGGTGCAGTGGCGCGATGTCCAACGTTTAGGCCATAGAATCGGCCTCAACCCATCAAGGAAGCGGACATGGCGCCCACACCCAACCCCATCCTCGTCGGCAAGGCGGTCACCACCCCGACCAGTGGGCAGGTGTTCCTGCTGCCGCGGCTCGGCAACCGCCACGGGCTGATTGCGGGCGCCACCGGCACCGGCAAGACGGTGACGCTGATGACGCTGGCCGAGGGTTTCTCGCGGATCGGGGTACCGGTGTTCATGGCCGACGTGAAGGGCGACGTCGCCGGGCTCTCCATGCCCGGCACCATCAGCGAGAAGCTGCAGGCGCGGATCGAGCAGATCGGCGTCGACGGCTATACCAATGAAGGCAGCCCGACGGTGTTCTGGGACCTCTTTGGCAAGCTCGGCCATCCGGTCCGCGCGACCGTCAGCGAGATCGGCCCGACCCTGCTGGCGCGGATGCTGGAGCTCAACGACACCCAGTCCGGCGTACTCGACATCGCCTTCAAGCTGGCCGACGACCGCGGCTTGCTGCTGCTTGAGCTCGACGACCTGCGCGCCCTGCTCGGCCTGCTCGCCGAGGAGCGCAAGACGATCTCGACCGAGTACGGTCTGGTCAGCACGCCGTCGATCGGCGCAATCCAGCGCGCGCTGCTGCGGCTGGAATCCGACGGCGGCGAGATGTTCTTCGGCGAGCCGGCGCTGGAGCTCTCCGACCTGATGCGAACCACCACCGACGGCCGCGGCGTGATCAATATCCTCGCCGCCGACAGCCTGGTGCTGAAGCCGCGGCTGTACTCGTCGTTCCTGCTATGGCTGCTGTCGGAACTGTTCGAGCAGTTGCCGGAGGTCGGCGATCTGGACAAGCCCAAGCTGGTGTTCGTGTTCGACGAAGCCCACCTGCTGTTCGAGGACGCGCCGAAGGCATTGCAGCAGCGGGTCGAGCAGGTCGTGCGGATCATCCGCTCCAAGGGCGTCGGCGTGTACTTCTGCTCGCAGTTCCCGGACGACGTGCCCGACGACATCCTCGGCCAGCTCGGCAACCGGGTGCAGCACGCACTGCGCGCATTCACCCCACGCGACCAGAAAGCGGTGCGCACCGCGGCACAGACCTTCGTCGCCAATCCGGCTCTGGACGTCGCCGAGGCGATTGGCCAGCTAGGCACCGGCGAGGCGCTGGTGTCGACCTTGCAGGACAAGGGCATCCCGATGCCCGTCGAGCGCACCCTGATCGCACCACCACGTTGCCGCATGGGCGCGATCACCGACGCCGAACGCGCGCAGGTGCGTGCCGGCAGCCTGGTCGGCGCCAAGTACGACACCCGCGCCGACCGCGAGTCGGCAGAGGAGATGCTGGCGAAGAAAGCCGAGGCTGCGACCAAGCAGGCCGGCGCCCCGCCGGCCAAGGCGGCCGAGGACGACGAAGCCGGTTTCGGTGATGCTGTCCGCAATGCCGTGTTCGGCACCAAGCGCCGGCAGGGCATGGTCGAGACCATGGCCAAGCAGACCGCACGCACGGTCGGCAGCCAGATCGGCCGGCAGATCCTGCGCGGATTGCTTGGCGGTATCTTCGGCGGTCGCCGCTGACCGCGGCTTCGGCGCATCCACTCACTGCATCCCACACCCCGTTCCATCGACAGGAGTCAAAGCATGAACAAGCAACTACTCGCCCTCGCCTGCCTCACCGTGCTCGCCGTTGCCGCGTGCAAGCCGGAGCCCGCCGAGACCGCCGCCGGCCAGCCCGCCAGCGCCGAAGCCGCACCGGCCGTGGCCGATGTCGTGCCGAGCAGTGAAAACCTGTCCTCGGACAACCCCGGTTTCGACATGAAGGGCTTCGCCGGCACCTTCAGCGGCACGCTGCCGTGTGCCGACTGCCCCGGCATCGACACCACGCTGGTGCTCAATCCCGATGGCACCTACGACATCAACGAGGCGTACCAGGACTCCGAGAGCGTGGTGGCCAAAATGGACGGCACCTGGACCGTCGAGGCCGACGACCAGCAGATCCGCCTCGACCCCAACAGCAAGTCCGAGCAGGACCGCCTGTACGCGATCACCTCCAATGACGAGATCACCCAGCTCGACCTCGAGGGCAAGCCGGCCGAAAGCGGGCTGGACTACAGCCTGGACCGCCAAGCCGCCAACTGATCCACCTCTCAAGGATTGAGCCCGATGCACGCCACCCCCACCTCCCGCCCGCCGCCGACTCCGTTCTGGCACCGCCTGCGCCAGATCACCCTGTACCCGTTCCGCGGGGCTGCGTTCTACAGCCTGCTGGCTCTGACCCTGGCGAGCCTGCTGGGGCTCGTCCCCGTGATCGGCTGGGTGGTTTCGCTGCTGGTCTGGGTGGGCGCCTACAAGTACGCGTTCGAGATCCTGCGCGCGACCGCCGATGGGCGGATGGAGGCGCCGGAAGTCGTGCTCGACCTCGATGACGGCGTGGTCAGCCGGCTGATCGGAATGCAGCTGATCTTCATCGCAGTGATCGTGCTGGCGATGTGGCTGGGCGGTCCGGCGATCGGGCTGCTGACGATCGCGCTGGTCGCGTTCCTGCAGCCCGGCTGCGTGATGTCACTGGCGATCGACGGCAGCCTGTCGCACGCGCTCAACCCGGCGACACCGCTGGGTGTGGTGGCGCGGATCGGCTGGCCTTATCTGGCGGTGTTCGGCCTGCTGTTCGTGATCCAGGCCAGCATGTTCACCGCCGCCGTCTGGCTGGCCGGGGTGATGCCTCCCGTGCTGGCCGACCTGGCGGTGACCGCCGTGGCGTTCTGGGCGTTGTTCGCCGCGTTCCACCTGATGGGCTATCTGGTCTACCAGTACCACGAGGTGCTCGGCTACGTTCCGTCCGGTGCCGATGCGCTGCCCGGCCGGCACACGCCCGACGCCGACCTGCTGGAGGAGGCCCAGGGCTACGTCCGCGACGGCCAGCTCGGCACGGCACTGGAACTGCTGCGCGGCGAGACCCGCAGCCGTGCGGTCAGCCTGGATACCCACGACCTGTACCACCGCCTGCTGCGACAGAACGGGGACACCGCCGCGCTGACCGAGCATGCCGGGCAGTACCTCAACCAGTTGATGCTGGAACGACAGGATCGCCGCGCCCTCGGCCTGCTGCGCGAGTGTCTCGATACCGACCCGGACTTCGTGCCACTGCAGGTCGAACACGCGGTGCAACTGGTCGAGCGCGC
>JBOHYC010000100.1:0-13171 GCA_050737755.1 Lysobacter sp.
CCTTGATGTGGCCGGCGTCGCGCTCCTTGAGCATGTCGACCATGTACTTGAGGTACTCGACGTGGCCGCCCTGGTAGCTCGACAGCGCGATGCCGTCGGCGTCCTCCTGCAGCGCGGCGCGGACGACATCCTCGACGCTGCGGTTGTGGCCCAGGTGCACGACTTCGACGCCCTGCCCCTGGATCAGCCGCCGCATGATGTTGATCGCGGCGTCGTGGCCGTCGAACAGGCTGGCGGCGGTGACGAAGCGCAGCGGGTGGGCGCTGGCGGTGTCGAGGCCGGTATCGGTGTCGGAAATGTTGCTGGCGGGGGTGCTCATGGCGCACTCGACTGCTGAAAACGGGAATCCCTCGATTGTAGCGCGGGGGGACTTTGCGCCCTTGGCCCGCTTGTCATGGGCACTACGTTTGCCTGTTGGGATGATTCCCGTCTATTCCGACCCCTACGGCCACGACCCGCGCGTCGACCGCATCGCCACGTTGCGGTCCGCGGCGGCCGACGACGCGCCCAGCCCGTTGTTCGAGCTCGCCGGCGCGCTGCTGGCCGAAGGCAAGCTGGAGGAGTCGCTGTTGCTGCACGCGCGCTCGGCGCTGGCTGGGCACGACGGCGCGCAGGTCGAGTACGGGCGGATGTTGCTGTTCGGGATCGGCTGCGAGCCGGACCCGCAACTGGCGCTGGGCTGGCTGGCGCAGGCCGAGAGCCAGCACCACCCGGTGGCGAGCTACTGGCTGGCGTGGGTGGCGATGGGCAGCGTGCTGCTGCCGCGCGACGAGCGCATGAACCAGCGGCTGCGGGTGGCGGTGAACCATGACTATCCACCTGCGCTGCGGGCGGCGGCGCTGCATTACGGGCGACGACCGGGCGCGGCCGACCAGAAGGCCTGCATCCACCTGCTGGAACGTGCTGCCCGTCGCGGCGATCTGGTGGCCGCATTGCTGCTGGCCGAACGACTTCAGCGCGGCGAAGGCTGCACGGCCCAGCCGCAAGCCGCCGCGACTTGGCGCGCATGGCTGCGCGAGCGGCAGGTGGAGCCGCTGCCGCCGACCGTCGCGCCAGGTCCGCGGTTCGACGGAGCCTTGTTGAGGCATCGCGAGCCGGCGCCACTCGCACTGGAGGACGCACTGAACACCCCACCCGCGCGGGTGCTCAGCAACGAGCCGCGGGTGGTGCAGGTCGACGCCGTGCTGTCGTCGGACGAATGCCGGCTGCTGATCGCGATGGCGATGTTGAACGATCCGACCCGCGGCGCCGTGGTTCCGACGTTGCGCATCGACCCGGCGCAGGAAGACCTGGCTCTGCGGGTTTTGCAGTTACGGCTGGCAAGGTCGGCGCAGGCGGAGTTGGCGCATGCCGAGGCGATCGAAGTCGAGCGGCGCATCCCGGGCTCGCCGGACTGGCGTCATCGCGACTATCTCGCGCCCGACGACCTCGCGCTGGACCACCCGGACGCCGGCAATCGTCGCCGCACGCTATGCGTATGCCTGCACGAGCCGGAAGCCGGCGGTGGCCACGAGTTCCCGTTCGGCCTGCTCGAAACCCAGGCGATTGCCGGCAGCGCGGTGGTGGTCGACAACCTGATGGCCGACGGCCACCCGGACCCGTATTCGATGCATGCCGGCATCGCGGTGGAACGCGGCGAGCAGTGGCAGGCGACCCTGTGGCTGCGCGAGCGACGTTACCGGTCGTTCTGAGACCTGAGTCGCATGCTGCCGCGACCCTGTCCATACGTAGCCGTACTGAACGATTGCATTAGACTACCGCCCCTGCAGCCACCGCTACGACCGGGCTGCACAGGCGAATCCAACAGATTCAAGCACTTATCAACCATAGTTGGCGTAAAGCGCGATGCGCAATCCACGCCGACGCGGAGCACCCGATGATTTTCGAGACCCTGGACACCTTCGGCCATGAGCAGGTCGTGTTCTGCCACAACAAGGACGCGGGCCTGAAGGCCATTATCGCGATCCACAACACCGTGCTTGGTCCGGCCCTGGGCGGTACGCGCATGTGGCCGTACAAGACCGAGGCCGATGCGCTGAATGACGTGCTCCGCCTCAGCCGCGGCATGACCTACAAGAACGCGGTGGCCGGTCTCGACATCGGCGGCGGCAAGGCCGTGATCATCGGCGACCCGGCGACCGACAAGTCCGAGGCGCTGTTCCGCGCGTTCGGCCAGTTCGTGCAGTCGCTGGGCGGCCGTTACATCACCGCCGAGGACGTCGGCATCGACGTCAACGACATGGAATACGTGTACCGCGAGACCGAGTTCGTGACCGGCGTGCACCAGGTCCACGGTGGCTCGGGCGACCCGTCGCCGTTCACCGCCTACGGTGCGCTGCAGGGCCTGATGGCCTCGCTCAACAAGCGCTTCGGTGACGAGGAAGTCGGCAAGTACAGCTACGCCGTGCAGGGCCTCGGCCACGTCGGCATGGAGTACGTGAAGCTGTTGAAGGAGCGCGGCGCGAAGATCTTCGTGACCGACATCAACAAGGGCCTGGTCGACAAGGCCGTGTCCGAGTACGGCGCCGAGGCGGTGGGCCTGGACGATATCTACGAGGTCGACGCCGACGTGTACTCGCCGTGCGCGCTGGGCGGCACCGTCAACGAGCAGACCCTGCCGCGCATGAAGTTCAAGGTCATCTGCGGCTCGGCCAACAACCAGCTGGCCAACAACGCGATCGGCGACGAAGTGCAGAAGAGCGGCATCCTGTACGCGCCGGACTACGCGGTGAATGCCGGCGGCGTGATGAACGTCGCGCTGGAGATCACCGGCTACAACCGCGAGCGTGCGATGCGCATGATGCGGACGATCTACCACAACCTGACCCGCATCTTCGAAATTGCCGAGCGCGATGGCATCCCGACCTATCGGGCCGCCGACCGCATGGCCGAGGAGCGGATCGACGTGATGGGCAAGCTCAAGCTGCCGCTGGGTCGCACCACCCCGCGCTTCCAGGGCCGTATCCGCGGCGGCGCGTAAGCCGCTGTGTTGTGACCATGACGACGGGGCCTGAGTGCCCCGTCGTTGTTTGCGAAGCCGCCCGGATGGCGGCCATCCAGTGACGAACCAGGAGTAGTCATGCGCCCCTTCCCCCTTGGTGACGAACTCGACGCGCTGCGCGACGCCGTGCGTCGGTTTGCCGAAGCCGAGATCGCCCCGCGCGCCGCCTCGATCGACGAGGACAACGTGTTTCCGCAGGACCTGTGGCCCAAGCTCGGCGAGATCGGCCTGCTCGGCCTGACCGTCCCGGGCGAGTACGGCGGCAGTGAGATGGGCTACCTCGCCCACCTGGTCGCGATGGAGGAGATCTCGCGCGCGTCGGGTTCGGTCGGGCTGAGCTACGGCGCGCACTCCAACCTGTGCGTCAACAACCTCTACGCCAACGGCAACGAGGCGCAGCGCGCGAAGTACCTGCCGAAGCTGTGCAGCGGCGAGTGGAAGGGCGCGCTGGCGATGAGCGAGCCGGGCGCGGGCTCGGACGTGGTCGGCTCGATGTCGTGCCGCGCGGAACTGAAGGGTGACGTCTGGGTCGCCAACGGCAACAAGATGTGGATCACCAACGGTCCCGAAGCCGATGTGTTGATCGTCTACATGCGCACCGCCGGCAAGGACGCGGGCAGCAAGTGCATGACCGCCTTTCTCGTCGAGAAGGGCATGAAGGGGTTCAGCACCGCGCAGAAGCTCGACAAGCTCGGCATGCGTGGCTCCAACACCTGCGAGCTGGTGTTCCAGGACTGCGAGATCCCGGCGGAAAACGTGCTGGGCGAGGTCAACCAGGGCGTCAAGGTGCTGATGTCCGGCCTCAACACCGAGCGGCTGGTGCTGACCGGTGGCCCGCTGGGGCTGATGCAGGCCGCGCTCGACATCACCCTGCCCTATGTGCGCGAGCGCAAGCAGTTCGACCAGGCGATCGGCACGTTCGGGATCATGCAGGCCAAGATCGCCGACATGTACACCGCGCTGCAGTCGTCGCGTGCGTTCGCCTACCAGGTGGCGCGCGATTTCGACGCCGGCCACAAGAGCCGGGTGGACGCGGCGTCGTGCCTGCTGCATGCGTCGGAGGCGGCGGTGCAGGTTGCGCTGGAGGCGATCCAGAGTCTGGGCGGCAACGGTTACATCAACGAGTTCCCGACGGGGCGGATCCTGCGCGACGCGAAGTTGTACGCGATTGGGGCGGGGACCAACGAGATCCGGCGGATGCTGATCGGGCGGGAGTTGTTCGACGGGCGCAGCTGAGGCTGGCGGCGCCGGCACGGCTACTGGATCATCGCTCGCATGTAGGAGCGACGTAAGTCGCGAACGCGCCGTACTCCGGGATCGCCGTGCAATCGCGACTTACGTCGCTCCTACGGCGGAACGGAGACAAGTCGGCGCACAATAAAAAAACGCCGCGGATGTCCGCGGCGTTTTTCGTTGCATCGGTTGTGCTTCAAGCCGCCGGGTTCAGAACCCGATCGACCAGTTGGCGAATGCCCCGGTGTAGCTGCGGCCGTTCTCGCGGCGGCTGTCGAGGTCGAAGCCCAGCTGTCCACCGACCGGCAACCATGCGTGCACGCCGAAGCCGAATACCGCGGCCTCCTCACCCAGCCCCGCCCCGGTGATCGGCGACCACGCATCCAGGCCGGTGAAGCGCGCGTCGATCGCATCGCCCGACTGCGATAGCGTGCGCTGCCATTCCATCCGGCCCTGAAGGCTGACGCGGGTCGCGCCGATTGACCACTCCCGCTCCATGCGCATGCCGGCCAGGGCCTGCGTCGCGTCGAGGCGGGAGTCGTGGGTGCTCAGGCCGAAACCTGCCGCGCCCTGCTCCGAGAACCCCTCGCGATCGAGCTGCAACGACTGCGTGCCGACATACGGTGTCAGCGTGGCGTCGGCGATGTTGAACCGGTGACCGGCCTGCAGGCCAACGGTGGCGTAACGGTTGTCGTACTGCGCATCAACCCCGAAACGCTCGCTGCCGAGCAGGATGTCGCGCTGCATCCAGCGGTCCATTCGGCCCATCGCAACGCGACCCATCAGGTAGTTGCCGCCGTTGCTCCAGGCTGCGTAGCCCTGCGCTTCCAGTTGGCGATTGCGTTCGCGATCGCCGCGCAGGTCATTCGCCGCGATGCCATCGGTCTGGCCGAATGCGGCGCCGACCGTCAACTGCGGGCCAAAGCGATAGTCCTGGCCAAGCATCCAGCCGTTGGAGTCGAGCCGGGTGTGCGACCACATCGAGCGCTGGCCATCCAGCCGGTCGGCCCACGCACCCGCGAGCGAACCCGTGCCGAGATCGTCCAGCCGCGACTCCAGCGCGTGCCGGCTGCCCTCGATCGCCATCATCGCGAACGCGGTGTCCGCGCCGTGCAGCTCACCGGACAGGCTGGCGAGTGAGCGTTCGGCCGCGGCTGCGGTCGGCGTCCCCTGCAGCGCGCCGGCGCCACGGACGAAGGCATCGGCCGTGCCCGCGCCGGTGAACGCAGTGCCGGTGTCGATCCGGCGGAACGCATTCTCCACCCGCGCCGCGCTGGCGACTGCCGCGCTGCTGAGTGACATCGACTGCGCGGCGGCACTGACGTCGAGCCGGGTAATGTCGAGCCAGACCTGCGAGGGCTCGTAATCGATCGAACCTTCGAGGAACACGCCATCGGCCGCGGCCAACTCGTCGAACACACCGCTGACGCCGCCGTTGGCATTGATGATCAGCTCGCGCGATTCGTATACGTAACCCGGCGCGACGCCGGTGATGGTCAACCAGCCGTCGAGGTTGGCCTGGCCATCGACCTGCAGGTGCGAGCCGAGTTCGACGTCGAACAGCGACGCAGTTCCAAGCGTCAGGTCACCGCCAACACGGTGCTCGATACCGGAAGCGCCGCCGCCACCGATCGCGAGGATGCCGTCGCTCTGCAGGTTGCCGGCAACGGATGTGGCGTCCAGGTACAACCCGCCATTCGCGCCGACGATGGCCGCGCCCGGCAGGCCATCGTTCGAGACAAGCAGCGATCCGCCTTCGACCCGGGTAACGCCCCGGTAACTGTTTTCACCGGTGAGGTGCAGCAATCCGTCCGCGCCGCGCAGGGTGATGCCACCATCGCCAGAAATGTCGTTCGACCAGACCGAGACGCCGCTGTCGAAATCGGCGATTGCCTGTCCCCAGTCAAGCCGCCCCGGGCCCTGCACCGCCTTGCCGACGTTGAGCAGGCCGTGGCCGAAGACTTCATCGACACCCGCATCACCGAGGTCGGTCGCGGTGCCCAGCAGCGTCTGCCGCACCAGGTCGTTGTTGAAATACGGGAATGCCTCCCAGACCAGCGCCGCCGCGCCGGACACCTGGGGCGCGGCGAGCGAGGTGCCGCCCCAGCTCCAGTAGGTCGGGTCGTCCGTGGCGTCGTCGGTGCCGGTCGTGACAACGTCGCCGGGCGCCACCAGGCAGTAGTCCATGGCGATGCCGCAGGCGTTGGAATATTCGGCCAGTTGCGTCGGGTTGTCCGTGTCGAGCGCAGCCACGGACAGCCAGCCGACCGCGAGGTCCGACGCCGGCGTCGTTCCCGACGGACCCGGCTGGCTCGGAAGCGCCGCCATATCGGTCGGGTCGGTCGACGACTCGTTACCGGTGGCGAACACCACCAGTCCATCGTTGTCGTGGATGAAGGCGCGATATTCCTCGGCGATCGGATCGGTGTCGTTGGCATCGTTCCAGTACAAGCCGCCCCACGAGTTGTTCATGATCCGTGCGCCGCTGTCGATCAGGTCCTGGTGGATCGGCCCCAGACCAAGCCCGTCCGAACCGTCGACCTCGTTGCCCTCGCCGGAACCATCGTCTTCCGGCGGTTCGTCGGAGATGATCCGCGCCGAGACGATCTCCGCGCCCGGTGCGATGCCGCCCGGCCACGCGCCGAACGCGGTACCCGCGGCGATCTGCGACACGGCGGTGCCGTGTCCGACCACGTCATCCACGTCGAGGTTGTTGGTGTTGGGGTCCAGGTACGCGAAGCTGGCTGCAACGCGCGGGTACAACGCCGGGTGGGCTCGGTTGACGCCACTGTCAACCACGCCGATGCGCACGCCCTCGCCAGTGAACCCCGCTTCGTGCGCGGAATTGGTATTGGTCAGTTCAAGATGTTTGCTGAACGCCGGGTCCGGGTCGTACACCACCGGCGGCCCCGGCGTGGCCGGCGGCGGATCGACCGGCCGAACGACGTTCGAGTGGCCCCCACCACCTCCACCACAAGCGGCCAGCATTACCAGCCCCGCGCTTCCCATGGCGAGACGACATGCGCTTGCCAGCGCGTTGCGATGCAGTTTCATGTAGTGCCCCTGATGATCATTGGCTGGGGCACCGCTCACCTCTTGCGAGCTTCCATGCATCCAGCCGCCACAGTTTTAGCCGATCACACTGTTCGCCACAATCGACGGACTGCCCGGTCCGGCACGAATTTGCATGAACGGGGGGCACGCGCTCCGCGGTTTGCGGCACTGCAACAAGCCGCCGCATAATCGGGGTATCCCGGCTGCGGCCGGTTCCCCACAAGGAGTCCGCCATGAGCGACGTCGTCATCGTCGGTGCCAAGCGCACCGCCATCGGTTCATTCCTCGGCCAGTTCACCGGCGTCCCCACCCCGACGCTGGGTACTGCTGCGATCACCGGCGCACTCGAGCACGCCGGGCTCGCCGCCGACCAGGTCGAGGAGGTCATCATGGGTTGCGTGCTTCCCGCCGGCCTCGGCCAGGCTCCCGCGCGCCAGGCCGCACTCGGCGCGGGGCTGCCGACCTCGGCCGGCTGCACCACCATCAACAAGGTCTGCGGCTCGGGCATGAAGGCGATCATGCTCGGCCATGACCTGATCAAGGCCGGCTCGGCCAAAGTCGTCGTCGCCGGCGGCATGGAGTCGATGACCAACGCGCCGCATCTGCTCAACGGGTCGCGCACCGGCGTGCGCTATGGCAGCGCCGAGTTCCTCGACCACATGGCGCACGACGGCCTGACCAATCCATACGACGGCAAGGCGATGGGTGTGTTCGGCGACATGGCGTGTGAGAAGTACGCATTCGACCGCGCCGCGATCGATGCGTTTTCCGAAGAGAGCGTCAAGCGCGCACAGAAGGCGCAGGCCGACGGTTCGTTCAAGGACGAGATCGTCCCGGTCACGGTCAAGACTCGCAAGGGCGAAGTCGTGGTCGATACCGATGAAGAGCCGGGCAAGATCGATACCAGCAAGATCCCGAACCTGCGCCCCGCGTTCGGCAAGGAAGGCGTGTTGACCGCTGCGTCTTCGTCGAAAATCTCCGATGGCGCCGCCGCTGCGGTATTGATGTCGGCCGATGACGCGAAGGCCCGCGGCCTGGTGCCGTTGGCGCGCATCGTCGCTCATGCGAGCCACGCGCAGGCGCCGGAATGGTTCACAACCGCGCCGGTGAAAGCGATTTCAAACGTGCTTGAGAAGGCGGGCTGGAAAGTCGAGGACGTCGACCTGTTCGAGATCAACGAGGCGTTCTCCTGCGTCGCGATGGCGCCGATTAAGGACCTCGGTATTCCGCACGAAAAAATCAACGTCAATGGCGGCGCGGTCGCGCTCGGTCATCCGATCGGTGCCAGTGGTGCACGACTGGTGGTGACACTGCTCAACGCCCTGCGTGCACGTGGCGCAAAGCGCGGTGTTGCATCGCTCTGCATCGGCGGCGGCGAAGCCACTGCCATAGCCGTGGAACTGGTTTGACGGGCGCTTTTAGCACAGCTTTGGGCAAAAAGATGTGCAGGTCTGAATAACTCTTGCGGTTAACGCGTCGTTAACTAAAAAAATACGCGCCGCCGCTTGACAGGCGTCACCGGCTTGTCATCATGTTATCGGCGCGCAATTGCGCGTTGTCCAACTAATCGACGAGGAATGAACCATGACTTTCAACAAGGCGCTGCTCGCCCTGGCTATGGGCTTTGCCCTGGTCGCCTGCTCGAACCAGCAGCAGGCTGAAGACGCCGCCGCCGAGGCCTCCGAGGCTGCTGGCGAGGCTTCCGAAGCCGCTGCCAACGCCGCCGCCACTGGCGACGCGATGGCTACCGACGCTGCCCAGGCTGCTGCCGACACCGCCGCTGCCGCTGCGGATGCCGCTGCGACCTCGGCTGACGCCGCTGCCGGTGCGACCGACATGACTGCCGCCGATGACGCTGCCGACGCTGCCGAGAATGCAGCCGACGCCGCCGAGCAGGCGCAGGACGCGGCTGAAGAAGCTGCTGCCGGTTCGGACGCAGAGACCAACAACGACGGCCAGTAATACTGCCAGCGTTGATTGATCTGAAAGCCGCCGGCATTTTGCCGGCGGCTTTTTTGTTGCGTCTTCACATTGCTTTACGGGCAGAGCGTTAATAGTTTCGCCGCCGGCAGCACCGGCGCCTTTAACGCAGTTCCACTGCCGACATCAGGAGTAAGCCCATGAACAACAAGCTTTCGATTCTTCTCGCCGCCAGCGTCTTTGCCCTGGCCGCCTGCAACTCCCCGACCGCCGACCAGGAAGCCAGCGAAGCCGCCACTCAGGCCGAGATCGCCGGCGACCAGGCTGCCGCCGCTGCGTCATCCGCCGGTGACGCCGCCGTCGCTGGCACCGAAGCCGCTGCCGCCGCGACTGCCGCTGCTGCGGGTTCGGCCGCCGCCGCTGTCGACGCGGCCGCCGATCCGGTCCAGGAAGCGTACGAGGAAGGCAAGGCCAACGCGGCCGGTGCCATCGGCGACGCAGCCGACAACGTGTCGGCGTCGATGGCTGACGAGCAGGCCGAGGCCGAAGCCACCGCCGAAGCAGAGGTCCAGGACTGATCATTCGATCAATCCGGTAGTTCGACGGGGCCCGCGCAATGCGGGCCCCGTTTTTTTGTCGGGCTGCCAACCCGTATTCCGGCCGCGTCGACGGGCCACGATTTTCCCCTGCGGTTATCCTGTGTCGTCCCCACATGGCCGTGACCGCATGCCCGCTCTGAGTTCAGCCCTCGACCCGCGCTCGCGGGAATTCCAGGACAACGTTGCCTATCACCGCGCGTTGGTCGAAGAGCTCGATACGCGACTTGCGCGCGCAGTCGCTGGTGGCGGCGACAAGGCCCGCGACAAGCACGTCGCACGCGGCAAGCTGCTGGCGCGTGACCGCATCACCGCCCTGCTCGACCCGGGTTCGCCATTCCTCGAAATCGCGCCGCTGGCCGCCGAAGGCATGTACGACGAGGCCGCGCCCGCTGCCGGCATGGTCTGCGGCATCGGACGCGTACAGGGCCAGGAAGTGGTGGTGGTTGCCAACGACGCCACGGTCAAGGGGGGCACCTACTTCCCGATGACGGTCAAGAAGCACCTGCGCGCGCAGGAGATCGCCCGCGAGAACCACCTGCCCTGCGTCTACCTGGTTGATTCGGGTGGCGCGTTCCTACCGCTGCAGGACGAGGTGTTCCCGGACAAAGAGCACTTCGGCCGGATCTTCTACAACCAGGCGCGGATGAGCGCGGAAAACATCCCGCAGATCGCCGTGGTCATGGGCAGTTGCACCGCAGGCGGCGCATATGTGCCGGCGATGTCCGACGAGAGCATCATCGTCAAGGAGCAAGGCACGATCTTCCTCGGCGGCCCGCCGCTGGTGAAAGCCGCGACCGGCGAGGTGGTCGATGCCGAGACCCTCGGTGGCGCCGACGTGCACACGTCGATCTCCGGCGTCGCCGACCACTTCGCCGAAGACGACCGCCACGCATTGCAGATCGCGCGCGGGATCGTGGGAACGCTCAACCGCAAGAAGACACTGCCAGTCGCCACCCAGCCTGCGCGCGAGCCGCTGTTCGCCGCCGAAGAGCTATACGGCATCGTGCCAAAGGACACCCGCCGCCCGTTCGACATCCGCGAGGTCATCGCGCGCGTGGTCGATGGCAGCGAGTTCCAGGAGTTCAAGGCGCGATACGGCAAGACCCTGGTGACCGGCTTCGCGCACCTGCACGGCTATCCGGTCGGGATCGTCGCCAACAACGGCATCCTGTTCGCCGAGAGCGCGCTCAAGGGCGCGCACTTCATCGAGCTGTGCAACCAGCGCGGCATCCCGCTGGTGTTCCTGCAGAACATCACCGGCTTCATGGTCGGCAAGAAATACGAGCAAGCCGGCATCGCCAAGGACGGGGCCAAGATGGTCACCGCGGTCGCGTGCTCGCACGTGCCCAAGTTCACCGTGGTGATCGGCGGCAGCTTTGGCGCCGGCAACTACGCGATGTGCGGGCGATCCTACGGCGCGCGCTTCCTGTGGATGTGGCCGAACGCGCGGATCAGCGTGATGGGCGGCGAGCAGGCAGCGTCGGTGTTGGCGACGGTCAAGCGCGACGGCATCGAGGCGCGTGGCGGGGTGTGGACGCCGGACGAAGAGGAATCGTTCAAGGCGCCGATCCGCGAACAGTACGAGTCACAAGGCAACCCGTACTACGCCACCGCGCGGCTGTGGGACGACGGCATCATCGACCCGGCCGATACGCGGCGGGTGCTGGGATTGGGGCTGTCGGCCTCGCTCAACGCTCCGATCGAGCCTCGCACGCGGTTTGGCGTGTTCCGGATGTGACTTGGCAGTCGTCGCAGGCCGGCTGTGATCGGCTTCACCGATGAACGCGGGTTTCCTGTCGCGTGGCTGAAGCAGCCACCCCGATGTGCGACTGCGCAATGAAGGCCACGTGAAGCGGGTGTAAGTTTGGGGTTCCCCTGAACCCCGGACCCATCATGGCCATCTGGAAAGAAACCACCCCGTCCAAGTCTTCTCCATCCCCCGCCCCAGCGTCCTCGCCCGAGGCCGCCCAGTTCGACCCGTCGCCGGTCCGCGACATCAGCCCGGCCACGCAGGCTCCGGTCCCTACCCCGGCAACGTCGTCGACCCCGCAACGCGCGGGCGACACGCAGTTGAAGGAATCGCTGATCGCCGCCGACCTGACCATCGAGGGCAAGATCGAGGGCACCGGCCACGTCCGCATCGCCGGCAAGTTCAACGGCGATGTCAACGTGCAGGGCAACCTGACCATCGAGACCGGCGCCAAGCTGACCGGCGGCGTGCGTGCGCAGACGGTCATCATCGCCGGCGAGCTGGAAGGCAACATCGAATCGGCGCAGAAGGTCGAGGTGCTGGCGTCGGGCGCGCTGATCGGCGACGTCAAGGCCGGTTCGCTGACCGTTGCCGCCGGTTCGCGGATGCGCGGCCAAGTCGAATTTGGCTGGGGTGACAAGCATTCCAGCGGCAAGTCCGGCGGCAGCAAGACGGGCACCGACGACGCCGCATGAGCGCCGCCCCGCGTCCCGGCACGCCGGGTGCGACCCGCACCTGTCCGCATTGCAAGACGACGATCCTGGAGAGCTCCAGCGTCTGCCCGCAGTGTCGCGGCCATTTGCGCTTCGACAGCGACGCCAACGCCACTGCAGCGGTGAAGTTCTCGCCGCTGCAGGTCGAAGGCACGATCCCTGCCCCGGGGGACGGTGCCTGCGAGTACTCGATGGTGCTGTCGATTCGCGATGGCCGCGGTCGCGAAATCAATCGCCAGGTGGTCGGCGTGGGTGCGTTGCACCCCGGCGACGAGCGCACCTTCAGCCTGGTGGTGGAGGCGACCGAGGTGCCGGCACACAAAGTCCGGCGCAAGCACTAGCGACACAGTTGTATGAGCGGCGCGCCCGGTCAGTCGACCGGGCCGCAGCCGTTGCAGGTTCCGCAGCTGCCGTTATCGCCCCGCACGGGCGGCGCCACCGCGCGACCGAGGCGCTGCAACCAGCGCGGTTTGCCTTCGCGCACCATCGGCACGGCGACCAGAACCCGTAACTTGCGCACCACGGCCGGGAATTGCCGGCGTGCGACATAGACCGCGCTGGCCAGCACCGCCAGCGCGATGACCGTGTACTGCAGCAGCAGGCCGGCTTCCATCATCCCGCTCCCAGCAGCACCGCGACCTGGTACGTCACAAGCGACGCCAGGTAGGCCAGTCCGAACAGGTAGCCGGTGGCGATGCCGACCTGCTTCCACGAGTTGGTCTCGCGCTTGATCGTGGCCAGCGTCGAGATGCACATCGGTGCGTAGATGAACCACACCAGCAGCGACAGCGCGGTCGCCAGCGACCAGGTGTCGGAGATCACCGGTGTCAGCGCCGCGGTCGCGGCATCGTCATTGGCCGCCGACAGCGCGTACACCGTCGCCAGCGACGACACCGCCACC
>JBOHYC010000101.1:0-2212 GCA_050737755.1 Lysobacter sp.
GCACACTTGGCGCCGCAAACGAGGAGGACACCATGAAACGCATGCGCCTGTACGCCGGTTACCTGTGCGTCGCGATCGCCTTCGCGCTGATCGTGATGCTGGGTTACGGCGTCATCGATCCGATCGGTATGGACATGCAGGCCAGTCCGGAAACGATGTCGGCCGCGCTGCTGGGGCTGTTGCCGAGCGTGCTGATGGCGGCGGTGGTGTTCGCCGTCGGCCTGTACCTGGTGAAAAGCGCGCGCAAGCCGTAGGCGGCGTGGCGTAGCGCGGGTTCCGCGAAAGTTCATTGCCCGGCATCGACAATGCGCCGGCGGCCGATCGATATCCGGCCGTTTTTTTGTTCCCGCCGGAGTTGTCCATGCGCAAGTTCATCCTGGCCGCCGCGATGGCCGCGGCCATGGTGCCAGGCGTCCCCCACGCCAACGAGATCCCTGCCGACGACACCCGCGGCTGGAGCGGCAACGGCGAGCTTGGCCTGGCCCTGTCGCACGGCAACACCGACAGCCAGACCCTGATCGGCAAACTCGGCCTGAGCCGCGACGATGAACGCTGGAAGCACGAGGTTGGCCTGGCCTTCCTGTACGGCCAGCAGGACGACATCGAGAGCGCCTACCGGTACGAAGCCTTCGGCAAGAGCCACCGCCGCTTCGGCGAGCGTCGCCGGGTATTCGGTTCGGCGCGCACCGAGCGTGACCACGTGGCCGCCTACGAGTATCAGTCGACCCTCGCGTTCGGCTACAGCCATGAGGCGGTCAAGACAGAGGCGACCCACCTGGATTTCGAGATCGGTCCCGGTTACCGCTGGTCGAAACTTCAGGACGTGCGTGTCCACGAGAACGGCGGCGTCGTGCGCGGCAACATGGACTTCGGCCACCGGTTCAACACGTCGACCTCGGTCTACGACACCCTGCTGGTCGAGGCGGGCCGGGACAACACGTTCGTCCGCAACGACGTCGGCGTGCTGGTCAAGATGACCGACGCGTTGGCCCTGAAGGCCGGGGTGGAGGTGCGCCACAACACCGACGTGTTGCCGGGCATCCACAGGACCGACACCCTGACCACGGTAAATGTCAGTTATGGCTTCTGAACCGCACGGCATCCCGGCCTGCGGGGACGCCCCGGCCTTGGCATAATCCACGTCTCACCGCGGACCGGAGGCGCCATGCCGGGCCTTCTGGGGCTGGTCCTGTTGACCGCTCCGTTCGTCACATTGCCGTCGCCGGCGTTCCCCGCCGACCCCACCTTGGCCGCGCTTGGCAGCGACCCGGGGCAACTGCGGCTGTTCTGTTATTCGACCCGCTGCGGTGACGAGGAATGGCGCCGGATGGGGTCGTCATCGGAGTCCCTGATAGTTCCGGAATCCGGCGCCCGACCGGGGCCGGCGTTGCCGCGCAGTACCCCGTGGATCGGCCTGCACGTATCGGCGCGGTCGCGTGAAAGTGCCGCCAGCTACTCCAACGACTGGCGCATCGGCACCCGCTACCGGGTAGAGGCGGTGCGCAACGGTCCGACCCGGGTAGGCGTGCAACTGGGAGCGGGCTACCGGCTGGCGCCGCTGAGCGATGACGGCATCCACATGCCGGGGCCGGTGATGCGCGGCGTGGTGGAGATCGGCCACCGGATCACCCCGCGCGCCGAGTGGAACCAGCGCATCCAGTTCGAGACCGGCCAGGGCACGACGTTCGTCAAGCAGTCGGTCGGACTCGACGTGTCGCTGTGGCCGGCGTGGACGCTGGAGTCGGACTTCACCATCCGCCACGACGAGTACGGCCGCAGCGGCACCGAATCGGCGGAGTCATCCCTGGAGCTGCGCCGGCGGTTCTGAGGCACCTTTGTTTTTTGTAGGAGCGACGTAAGTCGCGATTTCCTCACGGTCACGTTCTGCGCGCTGCGCGCGAACTCCCGGTATCGGCATCTCCGCGACTCCTCGAATCCGGGCGTGTATCAACAGACGGATATCGTGGAAATCGCGACTTACGTCGCTCCTACATCTTGAGACGGACCGGCGGCGAGATGGCGCGTCAGAGGCCCAGCAGTTCACCGGCACCGTTGGCCAGCAGGGTCTGGGCGACCTCGCGCCCCAGCGCTTCGGCCGACGTCCCTTCGGCCTGCGTGCGCACGATGCGGCCGTCCTCGGCCGAACCGACCAGTCCGTGCAGTTGCAGCCGCTCGCCTTCGAGTGTCGCGAATGCCGCAACCGGCACGTGAC
>JBOHYC010000102.1:0-6679 GCA_050737755.1 Lysobacter sp.
GATGCGCGGATGGCCAGCCTGCTTGCCCAGATCAGGGAATCCCTCGTCGCCTTCACCCGGTTGCAGACCCCGCCGGCGCTGATCGGCGGGCTCGCGCTTGCCGCCCACAATGTCGTTCGCGCCACCCGTGATGTCGACTTTCTCGTCGACGCCGACGATGCCGACCGGTTGCACGAACTCCTGCTGGAACTGGGGTACCACTGCATCCATCGCAGTGCGGATGCGGCCAACTACCTGCGTGGCGAGGAAGGTCTCGACCTGTTGTACGCGCATCGTCCCATTGCCCGACAGCTGCTGGCGGCCGCCGATGAGCGGGACACGCCGATGGGACGGTTGCGGGTGATCAGTGCCGAGGGGCTGGTTGCATTCAAGCTGCAGGGGTACGTCAATGACCCAACGCGCACCCGCGACCTGGACGATATCCGGGCCCTGATGCGCGCGCACCGCGAGACCCTCGACCGGGAGCAGCTGAGGGAGTATTTCCGTCTGTTTGAACAGGAGGATCTGCTTGATGAACTCATCGACGAAGTCCGCAACTGATCGCGACCGGGTCGTCTTGGTGAGCGAAGGCGGTGTGGAGCGCATGCCGGAGCCGGCCGACCCGATCCAGGCGTGGATCGATCTCATGGAGGTGGTGGAAATGCTGCGCCCCCGGGGTGCTCCGCGTCCTCCGGTGTCGACCGGCGGGGTATTCCTGCTGTAGCCGCGCACAACCCCGATGAGGTAGCAGAGATGGACAAGACGAATGGATTGGAACTGCGGTCGCTGGCGACGTCCGATGGACAGCTTCGTCTGAGTCTGGAGACGGTCACCCTGGACGAACCCGGCGCGGATGAGCTGGTGGTGCGGGTCGAGGCCACGCCCATCAATCCGTCGGACCTCGGGCTCCTGCTTGGTCCCGCCGATGTGTCGACGGTCAGGGCCGAAGGCACGCCGGAACGACCGGTGCTGGTCGCCGACATTCCGCAGCAGCGCCTGGCGGCCATTCGCAGCCGGCTGGATCAGTCGCTGCCGGTCGGCAACGAAGGCGCGGGTACCGTCGTCAAAGCGGGCGGCAATGTGCAGCATTTCCTTGGCAAAAAAGTCGGGATGCTGGGCGGCGGGATGTACGCGCAGCTGCGCAAACTGCGGGCGCAGGACTGCATCGTGCTGCCCGATGACGCGGACGTTGCGGACGGCGCGTCGATGTTCGTCAATCCGCTGACCGCGCTTGGCTTCACCGAAACGATGAAGGCCGAGGGACACAGCGCGATCGTGCATACCGCCGCTGCTTCCAACCTGGGCCAGATGCTCAACCGGATCTGCCTTGCGGACGGCATCGGGCTGGTCAACATCGTGCGCAGCAACGCGCAAGCGGCGATCCTCCGCGACATCGGCGCACGCCACATCGTCGACAGCACGTCGCCGGACTTCCAGGCCGAACTGACCGAAGCGATCGCCGACACCGGTGCAACCATCGGCTTCGACGCCATCGGTGGCGGCAAGCTGGCCGGGCAGATCCTGCAGGCGATGGAAACGGTGGCCAGCCGCGGCGTCACCACGTACAACCGCTACGGCTCGGACGCGTTCAAGCAGGTCTATATCTATGGCGGCCTGGACACGGGGCCGACCGTGATCAATCGGACGTTCGGCTTTGCCTGGAGCGTCGGCGGATGGCTTCTCTTCCCGTTCATGCAGAAGGCGGGGAAGGAGGTCGTGGCGCGGATGCGCCAACGTGTCGTGGATGAGCTCGGGACGACCTTCGCCAGCCACTACACGAAGACCATCAGCCTCGCGGATGCGCTGCAGCCGGAGATCCTGGCTGCGTACGAGCGCAAGTCGACCGGCGAGAAGTATCTGATTGACCCGTCCTTATAGGCGGGGCTGTTCCTTGCGCAGCTCAAGCTGTCCGGCGGCGACTACGGCCTGGACGACCTGCGCCGGCAGTTAGGCACGCGCTTCAAGCGTGGCAGCCGCAGCGAGGTCGATGAGCCGGCGCCGAAGAAGGAACCCGTGCCGGCCTGACGTCGCCCGCACAGTTCCAAGAAGAAGCCGCCTTCGGGCGGCTTTTTCGTATCCGGTATCGATGTATGGATCCTCAGTGCTGAGGTTCCCGACGTCACCACCGGCAGCCCCGAGCCGATCACGGCTATCCTGGCTGTGGCATGGGGGAACAAATGGAAACCAAACGACACAGCGGCCTGCTGCGGCGCTATGGCTATGGCGATTCAATAGCGGCCTTTCTCGCGGCGTCTGATCAAGAAGTAATCGGGCACCTCACCGCGCAATCGGCATTCGACGTTGACCAGACTCAAGTCCAGGCTTGGCTAGGTTCGTTGAGAACGCTCCGGGACACACTGGGCCCATTCGAGCGTGGACACCTGTTCCTCGAATTCGACATTCCGCGGCTCGGGCGGCGCGTAGATGCGGTCGCTGTCATCGACCACGTGGTGTTTGTGATCGAGTTCAAGGTAGGGGCTAAGGCCTTCCTCCCAGCGGACATTGATCAGGTGGTGGACTACGCCCTCGATCTGAAGAATTTCCACGAACCGAGTCACCACATTCCGTTGGTGCCAGTACTGGTGGCGACTCACGCGCCGCCCAGCGCGCTTTGCATCACGACTGACCCCGCGGCAGACGGGCTTTATGCGGCGCTTCGCTGCAACGCCGGCACGCTGGGCGAAGCGCTGCAGCAGGCACTGGAATTCGCCGGCGGTGAAACCATCGACGCCGAAGACTGGGTGACGGGCCGCTACCGGCCGACGCCGACGATCGTCGAGGCCGCTATCGCGCTGTATGCGCGGCACTCGGTCGATGACATCTCACGCAGTGATGCGGCCAACCTGGGTGAGACATCCGGCTTTCTTACACGAGTGATACGCGAGGCGCGGGAGACGGGTAGCAAGGCCGTCTGTTTTGTCACCGGCGTGCCGGGGGCGGGCAAGACGTTGGTCGGTCTGGATGTGGCGACCCACAGCACCGATGCCGAGGCGGAGCTGCACGCCGTTTATCTGTCTGGCAACGGTCCGCTGGTCAAGGTGCTGCATGAGGCATTGGCGCGCGATCGTGTCCGGCGCGAGAAGGAGCTGGGTCAGACGCTAAAAATTGGCGAGGCGCGCCGTCAGGTAAAGACGTTCGTCCAAGCGGTTCACCATTTCCGCGACTACGGGCTGGCCGATCCGCGCCCACCGCACGACCACGTGGCGATCTTTGATGAAGCGCAACGTGCGTGGAATCTGGAACAGACCGCGTCCTTTATGCAGCGCAAGCGTGGGCTGCCCGGCTTCGACCAGTCCGAGCCCGAGTTCCTGATCTCCTGCCTCGATCGGCATCCGGATTGGGCGGTGGTGGTCTGCCTGGTCGGCACCGGGCAGGAAATCAACCGGGGCGAGGCGGGCATCAGTGAGTGGTTGGCATCGTTGAGCCGCAGGTTCCCGGAGTGGCAGGTTTACGTGTCACCTGAGCTGGACGCACGCGATGAGGTGATGCGCGAACAACTTGAGGCCACCCGTACTCGCGGCAAGCTCCATCAATCCGCCTCGCTGCACTTGAGTACGTCAGTGCGCTCATTTCGATCGGAGCGGGTGTCAGAGTTCGTCAATCGCCTGCTCGACCTCGATACGGAAGGGGCGCGAGCGATGCTTCCCGAGGTGACTGAGCGATTCCCCATCCTGCTGACACGGGATCTTCCAGCGGCGAAGCGCTGGCTGCGAAGCCGGGCGCGGGGTTCCGAGCGGTACGGAATGGTGGTGTCGTCGCAGGCCCAGCGGCTAAAGCCCCACGCAATCGATGTTCGGGTGCAGGTCGACCCGGTGCATTGGTTCCTCGCAGGCAAGGAGGACACCCGGTCCTCTTACTACCTCGAAGACGTAGCCACCGAATTTCAGGTGCAAGGATTGGAGCTGGACTGGACCTGCGTGGTCTGGGACGGCGACCTGCGCTACTCAGGTAGCGCGTGGGACTTCTATGGCTTCAAGGGCGACAAGTGGCAACGGGTATTGAAGGACGACCGTCGCCGCTATTTGCTTAACGCCTACCGGGTGTTGCTGACGCGTGCACGCCAGGGCACGGTGCTGGTGATTCCGCGAGGCGAGGATGCGGATGCGACACGCGCACCATCGATCTACGACCCGATGTACGAGCTGTTGAAAGCCGTCGGACTTCAAGAAGTGGCCTAGGCAAAAGGATTCAACTGTGACCCATTTGATTTTGATCGCAGCCATTCTGCTTCCGGCGTTGATTGTCATCGGAATGCTGTTCGTCTGGCGCTTTATCCGGCGACGCGACCGCCGCAAATCACCTTTGACTTTCAATGTGTTGAATCTGCCGGGAGAGGGCTTGCGCCGCTCCATCGAAAAACATGACGAGGGCTTCCACGAGAAGTCCGCAGTAGCGATGTTGGTGGGTCCGGTTGTGCTGGCCGCTTGGTTACTCGCTCGAATGGATCGAGTGGTGAAAGATTGGTCGCTGATCCAGTTCGGCGTGGGTGACGCGATCTTTGCCTTGGTCGGGCTGGCGATGTTGGCCTGGAGCGCGTGGGGGCTGATTCATCACGCGAGCCAGCGACGAAAGTATGTGCAGGGTCGGGCGGCCGAATTGGCCGTGGCGCAGTGCCTGATGCCCCTCATGGCCGATGGCGCGTTGGTCTACCACGACCTTCCGGCGGACAACTTCAACATCGACCACATCGTGATCGGACAGGGAGCGGTATTCGCGGTCGAAACCAAGTCCCGCCGAAAGCCCGCGGAAGGTGGCCGGGATTCTGCACGTGTCGACTACGACGGCACCCGGCTTAGATTCCCGAAGCACGTTGAGACCAAGCCGATAGAGCAGGCACGTCGGCAAGCGCAATGGCTTGCACGGTTCCTAGAGAGCGGGGTAGGCGAACCGGTCCGCGTTATTCCAGTGCTAGCGCTGCCCGGGTGGTACACACAAAATTCCGTCCAACGCCCCGACGTACTGGTCACCAACTGTCACAACCCCGGCTTCATGGTGAGCAGCAAGTTCGGTGAACCGTTTTCGCCGGCGATGCGCAAGCGAATTGCCCACGTGCTGACCCGTCAGTATCCGCCGATGGAAGATACCGGCGGCAATTGACGGGTTTTTCCTCATCGCAAACTTCTGAACACCGCCGACACGCGCTCGGTAAAGTCGATGGTCTGTAGGCGTGCTGTCATCATGGCTTGGTGCGGCGAGTCAGTGGACTGGCTTTGCGAATGGATTCTTCGGGGGAAACGCAATGAACAAGACAGGGGTAATGCGCGGGTTCGCGTGGGCATTGGCCGCGCTGGTGGGGCTTCCGATCCTCGTCTACCTGGCGTTGGTACTGGTCAACTGGAACGACGAGCCGCCTTCCGCCAGCGCGCAGCGACTGGTCGCCATGAACCGCGACCGCCCGGAGCTGGCCGATGCCGCGAACGGCTATTTCGCGATGCAGAGCCTGGCGGTCGCGCCGGGTGCGGATCCGGATTACATGGACGCGCGCAGCGCCGAAGTCGCCGCGCTTGCCACCGCATGCGGCGAGGCTTTGGCTTGCGCGAAGGCACTGGATGCCCATCCCGGGGCGCTCACGAAGTGGCTGGAGTCGGAGCAGTGGCTGCTTGAACGGTATCGCCGCATGCTGGCCAGCGAGGGGTGGCGCGAGCCGATCCCCGATAACTTGAATTTGCCACTGCCGGCCTACCAGCATGCGATGGAGGCGCAGAAGCTGCACTTGCTCGATGCGCGGCAATTGGCCCTGGCGGGTGACCCGGTGGGCGTGCGCGACCTGCTGGAGCGTGACATGGTGTTCTGGCGGCAGGTGCTGGCCTCGTCCGACCTGCTGATTTCCAAGATGATCGCCGTGGCCGCGGTCAGTCGGAACTTCGCACTCGGCAACCTTGCGCTGCGCGAGTTGCCGCAAGACCTCGCCGACACGGCCCTGCCGCCCTCCTGGCGCACGCCCTTGACCGTGGCCGAGCGTTCGCTCGCACGAACGCTTGGGGGCGAATGGCACTTCGCAGCCAGCGCGCTGCGGACGGCCCTGTCGCCTGATGGGCCGGGAGCCGCGTCCCATCAGCGCGTTTCCGACTTCCTCCTGCGTCCCCTTTATCAGGAGCAGGCGACGGTCAACCGGTCCGCCGATCGCATGATGCGGGTGGGCACGCTGTCGGAACTGCCCTACCCGGAGCTCGGCCCGGCACTCGAACATCTCGCGCGGCCGCAGAAACAAGCGCGGCTGCCTTTCACGGCGTACAACCCGGTCGGCACCCTGCTCGACGCGATGGCTAGCGCATCCTTCTATGCGAACTACGTCGCGCGTGCCGCCGACCTTGAGGGACAGCGGCGCGCCGCACTGTTGGTCGCCACCCTCCGGAGCGAAGGCACCGGGCGTGAAGATGCGGCGGCCGCCGTGCGTGATGCGGCGCTGCGCAGTCCATATGACGACGCTCCGTTTGCGTGGGATGGTGCCAGCGGATCCGTGGTATTCCGCGGCCTTGATAAGGGCGCGCGCGGGCAGCACGCGGTGCTGTTCTAGCGGGCGATGTCAAAAAAAGCCCCGCAATGCGGGGCTTTGGTCGTGCCTGTCGCGCCGCGGCCGATGGCTTACGGCTGGTAGCAGGCGCCGCTGGCGTCGTGCTCGATCTGGATCAGTTCGCCGCCGCCCGCGCCCCAGGCATTGCCATCGGCAAAGATCAGGCAGCCTACGCCCTTGTAGAGC
>JBOHYC010000103.1:0-2126 GCA_050737755.1 Lysobacter sp.
CGATGCGCGGGTAGCCGGACTCGGTGAGCGTGCTCTGGCCATCGGCATCGGGCCCGAAGTCGGTGTAGACGTAGACGTTGTCGCGGTCGATCCAGCCAAGGCCACCCTTGGCTTCGTCGCGGAAGAAGCCGCCTTCGACCCACTGCTTGCCGGCCAGGTCGAACTCGCGGGTGACGTCGGCGTCGGCGCCGCCGCGCGACAGCGCGACCAGGCAGCGCTGGTACTCGGGCGGCAGGCAATCGGCGCCGTGCCAGACCCAGTTCTCGCCCTCGGCCTTGTTGAGGGCATCGAGGTCGATGACGGTTTCCCACTCGGGGCTGTCGGTGCGGTAGGACTCCAGCGTGGTACGGCGCCAGAGGCCGCGCTCGTGCTGCGCGTCCTTCCAGAAGTTGTAGTAGTGGTCGCCGATCTTGCCGACGTAGGGAATCTTGGCGTCGGAGTCGAGGATGGCGCGGATCTGCGTTTCGAGCTGCTTGAACCCGGGGGAGGCCGCCAGTTCGGCTTCGGTCACGGCGTTGCGGGCCTTGACCCAGTCGAGGGCTTTCTCGCCTTCGACGTCTTCGAGCCAGAGGTAGGGATCGGTCACGGTGGGCTCCTGGGCGTGGGAGGCACCCGCGACGGTGGTCAGGCCGGCGACGAGGATGGCGGCCTGGACGGCCTGCGACAGCGTGGACATGGGCGCTCCGGGGTATCGGTGGGGCGGGAAGGCGAAACCCGCAAGCTAGCACGGGGGCGGCTGGCGGGTGGCGTGCGCGAAGTCACTCGCGTACAGCTGGCGAACGGGGTCTTTGGAATGCGAGCTGCTGGAATGCGGACTTCTGGGAACTCCCGTGACTGGATCTTCGGGAAGTTGCTCGCGCGGGAGCCGGCGCGTGGGGGATTGCTCCAGCCCTCGGTCAGGGCGTCCTGCCCTGACTCGGGCCGCGGCCATCCATGGCCGCTTTTGCGCAATCCCCCACGCACCGGCTCCCGTCCGGTTGGCTGGGCTTCGGGCCGCTTCGTTGTAGGAGCGACGTGAGTCGCGAATGCACGGCGACTCCGGATATCAGTGAAATCGCGACTGACGTCGCTCCTACATGGGGCCGCTTTTTTACGCGGCCCTTGGCAACGCGGGACGGGCCAGTGGCCGCACGCGACGACGGGCTTGCGGGCCACTCCGGCGGCGACGCGTGGTGTGGTCGCGGCGTTCTGCGGTAGCCGCGCGCAGGCCGAAGCGGTGCACGGCCCACCATGCGCTCAGTGGCATCGCCAGCAGCCACAGTGGCAGCCAGCCGAAGATTTCGCTGGAACCGCGGGCCGCCGGCACCAGCAGCAACAGGGTCGCGCCGATCGCGATGGCGTAGCGCAGGACGTCTTCGAGGCGTGGGTCGATCGGTTCGGCGGCGGTCGGGGCGGAACGGGTCATGGCGCGGCTCCTGGGTGACTGGAGCCGCAGGATTGCGCCGGGGTATCTCAGGGGCTGCGACTTGGCGGGGCGATGGCGTGCACGCGGATCAGGCACATTCGGCTTTACCTATCGCCTCGTCAGGTCCTGCGGGGTCTGCTTCGATGTAGGAGCGACGTAAGTCGCGATTTCACTGATATCCGGGATCGCCGTGCGATCGCGACTTACGTCGCTCCTACATTGGGGGCGGGCTGTTGGTGTCCCCGCAATCAGTACCCGGCTTCGTCCAGCGCCTTGTCGGCCTCCGCGCGACCGATCGCGATGAGCTCCTTCGCACGCCAGAACTCGTAGAACTGGCAGGCATCGCGCGGGATCCGGATCACCAGTTCGGGCGGGTCGAGCGCCATCTGCACGCGGGCGATCTGGGCCTGCATGGTGTCGAGCGAGCGCGCCATCAGTTCGGTGAAACCGTAGTGGGGCGAAGCGTCACCATCCGGCCCGTCGCCATTGCGCTGGAAGCGGTGCTCGATCCAGTCGAGCAGCCGCGAATGCGCTGGCGCCTCGTCGCCACTGCGCGGTTCCGGTGTTTCGGGTTTGGCCGGAACGCCGGGCGGCGTCATCGGCCAGCTGTTCATGTCGACCGCGATCAGCCGGTGTGCGTCCGACAGCCGGGTGGCGGCGATCGGCAACGGTGCGAGCAGGCCGCCGTCGACCAGTTCGCGGCCGTTGACGCGATGCGGGG
>JBOHYC010000104.1:0-1974 GCA_050737755.1 Lysobacter sp.
CGTACAGCGGCATCAGGTTGATCCGCATGCCCGGCGGCCGGGTCTTGAGCACGCCGACGATCAGCTCGACCGCGGCCGCGATCGACGCGATCTCGATGAAGCTCAGCCCGAGCAGCCAGATGTCGGCGCCGAGTCCGTCCTGGTATTCGGTGGTCAGCGGCGGGTACATGAACCAGCCGCCCTGCGGCGCGGCGTCGAAAAAGATCGAGCCGCAGACAAACACGCCACCGATCAGGAAGCACCAGAAGCCGAAGGCGGACAGCCGCGGGAACGGCAGGTCGCGCGCACCAAGCAGCGACGGCAGCACCAGGATCGAGAACGCCTCGAAGATCGGCACCGCGAACTGGAACATCATCACCGAGCCGTGCAGCGAGAACATCTGGTTGTAGGTGGTCGCGCTGACGAAGTCGTTGTCGGGGAGCGCCAGTTGCACGCGCATCAGCAGCGCCAGTACCCCGGCGAACAGGAAGAACGTGATCGCGGTGGCCGTGTACCACCGGCCCACCTGGCTGTTGTTGACCGACGACCAGTAGCGCCAGCCGGTGGGAGTTTTCCAGGTCGTGTGCAGCCGTTCGGCCTGGCTCCGATCATTGTCGTCGATGGCGTTCATTGCAGCCCTTCCAGATAGACCGCAATGGCCCGCACGTCCGCTTCGGGCAGCATCCCGAACTCCGGCATCACCGCCTCGGGCTTGACCGTGTGCGTGTCGGCGATCCAGCGCTGGAACCCGGCGGCGTCATTGGGCAGTGTGCCGGCGGCCAGGCGCAGGCGGCTGCCGACGTGGGTCAGGTCGGGGCCGACCACGCCGGCGGCCGGAGTGCCGCGGACGCTGTGGCAGGCACCGCAACCGGTGCTCTGGAACGCGCTTTCACCGCGGCGTGCGAGCGTGTCGTTCGGCGGACCCGCCGGCGCCGCCTGGTGTTGCAGCCAGCGCGCGAACGGCTCGGGCTCCATCACCACCACCGCCAGTTGCATGAACGCATGCGAGGTGCCGCAGTACTCGGCGCAGGCGCCATGGAACGTGCCGGTGCGGGTCGGCTCAAGCACCAGCGTGGTGGTGCGGCCGGGGATCATGTCGAGCTTGCCGCCGAGCGACGGGATCCAGAAAGAATGGATCACGTCGGGACTGGTCAGGATGAACTCGACGCGTTGTCCGACCGGCAGGCGGATCTCGTTGGCGAGCACCACCGGCGCGGCATCGTCGGGCCGGTAGGTCACCCGCCACCACCATTGCTCGCCCGACACCGCGATGCGCAGGCCATCGTGTGGCGCGGGCTCGCGCAACTGCGGCATCAATATCAATCCGTGCACCAGCAGCGCGCCGAGCACGACGGTGGGGATGATTACGCCGCCGCCCACGATCAGCCAGCGGTGCGCGCGGCGGCGGTCGGGCGGATCGTCGCGCTGGCGGCTGGCATGAAGGGCGATGGCGACGACAACCAGCCAGACCACGATGGCGCCGATCGCCATCAGCCAGAACAGGCGGGCGATGGTGTCCGCTTCGACGCCGGCGGGGTCGAGTGTCGAAGAAGCGCCGCCGCAGCCGGTCAGCGCCAGCAGCACCGCACCACCGACGCAAGCGCGGTGCGTTGTCCGTCGCATCCGACGACGGACCGTGTCGGCTGTGGTTTCGCGCGGTGGCATCGCGGGTGCATCTTCCTTCGACGGAGACCCCGCCGACGAGCCTGCCGTGGCGGGTCGAAACGGGTCGTGAAGGTTTGGCGGTGGGCGGCTGGGGTGGGATGCGGGGAAGCGTGTCGATCGACGGGACGAGGGGTCAGAGGGTCGCGACTTACGTCGCTCCTACAGGGTGCGGGAGTGGCGCATGTCGTGTGCATCAACGCCGTACACCACACGCGCGACGCGGGGTCTTGGCCGGGGCGGACCGAAGCGGCCATGGATGGCCGCGGCCGGTGAGTCGGCCATGGATGGTCGACCGAACCGGTCGGCCCGCCCCGGCCAAGGCCCCGCTTC
>JBOHYC010000105.1:0-12579 GCA_050737755.1 Lysobacter sp.
CCTTCGGGCGTGATCGGGACCTCGCCCGGCGCGATCGGCACCGCCGTGGGTCAACAGCACCTGCGCAGCATCCTCGGCTTCCTCAACTCGCCGCAGATGAACTCGCCGGAGGCCTACATCCAGTTCAAGGACGGCTTCCTCAACGACGCCGGCGAGATTGCCGATCCCGGCACCGCGAAATTCCTGGCCGACTACCTCGAGGAGTTCCACCAGTTCATCGCCCGCGTGCTGACGGTGTTGCCGCGGGGCGCATAACGCCGCTAGCCGCTACACCCGCCACAGCAGATCGACGGCAGCACCTCGATCTGCTCGCGCGACACCTCGCAGCCGAGCGCCTGCAGCAGCGCGCGCAGTTCGTCGACGCCGAGCGAGGTGGCGATGCGCAGGCCGGCGGCCGGATCGATGTCGAACACGGCGGCGGGGTCGGCGTCCAGCAACGCGCCTTCGATCAGTTCCGGCTGCGGCAGCGGTGTGTTGGGCGTGAGTCGACATTCCACGGTTCGGTCCTCAGATGTTTTCCGGTTCCGGCATGACCGCCTGCCGGATCAGCAGCGCGAGCTTGTTCGGCACGCCATCCCACTTGGCCGCATCGGGCAACGCCGGGATTCGCTTGTCGATCACCGGCCACGTCGGTGCCAGTTCGGCGTTGATCGCGATGAACGGCTCCTGGCCGGCAGGTACGTCACCCTCGGCGTAGATCGCACCCACCGGGCACTCGTCGACACACAGGGTGCAGTCGATGCATTCGACCGGGTCGATGACGAGGAAATTGGGGCCTTCGTGGAAGCAGTCGACCGGGCATACCTCGACGCAATCGGTGTGTTTGCAGTTGATGCAGTTCTCGGTGACGACGTGGGTCATGTGTCGTCCTCCTGGTGCTTTGGGTACGGATGGAATGTTCGTCGGAACGAAGTGCCGTCGCCCTGATCTGGATCAATTCGTCCGGGCCGATCCCGCGCGAGACTGCACCCATCGAAACGACCAACCCCACTGGAGCAAACTGATGATCCGCAAGCTTTCCCTCGCTGCCGTACTTGGTGCCGTGGCCCTCCCGGCGATGTTCATGGCCAGCCCGGCCAATGCCGCCACCTGCAGTGCGACGGTCGAGAGCACCGACGCGATGAAGTTCACCACCAGCGAGCTGGTCGTACCGGCGTCGTGCAAGGACTTCACCGTCACCCTCAAGCACGTCGGCCAACTGCCCAAGACCGTGATGGGCCACAACTTCGTGGTCGGCAAGAGCGCCGACATCGCCGGCATCAACGCCGATGGTATGAAGGCCGGCGTCGCCGCCAACTACGTCAAGGCCGGCGACAGCCGCGTAATCGCCGCCAGCAAGGTCATCGGCGGTGGCGAGTCGACCACCGTCAAGATCCCGGTCGCCAAGATCAAGGCCGGCGAGCAGTACAACTTCGTCTGCACCTTCCCGGGGCACTCCTCGATCATGAAGGGCACGTTGAAGCTGGGCAGCTGATCGCCCACGCGCCGGCCTGCCGGCAACCCGCAAACGGCGGCGACCGATGAAGAATCGGTCGCCGCTTCTTTTTGTCCGCGCTCCTTTGCTGAATGCGACGCGGTTGACGACAGTCAAGGCGGGGCTGCCGGCACGTCCCTAGCCTGTACCGCATGACTACCACGCCCGCCTTCGATACCGAGCTGCTGCGCCGCTACGACCGGCCCGGTCCGCGCTACACGTCCTACCCGACCGCGCCGCAGTTCAGCGGCAGCTTTGGCGAGACCCAGCTGCGCGAGGCGGCGACCGCCAGCAACGGCGACCCCATTCCGCGCCGACTGTCGCTGTACGTGCACGTGCCGTTCTGCATAAGCCCGTGCTTCTACTGCGGCTGTAACCGCATCATCACCCGCGACCTCGGGCGTGGTGAAACCTACCTGGTCCGGCTGTACCGCGAGATCGCGATGATGGCCGAGCTGTTCGACCGCGACCGCGAGGTGATCCAGCTGCACTTCGGCGGCGGTACGCCCAACTTCCTCTCGCCAGCGCAACTGGCCGACGTGGTCGACAGCCTGCGCAGCCACTTCCGCTTCTCCGACTCGCACAAGCGCGACCTGTCGATCGAACTCGACCCGCGCTTCGTGAAGCCCGCCGACGTCGCCGAGCTGGCGGCGATCGGTTTCAACCGCGCCAGCCTCGGCGTGCAAGATTTCGACCCGGCGGTGCAGCAGGCGGTCAACCGCATCCAGTCGGTCGAGGAGACGGTCGCGATCATCGACGCCTGCCGCGACAACGGCATGCGTTCGGTCAACGTCGACCTGATCTACGGCCTGCCGAAGCAATCCCACATCGGCTTCGCACGCACGCTCGACACCGTGGTCGCGGCGCGGCCGGACCGGCTGGCGGTCTACAGCTACGCGCACCTGCCGGAGCTGTTCAAGGCGCAGGGCCAGATCAACGCCGATGACCTACCCTCGCCCAGCGAAAAACTCGGCCTGCTGCAACTGGCTATCGAGAAGCTCACGGCCGCCGGCTACGTCTACATCGGCATGGACCACTTCGCCCTGCCCGACGACGACCTCGCCACCGCCCAGCTGCGCGGCGGCCTGCACCGCAACTTCATGGGCTACACCACCCACGCCGACACCGACCTGGTCGGGCTGGGCGTCAGCGCGATCAGCCACATCGGCGACAGCTTCAGCCAGAACCCGCGCGACCTGCCGAGTTGGCAGATCGCGCTGGACGAGGGACGGCTGCCGGTGTTCCGCGGCATGCGCCTGACCGAGGACGACCAGTTGCGTGCCGACCTGATCCAGCGGCTGATGTGCCAGGGCGAGATCCCGATCGGGGCGTTGGAACGTCGCTACCTGATCGATTTCCGCGACTATTTCGCCGATTCGCTGGAGCGCCTGCAGCCGCTGGTCGACGACGGTCTGGCGCGGATCGAGCCGGACCGGATCGTCGCGACCTCGCGCGGGCGCCTGCTGCTGCGTAACATGGCGATGTGCTTCGACCATTATCTACACACGCCGGGCCCCGCCCGACCCGCCGATACCGCCACGCCGCGCTTCTCACGCGCGATCTGAGGGGTTCATGGAAGCCGGCATGACGCCGGCCGTGTTCCCGCGACAGGACGAGCGTACGCTCGCCGACGACGGTGACCGGCTGAATTTCTGCTCGACCTGCGCGTTCTCGCAGGCCTGCCTCGACGAAGGCATGGACAAGGGCGGCCTGCGCGATCTGCACATGCTGGTCGAGCACGTCGGGCCGTTCCATGCCGGCGAGCACATCTTCCGGGAGGGCGATCCGTTCGAGGCGATCGCCGCGGTCCGCGCCGGCACGGTCAAAACCTACGTGATCGACCGCGACGGCCGCGAACACGTGCTCGGCTTCCACCTGCCGGGCGAAGTCATCGGACTGGACGGCATCGACGGCGACCGCTACCCCTGCAACGCGGTTGCGCTCGACACCGCGATGCTGTGCCGGTTCTCGTTCCCGAAGATCTCGGTGCTGGCCGCGCAGCTCCCCGGATTGCAGCGACACCTGTTCCGCCTGCTCAGCCGCGACATCGGCCGCGCCGCGCTGCTGGCCGGCGACTGGACCGCCGACCAGCGCATGGCGGCATTCCTGATCGGGCTGTCGCGACGCCTAGCAGCCCGCGGCTTCTCGCCCAACCGCTTCCAGCTGACGATGGCGCGCACCGACATCGCCAACTACCTGCGCCTGGCGCCGGAAACCGTCAGCCGGGTGCTGCGGCGGTTCCAGCAGGACGGTTTGCTGCAGGTCGACCGTCGCGAGCTGGAACTGGTCGATCGCGAGCGGCTGGAAGAGCTTGCCGAGCCCGTCCTGCGGGTCTAGAAACCCCGCCCCGCCTGCGGCGTTCACCCGCAGATAACATCCGCGGCGGCAGATTCGGCCGGGGGCCAAGGCTGAACGCCAGCAACACTGGACCTGAACCATCCTCGACTTGACTCATGTCAGGTCGCTTCCTCGCGCCTGTGCGCAGACTGCGCGCACCTTCATGGGAGACCCGATATATGGATACGACGAGGCGGTTATGGCTGGGGCTTGGTGCCCTGCTGATCGTGAGCTTCGGCATCATGCTGTGGATGGGGCGCGATCTTTACCAGACCGCACCGCCGATTCCGCAGCAGGTGGTCAGCGAGAGCGGCCAGGTGCTGTACACCCGAGACGACATCGATACCGGCCGGCAGGTCTGGCAGAGCATCGGTGGCCACCAGAACGGTTCGATCTGGGGCCATGGCGCCCTGCTCGCCCCGGACTGGTCGGCGGAGTGGCTGCACCGCGAGGCGGTGGCGATGCTCGATTCGCGCGCGCGTACCGAGTTCGGCAGTACCTACGAGGAACTGGAAGCACCCGAGCAGGCGCGCCTGGAACAGCAGATCCGGCCGCAACTGCGTACCAATACCTACGACCCGCAGACCGGCACGATCACCGTCTCCGACGAGCGTGCGCAGGCGATCTCGCAGGTGGCCGCGCACTACATGAGCGTGTTCTCCAACGACCCGGCCACCACGGAGCTCCGCGAGGCTTACGCCCTGCGCGAGAACCCGGTGCCGGACATGGAGCACCGCCGGCAGATGACCGCGTTCTTCTTCTGGGCGTCGTGGGCCACGGTCACCGAGCGGCTGGATGACGACACCGGCCTGTCGTACACCCACAACTTCCCGCACGAGCCGCTGGTGGGCAACAAGCCCAGCGCCAGCAGCTTCATGTGGTCGATGTTCTCGATCCTGTTCATGATCGCCGGCATCGCGTTGCTGGCGTGGCACTACGCGGTCTGGCACGCGAAGGAACCGAAGATCCAACCGCCGTTGAAGGACCCGTCGCTGAGCATCGTGGTGACGCCCTCGATGCGCGCGGTCGGCAAGTACTTCTGGCTGGTGATGGCGTTGTTCCTGACCCAGATCCTGCTGGGCGCGACCACCGCGCATTACCAGGTCGAAGGCCAGGAAGCCTACGGCCTGGCGCTGTCCGACTTCCTGCCCTACGCGCTCACACGCACCTGGCACACGCAGCTGGCCATCCTGTGGATCGCGACCGCGTGGCTGGCCACCGGCCTGTATCTCGCACCGGCGATGTCGGGGCATGAACCGAAGTTCCAGCGTCTCGGCGTCAACTTCCTGTTCGTCTGCCTGATCGTGATCGTGGTCGGTGCGTTCGCCGGCCAGTGGTTCGCGGTGATGCAGAAGCTGGGTCTCGAGCACAACTTCTGGTTCGGACACCAGGGCTGGGAATACACCGACATCGGACGCTTCTGGCAGATCTTCCTGTTCATCGGCCTGCTGCTGTGGCTGTTGCTGATGGGACGGGCCCTGTGGCCGGCACTGCGCCGCAAGGACGAGACCACCTCGATCGCCGGGCTGTTCTTCCTGTCCACCGTGGCCATCGCATTGCTGTACGCGGCCGGCCTGATGTGGCGCGAGGACACCCACATCTCGATCATCACCTACTGGCGCTTCTGGATCGTGCACCTGTGGGTGGAAGGCTTCTTCGAGGTGTTCGCGGTCGCGGTGATCAGCTTCATCTTCGTCAAGCTGGGGCTGGTGCGCGGCAAGTCGGCGACCATCAACGTGTTGTTCGCGACCATCGTGTTCATGGCCGGCGGTGTGTTGGGCATGTTCCACCACCTGTACTTCGCGGGTGTCACGACCGGCATCATCGCGTTGGGCGCGAGCATCTCCGCGCTTGAAGTGGTGCCGCTGGCGCTGATCGGGCTGGAGGCCTACGACACCTGGAAGAACGGCCGTGCCACGCCGTGGATGCAGCGCTACAAGTGGCCGATCCTGTTCTTCATCGCGGTCAGCTTCTGGAACCTGGTGGGCGCCGGCCTGCTCGGCTTCCTGATCAACACCCCGATGGCGCTGTACTACATGCAGGGCACCAACCTGACCGCGGCCCATGGCCATACCGCGCTGTTCGGCGTCTACGGCATGCTCGGCATCGGTCTGATGCTGTATTGCCTGCGTGGCATGCGGCCGGAGCGTCGCTGGATCAACGGCCTGCTCAGCGGTGCGTTCTGGAGCTTCAACATCGGCCTGACGCTGATGACGGTGCTGACGCTGCTGCCGATGGGTGTGCTGCAGCTGGAAGCCAACTTGACCCACGGTTACTGGTACGCACGTTCGGCGGAGTTCATGAACCGCGCGATCATCGACGTGCTGGTGTGGCTGCGCGTACCGGGCGACACCATCCTCGCGGTGGGCGCGTTCCTGGTGGCGCTGTTCGTGATGTCGCTGTGGCTGGGCCCGCGCCCGGTCAGCGAGCCGTCGCGGACGCAGGAGCGGTTGGCACGCGAGCAGGAACTCGGCGAGGAGAGCTGATCGCGCCGCGTTCAACGCAAACAAGGGGGGCGGCTTCGGCCGCCCCCTTTTTTTTCGCCGCGGACGGATGACCTGGATCAATGCCGCGTCACACCCGCACCGCCACACTGGCCGCCATGGACATCCAGACTTCGCAAAGTTCACCGCGGCTGCTGGCCGCCGCGCCGCACCGGCTGATGTTCTTCATCGGTTCGACCAACCTGCTGCTGGCGATGGCGTGGTGGGCGGCCTGGCTGGCGTCGACGCGCTGGCCGGCGCTGGCGATGCCGCAATCGGAGGCGTACGCCGGCTGGGTGCATGCGTTCGTCATGCAATACCAGATGCTGCCGAGCTTCTTCTTCGGCTTCCTGCTGACCACGTTCCCGAAATGGATGGGACAGCCCGACGTCGATCGCTGGCTTTACGCACCGGTCGGCGCGGGCCTGTTCGGCGGCCAGCTGGCGACCCTGCTCGGTGCGGTCGGCTGGGATGCGGGGATCATGGTCGGCCTGCTGATGACGCTCGCCGGCTGGCTGGCCGGGCTGCTGATCCTGGGCTCACTGGTGTGGCGCGACCAGACCCGCAACTGGCACGCGCGCTCCTGCTTCGCCGCGCTGGTGCTGGGCATGGCCGGCATGCTGTGCTGGGCCGCCTTCGTGCTGGGCACCTCGCCGCTGTGGGTATTCGCCAGCATCAAGATCGGCAGCTTCGGGCTGCTGTTGCCGGTGTACCTGACGGTCGCGCACCGGATGTTCCCGTTCTTCGCAAGCCGTGTGGTGCCGGGTTACCAGCAGTGGAAACCGCTGTGGTTGCTGGCGGCGTTCTGGCCGCTCGCACTCGGCCACCTGGTGCTCGAACTGTTCCATGCCTACGGCTGGTTGTGGCTGGTCGACGCCCCGCTGCTGGCACTGACCGGGCTGATGCTGTGGCGCTGGTGGCCGCGCGGCGATAAGCCGGGAATCCTTTCGGTGCTGTTCCTCGGCATGGCGTGGCTGCCGCTGGCGTTCGCGCTGTACCTCGGCCAGAGCATCGCCTTTGATATGACCGGCGTGTACTGGCTGGGTCGGGGCCCGGCGCATGCGTTGTTCGTCGGATTCTTCGGCAGCGTGCTGGTGGCGATGGTCACGCGCGTGACCCAGGGTCATTCCGGCCGGCCGCTGGTGATGCCGGCGGCGGCGTGGTTTGCGTTCATCGCGATCCAGATCGTCGCGGCGATCCGGGTCGGTGCGGAGGTATTGCCCGATTCGATGGCGTGGCACGCGGTCGCGGCAATCGGCTGGCTGGTCGCGTTCGCGCCGTGGGTGGTGAGGATCGGACGCATCTACCTGGCTCCACGCGCCGACGGCAAGCCTGGCTGAGCGCAAGAATGACGACACAGAACCGTCCCGCATCGAGGCAACCCAATCCATGATCGAGTTCTACCCGCAGATCAAGATGGTCCACATCTTCCTCGCCCTGAGCAGCGGCGCGATCTTCGCGCTGCGCGGCGCCGGCGTGCTGGCCAACATGCGCTGGCCGCACTGGCTGGTGGTGCGATGGACCAGCTACGCGGTCGATACGTCCCTGCTGACCGCGGCGTTGATGCTGTCGACGATCCTGCCCGGCGCGATGTTCTCCAACGGCTGGCTGACGACGAAGCTCGTGCTGCTGGTGGTGTACATCGTGCTGGGCGTGTTCGCGATCAAGCGCGCGCGCACCAGGGCTGCGAAGGCGGTCTGCTACGTCGCCGCGCTGGCGACCTTCGGCATGGTCTACAGCATTGCCCGCGCGCACCATCCTCTGGGGTTCCTCTATGGCCTGCTCGCCTGACGTTCCGCTGCCGGCCGCCACCGAGGCGGACCGGCCGTGGCTGGATGCGCTGTTCCTCGGCCCGTACGGCGAGAACGACGCATTGCTCGAAAAGCTCGTCGTTGAGTTCCTGCGCGACCACGTCTACTGGCGCCGCAACTTCCACCCCGAAGACCCGCCGGCGATCCCGACCCACGCCGCGCGCCTGCCCGAATACCAGGCGTTCGAGGCGCGCCTGCGGCGCGAGCTGCACCAGCTGTCGGCCTCGCTCAAGCGCTCGGTGCCGTTCCACAGCCCGCGCTACATCGGCCACATGGCCTCCGACCTGCTGCTGCCGGGGCTGGCCGCGCAGATCCTCACCCTGCCCTACAACCCCAACAACGTCAGCGAGGACGCCGCGCCGGTAACGATCGACTTGGAGGTCCAGGTCGGCCTGCAACTGGCGCGGATGCTCGGCTATCCCGACGACACCACGCGACCGGACTGCGCGTTCGGGCACCTGACCTCCGGCGGCACCGTGGCCAACTACCAGGCGTTGCGGCTGGCGCTGGCACTGAAGGCGTTCCCGGTCGCGTTGCGCACCGCCGGTGTACCCGACATCGGCGTGCCCGACGACGACTGGGCCGCGTTCAACCTCGGCCCCGATGCCGGCATCGCGCTGCTCGATCGCGCCAACACGTGGCTCGCCGCACAGCCCGCGCGTGACCAGCGCCGCTGGATCCGTGTGGTGCAGGCGCAGCGGCTTGAGACGCTGGGCATGGTCGACTTCTTCGCCGGCCATCCCGAACTGAAAGTCCCCAAGGTGCTCGCGCCGATCACCGCGCATTACTCGTGGAGCAAGGGCCTCAAGCTGCTCGGCCTGGGACGTGCGCAACTGGAACTGCTGCCCGAACGCGGCATGCGGCTGGACGCGGAAGCGCTGGAGGCCACGCTCGAGCGCTGCGAGCGCGAGCGCCAGCCGGTGCTGATGGCGGTCGCGGTGCTTGGCACCACCGAGTACGGCACGGTCGACCCGGTCGATGCGGTGGTCGATGCGCGCGACCGCTGGACCGCGCGCGGGTTTGGCTTCAGCGTGCACGTCGACGGTGCTTGGGGCGGCTATCTCGCGACGATGTTCCGCAACCCCGACGGCAGCCTGCGCCCGATCGAGGAGGTCGGCCAGGGCTTCGAGCGTTTCCCGCTGCCGGAAGTGCATGCCGCGTTCGCCGCACTAGGGCGTACCGATTCGGTAACGGTCGACCCGCACAAACTCGGCTACCTGCCGTACGGATCCGGCGCCTTCATCTGCCGGGACCACCGTGCCACGGCATTGTTGGCGGAAACCGCGGATTACGTGTTCCACGATACCCGCGACGACAACTACCTCGCGCGTTACCGGCGGCTCGGCCAGTTCGTGCCGGAGGGCTCCAAGTCCGGTGCCGCCGCGGCCGCGGTGTATGTCACCCACAAGGTGCTGCCACTGGACCACCAGCACTTCGGCCGGCTGCCGCGACAGACCGTGCTCGCCGCGGAGGCGTTCCACGCCGGCAGCGCGCGCCTGGCCGCCGCGGTGGAGGGCGTGGCGCGGGTCGCGGTGCCGTTCGCACCCGACAGCAACCTTGTGTGCTTGGCGATCAACCCGGCGGGCAACACCAACCTCGCGGTCGCCAACGCGTTCGCGCGTACGCTCCACGACGAACTGCGCAGCGACCCGCGTCAGCCGCTGCAGCTCAAGCAGTTCTTCGGATCGATGACCACGCTGCGGCCGGAAGCGGTCGGCGAGGTCGAAATGGCGCGCATCCTGTCGATGGTCGGGATCGATCCGGCGACGCTCGACCCCGACGGCGATGACAACGACAAGCTCGTCATCCTGCGCCATACCCTGATGAACCCGTACCTGATCGACCACACCAACAACATCAGCTACATCGACCTGTATCTCGCCCATCTCGGCCGGCGCATCCGCGCGCTGCTTGCGCCATGAATGCTCCGACCGGGGACGCATTGCGCGACTGGACGATCGACGCGCTGGCGACGTTGCGGCGCGAGGCCGCACGCTCGGCCGACACCCACCTGTTGCGACTGACCTTCCCGGGGTTCCCCGGAATCGACTTCTACTTCAAGGACGAAGCCGCGCACCCGACCGGCAGCCTCAAGCATCGCCTCGCGCGCTCGCTGTACCTGTACGCGCTGTGCAACGGCCGGTTGCATCCCGGGCAGCGCGTGGTCGATGCGTCGTCGGGCAGCACCGCGATTTCCGAAGCCTGGTTCGCGCGCCTGCTCGGGCTGGAGTTCACCGCGGTCATGCCGACCTGCACCGCGCCGCGCAAGATCGCCGACGTGCAGGCACTCGGCGGCCACTGCGACCTGGTCGACGATGCTTCGCAGGTCTACCAGCGCGCCGCCGCGCATGCCGCCGACGGCGCCTGCCACCTCGACCAGTTCGGCCTGGCCGAACGCGCGACCGACTGGCGCGGCAACAACAACATCGCCGAGTCGATCATCGGCCAGCTGGCCGACGAGCCGCACCCGGAGCCTGCGTGGATCGTCTGCGGCGCCGGCACCGGCGGCACCTCGGCCACGATCGGCCGCTACCTGCGCTACCGCGGCCTGCATACGCGACTGTGCGTGGCAGAGCCAGCCGGCGCGGCGTTCGCGCGCGGGTGGCGTTCGCACGATCGCGGCGCGGTCGCGAGCCAGGCCACCGTGATCGAAGGCATCGGTCGACCGCGGGTCGAGCCGGGCTTCCTGTTCGATATCGTCGACGACGTGGTGGAAGTGCCCGACACCGCCTCGATCGCGGCCATGCGGTTGCTGGAGGAACACCTCGGCCGCCGCTACGGTGGCTCATCCGGCACCAACCTGGTCGCCTGTCTGCAGCTGGCCGCGCGCATGCGGGCGCGCGGCGAGACCGGCAGCATCGTCAGCCTGCTGTGCGATCCCGGCGAGCGCTACGACCGCACGCTGTACGACCCGGACTGGCTGCGTCGCAACGGCATCGATCCGGTCGCGGCCGAAGCCGCACTGCGCGAGACACTGGCCGATGGGGTGTGGCACGTCGCGGACTGACCGCCGACTTGACCCGCATCAGGGCCGGCGTCGCGCGGGGCGATGATGCTGTCGCGTCCTTTACAGCGCGATCCATCCATGGCCGACCACGACCTCCGCACGTTCCTGTCGCGGCTTGAACGCAACGGGCAGCTGCGACGCGTTACCGCGCCGGTCGACCCTGAACTCGAATCCACCGCGCTGTGCCTGCGCGCGTTGCGCGAGGGCGGCCCGGCGTTGCTGATGGAGCACGCTGTGGGGAGCCCGCATCCGCTGCTCGGCAACCTGTTCGGGCATCGCGACCGCATCGAAGCGGCGCTTGCCGGGCGGCCATTGGCAAGCCTGCGGGAACTCGGTGAACTGCTCGCGGCGATCCGCGAACCCCGCTGGCCGTCCAGCCTGCGCCAGGCGTTGTCGAGCTGGCCCGAGCTGGCCCAGCTCGCCCACGTCGCCCCGCGCCGCGTGCACGAAGCCGCTTTCAACGACGAGGTGCTCGGCCCCGGCGAGATCGACCTGGCGCGTCTGCCGATCCAGCGCTGCTGGCCAGGCGATGCCGGCCGACTGATCACGCTCGGCCTCGTCATCACCCGTGGCACCCGCAAGCCCCGGCAGAACATCGGCATCTACCGCATGCAGGTCATCGGCCCGGACCGGGTGATCATGCGCTGGTTGCCGCACCGCGGCGGCGCACTCGATTACGCCGACTTCCGTGCACTACATCCCGACAAGCCGTTCCCGGTCCTCGTCGCGATCGGCGTCGACCCGTGCACCACCCTCGCCGCGGTCGCGCCGGTGCCCGACACGCTGTCGGAGTTCGAGTTCGCCGGCCTGCTGCGCGGGGAGCGCACGCGCGTGTGGCACAGCGAGCGCACCGGGCTGGACGCACCGGCCGGCGCCGAGATCCTGATCGAGGGCGTGATCCGTCCCGGCGACACCGCGTTGGAAGGACCGTTCGGCGACCACACCGGCTACTACAACGCGCAGGACCACTTCCCGGTACTGACCATCGAACGCCTGCACCTGCGCCGCAATGCGATCTACCAGGGCAGCTACATGGGGCGCGCACCGTTCGATGAACCCTCGGTGCTGGCGGTGGCACTCAACGAGGTGTTCGTGCCGCTGCTGCAGAAGGTGTTCCCGGAGATCGTCGACTTCTTCCTGCCGCCGGAGGCCTGCTCGTACCGGATCGCGGTGGTGTCTATCCGCAAGCAGTACGCCGGCCACGCGCGGCGCATGATGATGGGCGTGTGGTCGTACCTGCGGCAGTTCACCTACACCAAGTTCGTGATCGTGGTCGACGACGACATCGACGCGCGTGACTGGTCGCAGGTGCTGTGGGCGATCTCGACCCGGGTCGACCCGGCGCGCGACACGATGCTGGTGGAGAACACCCCGATCGACTACCTCGACTTCGCCACCCCGGTCGCCGGCATCGGCTCCAAGCTCGGCATCGACGCGACCAGCAAGTGGCCGGGCGAGACCACGCGC
>JBOHYC010000106.1:0-6083 GCA_050737755.1 Lysobacter sp.
CCACCCGATCCCATCCCGAACTCGGAAGTGAAACGCACATGCGCCGATGGTAGTGTGGCCTAAGCCATGCAAGAGTAGGTCATCGCTGGGCATTTACACCCAAGGCCGGTCCCCGAAAGGGACCGGCCTTTTTTTGCGCGCGTGATAAAGAAAGCCAACGACCCCATTACGACGCGAATGGATAACCAGATAGCCCGAGCGGGCCGCGATCGGACGCTCCTTACCGAAGGGGAGCGCCAGAAACCGGCACGGCGGGCATTGCGCGATAGGTCACCACCAGGACATCCCGGTGCGAAGGCGCGGCCGGGTCCAATGGCATCACCGCGGTCACGCCATGAAAGACCCGGGCGTCGTCGACCAGGGCCGCATCGAGCGGACGGGTCAGGGTGAAGCTTCCCAACTCGCGGCTGTCGCTGGCATGGATGGTGGTGGTTCCACTCGCAATGTTCTCGCGGTCGATGAGCAGCACCAGTACGTAATCGACCCCGTCCCGATGCATGCCTTCAGGGGTTGGCTGGCCGGGATTCCCGGCGTCGGCTTCGATCCGGAACTGGTGGATCTCGATTTTCCAGGCGGGCGGCGGCGCCGCTTCGATATGCTCGAACACCGCGCGACTGAAAGCGATGATCGTTGACAGGCAGGGGTGCGCGGCGACTTCCGGTAGCACCGGGTCGAACCAGCGTTCGATGCCGCCCTGCAAGCGGTTGTAATCCACGCTCTGGTAATGCGGTTGATGGGGCTCCGGGATCACCGGCCCGCCGGGCAACGCAGAAAATACACAGTGGCGCCGGCGTCGCTGGCGCCCGGTGGCGGCGAGATAGGTGTCGACGCCAAGCTCGTCCCAACTACCGGCGAATCCGGCCCAGTCATCAAGCCCGCCGAACCCTCCAAGCAGCGTGCGGGTCGCAGTGTGACCGACGAACGCAAAACCGTCGTCGCGGATCGCGGCTTCCAGCGATTGCGCGGTATGGGTCGGAAGCTCGCTCACGGTAGCGTGCACCGGTAAGCAACACCGAGGGTCATGGAAATGCTCGCATCCGGGAAGATGCAAGGTTATCCGAAAACGACAACGGCGCCGTCAGGCGCCGTTGTCGACAACACGGAGGCGACTGCTATTCAGACGCCGGTTCCCGCGCCATCATCCCGTCACGGGCGGCACGGAATGCATTGCCCTCGTACCAGTTCGGCCACTGCTCGCCACCAGCAAGGACCTCACCTACGCCATACAGTGCCTGCAGGTCCGCGACCACGCCATCCATGTTCCAGGCCGGATCGAACTCGTCGGCAGCCTTGTGATAGCGGTTGTCACGATAATCCAGATGCGCGGCCTGACCGGCGTTGACGCCGCCCTCCAGCAGTTCCTCGCCGCCCTTGGCATACAGCGCCGGCACCCCTGCCTTGGCGAAGTTGAAGTGATCGGAGCGGAAATAGAAGCCGCTCTCCGGCGTGGCCTCGGCATGCAACACGCGGCCCTGCTCGTCGGCGACCTGCTTGAGCACGTCCTCCAGTTCCGAATTGCCCAGCCCGACCACGGTCATGTCGTGGGTGGGGCCGATCACCGGCATCGCGTCGAGGTTGATCACCGCGACGGTCTTGTCGAGCGGCACGCTTGGATGGGCGACGTAGTACTTCGACCCCAGCAGTCCGGATTCCTCCAGCGTCACGGCCAGGAACAGCACCGAGCGTTCCGGGGCCGGCTTCTGCGTGACGAAGGCTTCGGCAATCTCGAGGATGCCGGCGATCCCGGTCGCGTTGTCGATCGCGCCGTTATAGATGCTGTCGTCGCCCGCCGCCGCCCCGCCCTCGTGGCCGTGGTCGCCGAGGTGGTCCCAGTGGCCCATATAGATCACAGCCTCGTCCGGGCGCTCGCTGCCCGGCAATCGTGCCAGCACGTTTTGCGAGGACTTCTCGGTGGTGGTGCTCTTGAGGTCGAGCGACAACGTGGCGTCGAGTGCGATCGGCTTGAAGCCCGGCTTGTTCGCGGCCTTGTACAGGTCGTCCAGGTCATGGCCGAGATCGCCCAGGAGCGTCCGCGCGGTGTCACCGGTGATCCAGCCCTGCGCGGGCAGGCGCGGCTCGGGATCGTCCTTGGCCGGCAGATCGAACTGCGGGCCGGCCCAGGAGTTCTCGACCACGTCCCAGCCGTACGACGCACCTTCGGTGTCGTGGATGATCAGCGCGGCGGCGGCGCCCTGGCGTGCGGCCTCCTCGTACTTGTAGTTCCAGCGGCCGTAGTAGGTCATCCGGTTGCCTTCGAACAACCCGGCGTCCTGCGTATGGAAGCCCGGGTCGTTGACGAACATCACCACCGTCTTGCCCTTGACGTCGATCCCGGCGTAATCGTTCCAGCCGAGTTCCGGTGCGTTGACGCCGTAGCCCACGAACACCAGCTCGCTGCCGTCGATCTGAACCTGCGGCTTGCCGCTGCGGGTGCCGACCATCATCTGGGTGCCGTATGCGAGTTCGCGCGGCTTGCCGTCGACGGTCACGGTGAGCACGGTCGACGGGTCGGCGGTGGTCTCGACCATCGGTACGGTCTGCACGTAACTGTCGCCGTTGCCGGGCTGCAGCCCAAGACGCTTGAACTGTTCGACCAGATAGGCGACGGTCTTTTCCTCGCCGACGCTGCCCGGCGCGCGGCCGGCGAACGCATCGGACGACAGTGTCTGCACGTGCGCGGCAAAATCGCCGGCGGTGATGGCCGGGTCGAATGCGTGGTCGGGTTGCGTGGCGGCCGGTTCGGCGCTCGTCGATTCGGCCGGCGTCTCGGCTGGCTTGTTGCAGGCCGCGAGTACCAGCGCGGCGGCCATGGCGGTCGCCATGGCGGACAGGGACGGGGTGCGTGACATGGAGCCTCCGGAGGCAACTGGACGCCCGATGGTAGCAGCGTCGTCGCGGCCCGCCAGTGCGCCGTCAGCTAGTTCCCGTTCGGCGCGCGGTTGCCCTCGTAGCGCACAGCGGTGGCACCGGTGATGGGTCCGGTCTTCGCACTCTCGTGCACGTACAGCTCGACCTTGCGTTCGAATACCAGCGCGCCGTCGATCCTCGCATTCGGGCCGATGATCACCCGCGGATCGCGCTTGCGGAAGCTGATCCACGATTGCTGCGGCTTCTCGTAATGGATGCCGCCGTGGACGTGCGAGTCGGCGCCGACAGTGAGGTCGGCAGTGACGGTTTCGATGTCGCCGGTGACCTCGGTACCGACCAGACCGATCGAACCGTTGACGGTTTCGATCCCGCCGCCGATCTTGCCGCCGCGATCGACGAAGATGCCGCCGTTCACGCTTTCGATGTCGCCCTCGAGCTGCAGGCCGGTGCCGACCTGGATATTGCCGTTGACGGTCGACAGGCTGCTTGCATGGACATCGTTGCCGACCTCGATGCCGCCATTGACGGTCTCGGCGTCCTCGATCCGCGCACCGGCGCCGATCCCGATGCTGCCGTTAACGGTATCCACGTCGCGGGCCACTTCGGCGGCGGCGATGTCGATGGAGCCATTGACCTTGCTGTGGTCGTCGGATGCAAGCGCCACCGGAGCTACCGTGAACAGGGCCAGCGAAAGGGCGAGGGCGAGGCGTTGGACGGTCATAAGGAGTCGGTCCCGGGTCAGTGAATGTATGGTCTGTGATGCACGCAACGGGGAAAGGGTTTACCCGGCGGCCCGCAGGTTCGGCTTCGCTACAATCGGGGCCTGACCGAACCAACCGGAAGCCCCACCGTGCCAGCATCCCCCGTGTCCGCCCCGTCGGCGCCTGCCATTCGTCCCATCGTGCTGCTGATCCTCGATGGCTGGGGCCACCGTGAAGAGACCGCCGACAACGCGCTGGCGCAGGCACGGCTGCCGAACTGGGATGCGCTGCTGGCTGCCGCGCCACACACGCTGATCCATACCGAAGGCCGCCATGTCGGCCTGCCGGACGGGCAGATGGGCAATTCCGAGGTTGGCCACATGAACCTCGGCGCCGGTCGCATCGTCTACCAGGACCTGACCCGGATCGACGCGGCGATCGAGGACGGCAGCTTCTTCGCCAACACCGAGTTGCGCGCCGCCTGTGCCGCCGCCAAGGCCGGTGACGCGACCCTGCACCTGCTCGGTCTGCTGTCGCCGGGTGGCGTGCACAGCCACGAAGACCACATCTTCGCGATGATCGATCTGGCCCGCCGCGAAGGCGTGCCGAAGGTCGCCGTGCACGCCTTCCTCGACGGCCGCGACATGCCGCCGCGCTCGGCCCGGCCTAGCCTGGAGAAGTTGCAGGCCGCCTGCGACCGCGCTGGCAACGCCCGCATCGCCAGCGTCTGCGGGCGCTATTTCGCGATGGACCGCGACCAGCGCTGGGACCGCCAGCGCTTGGCCTGGGATGCAATCGTCGAGGGCGTGGCGGAGCAGCATGCCGACGCTGCGCTGGCCGCACTCGACGCGGCCTATGCGCGCGGCGAGAACGACGAGTTCGTCGCCGCCACCGTGATCGGCGAGCCGACGCCGATGACCGATGGCGACGCGGTGGTGTACATGAACTTCCGCGCCGACCGCGCCCGTCAGTTGGCCGCGGCGTTCGTCTCGCCCGGCTTCGACGGCTTCCACGCGCGGCGGCCGGCGCTGTCGCGATTCACCTGCCTGACCGAGTACGACGCCCGATTGCCCGTGCCGCTGGCGTTCGCCCCGGACGAGCTGCGCAACACGCTTGGCGAAGTGCTCGCCGACCACGGTCTCCGGCAACTGCGTATCGCCGAGACCGAGAAGTACGCCCACGTCACCTTCTTTTTCAGCGGCGGCCGCGAGGAACCCTACGCGGGCGAGACCCGGACATTGGTGCCGAGCCCGAAAGTCGCGACCTACGACCTGCAACCCGAGATGAGCTGCCCGGAAGTCACCGACCGGCTCACCGCGGCGATCCGTTCCGGCGACATCGACGTCGCCATCTGCAACATCGCCAACCCCGACATGGTTGGCCACAGCGGCAACCTAGCGGCGGCGGTGCAGGCGGTCGAGGCGGTCGACGTCGCGATCGGTGCGGTGGTGGCGGCCGTACGCGATACCGGCGGCGCGTTGCTGGTGACCGCCGACCACGGCAACGTCGAGATGATGCGCGACCCGGTATCGGGCCAGCCGCACACCTCGCACACCGTCGGCCCGGTGCCGCTCGCCTACCTCGGGCCGCGCGCGGCCGACCTGCGCAGTGGCGGTGCCCTGCGCGATGTCGCGCCGACCCTGCTCGACCTGCTGGGCCTGCCGCAGCCGGCTGAAATGACCGGCCAGACCCTGCTGCTGGATCGCGGTACGGACCGCCCGGCCGGCTGATGGCACGGATCGTCGCCGCTGTCGTGGTGCTCATGGCCTGCCTGGCGGCCACGCCTGCCGCTGCCCAGAGCAGCCGCGAAACCGAAAAGAAGCTGCAGACGGTCAAGAAGGAGCTGAAATCGGTTGCCGCCGAGCGACGCGAGGTCGAATCCAAACGCGGCGTCGCCACCCGCGAATTGCGCGCCGCCGACGAACTGGTAGCCGCCTCGAACCGCGAGCTGCGTGCCACCCAGCAGCAACTGGCGGCCAGCGAAAAGGATCTCGCCGGGTTGCAACAACGCCGCACCGCACTCGAAGGCACGCTCGGCAACCGCCGCGACGAACTCGCCGGCCTGCTGCGCGCCGCCTACGCCCAGGGTGACGCGGCCCCATTGAAGCTGCTGCTGGCGCAGGACCGCGTCGCCGATGCCAACCGCCTGCTGACCTATCACCGCTACGTACAGCAGGACCGCGCCGACCGGATCCGGACATTGACCGGTGAGCTGGCCGAACTCGATGCGCTGGAACGCCAGATCGCAGCCCGCCGCGCCGAACTCGACGCCACCCGTGAGCGCCAGCGCGCGCAACTCGCCAAGCTCGAAGGTGACCGCAAGTCGCGGCAGAAACTGGTCGCCAAGCTCGACCGGCATTACCAGGACAAACGCGACCGCGAGCAGGCGCTGGGCCGCGACGCCAAGGGTCTCGAAAAGGTGCTGAAGCAGTTGCGCGCCGCCGCGGCCCGCGCCGAAGCCCAGCGCCGCGCCGCTGCCGAGAAGGCCGAACGCGAGGCCCGCGAGGCCCGCGA
>JBOHYC010000107.1:0-3406 GCA_050737755.1 Lysobacter sp.
GTCGCGATTTCACTGATGCCCGGTTGCGTCGTGAAATCGCGACTTACGTCGCTCCTACAACGACGGCGAGTCGACCCCAGTGGCAGACACAGCACGGCACGCAGGTGGGTCATCGCCCTGCGCTAACGTCATCCCGTTCAGGCTGCATGGTCCAGTCGCACGATGGAGCACGCATGACCAAGGCGTCCGACCTGTTCGTCGCCGCGCTCGAAGCCGAAGGCGTCGAGTACATCTTCGGCATCCCCGGCGAGGAGAACCTCGACCTCCTCGAATCCCTGCGCACATCCACCATCAAGCTGCTGCTGACCCGCCACGAGCAGGCCGCCGGTTTCATGGCCGCGACCTGCGGCCGCCTGACCGGTCGCGCCGGGGTCTGCCTGTCGACGCTCGGTCCCGGCGCGACCAACCTGGTGACCGCTGCGGCCTACGCCCAGCTCGGGGCGATGCCGATGCTGATGATCACCGGCCAGAAACCCATCAAGACCAGCAAGCAGGGCCACTTCCAGATCGTCGACGTGGTCGACACCATGCGGCCGCTGACCAAGTACACGCGGCAGATCGTGTCCGCCGGCAGCATCCCCGCACGCGTGCGCGAGGCGTTCCGGCGTGCGCAGATGGAACGGCCGGGCGCGGTCCACCTGGAACTGCCGCAGGACATCGCCGGCGATCCGACCGACGCCCACCTGCTGCCCGCGTCGTATTCGCGGCGGCCAGTCGCCGAAGCCAAGGCGATCGCCCACGCCGCCAGGACCATTGCCGACGCGCGCCACCCGCTGCTGATGATCGGCGCCGGCGCCAACCGCCAGACCACTGCGAACTGCCTGCGCGCCTTCATCGACAAGCTCGGCATCCCGTTCTTCACCACCCAGATGGGCAAGGGCGTGCTCGACGAGGACAGCCCGCTGTGGCTCGGCAACGCCGCGCTGTCGGACCACGACTTCGTGCACCGTGCGATCGACGCCGCAGACTGCATCGTCAACATCGGCCACGACGTGATCGAGAAGCCGCCGTTCTTCATGCGCGAAGGCAAGCGCAAGGTCATCCACGTCAACTACGAGGGCGCCGAGGTCGACGCGGTGTACTTTCCGCAGATCGAGGTGGTCGGAGACATCGCCAATGCGGTGTGGCAACTCGGCGAAGCGCTGCAGCCGCAGGCGCACTGGGATTTCGGTTTCTTCCACCGCGTGCGCGAGGCACTGGTCGCGGACATCGACGAGCGCGCCGCGGACGACCGCTTCCCTATCACCGGCCCGCGCCTGGTCGCCGACGTGCGCCGTGCGATGGGCGACGACGACATCGTCTGTCTCGACAATGGCCTGTACAAGCTGTGGTTCGCGCGCAACTACCGCTGCCGCCTGCCCAACACGCTGTTGCTGGACAACGCGCTGGCAACGATGGGCGCCGGCCTGCCATCGGCGATCGCCGCGCGCATCGTGCACCCGGACCGCAACGTGCTGGCGGTGTGCGGCGATGGCGGCTTCATGATGAATTCGCAGGAGCTGGAAACCGCGGTGCGTCTGGGCATCGACCTGACCGTGCTGCTGCTCAACGACAATGCGTTCGGCATGATCAAGTGGAAGCAGCAGCACGAGGACTACCCCGACTATGGCATGGACGTATCCAACCCCGACTTCGTCCGATACGCGGAAAGTTACGGCGCGCGCGGGCATCGTCCGGCGTCGACGGCGGAGTTCCTCCCTTTGCTGCGCGAGGCGATTGCCCGTCCCGGCATCGACCTGATCGAAGTACCGATCGACTACAGCGACGACGACCGCATCCTCAACGAGGAGATCCCGCGACTGAGCGCGGCGCTGGTCGCCGCTTCGTAGCGACGAGGTTTCCTGCAGGAGCGACGTAAGTCGCGATCGGGAGCCGGCATGGATGGACGATTCCCGATCGCGACTTACGTCGCTCCTACAAAAACTTGCAGCCCAGGAGATTCGTAATGGCCACCCTGAAGAAAACCTACCCCTATTACATCGCCAACAAGCCGGTCAGTCCCAACACCGACCTGGAGGTGTTCGACAAGTACAGCGGCAAGCGCGTCGCCCGGGTCGCAACCGCCGACGCCAAGGCGGTCGGCAAGGCGATCACCGCGGCGTACAGGGCGCGCGAGGCGATGGCCGCGTTTCCGCCCGGCGCACGCCGCCAGGTGCTGGAACATTGCGTGCGCCGCTTCGAGGAACGCCACGAGGAGCTCGCGCTGGCGCTTTGCATCGAGGCCGGCAAACCCATCGCCGACGCGCGCGGCGAAGTCACCCGGCTGGTCGACACCTTCCGCGTCGCCGCCGGCGAGGCCACTCGCATTGGCGGCGAAGTGCTCGAACTGCAGATCTCCGAGCGCACCGTCGGCTACCGCGGCATGGTCAAGCGGGTGCCGATCGGCGTGTGCAGCCTGATCACCCCGTTCAACTTCCCGCTCAACCTGGTCGCGCACAAGGTCGCACCGGCGATCGCGGCCGGCTGTCCGTTCGTGCTCAAGCCGGCTTTGAAAACCCCTATCGGGGCGTTGATCATCGCCGAGGTGCTGGCCGAAACCGACCTGCCCAAGGGTGCGTTCTCGGTGGTCACCTGCTCCAACGAGGACGCCTCGCAACTGGTCGAGGACGAACGCATCGCGCTGCTGAGCTTCACCGGCGGCCTGATCGGCTGGGACCTCAAGGCCCGCGCCGGACGCAAGAAAGTGGTGCTGGAGCTGGGCGGCAACGCGGCCTGCATCGTCGATGCCGACCCGGGCGTGGATCTCGACGAGGTGGTCGCGCGGCTGGTGTCCGGAAGCTACTACCAGAGCGGCCAGAGCTGCATCGGCGTGCAGCGCATCTATGTGCACGTCGACATCCATGACGCCCTGCGGCGCAAGCTCAAGGCCGCCGTCGGCAAGCTGCGCATGGGCGACCCGCGTGACGAAAAGACCTTCATCGGACCGATGATCGACGAGGGCGCTGCCAAACGCGTCGAGGACTGGATCGCCAAGGCACGCAAGGCCGGGGCGAAAAAGCTCGCCGGTGGCGACCGCGAAGGCAACATGCTGCCGGCATGGTTGCTGGAAAAAGTGCCGCACGACTGCGAGCTGTACCGCAACGAGGCGTTCGGCCCGGTCGCCTTCATCGAGCCGTTCGAGGATTTCGACGACGCACTTGCCGCCGTCAACGACAGCGAGTTCGGCCTGCAGGCCGGTGTGTTCACCGCGCGTCTGGACCACGCCATGCGTGCCTGGGACCGGCTCGACGTCGGCGGCGTGGTGGTCGGCGACATCCCGAGCTTCCGGGTCGACAACACGCCCTACGGCGGCGTGAAGGCGTCCGGCCTCGGCCGCGAAGGCCTGCGCTACGCAATCGAGGACATGACCGAGCAACGGCTGCTGGTGATCCGCGACCGCTGACCACGCGACCATCGATTGGCGCTA
>JBOHYC010000108.1:0-2179 GCA_050737755.1 Lysobacter sp.
TCGAGGTGCAACAGTTCGTGCCGACGATCTACCTGTACGACAACTTCCCCGGCGGCGTCGGCCTCAGCGAACCGCTGTGGACCCGGCAGTCGGAACTGCTGGCGCGCGCGATCGAGCTGGTCGAACGATGCGACTGCAAGGCCGGCTGCCCGGCCTGCGTCGGGCCGGTGCTGGCGGCGGACGAGGAAGGCGACGGCGCCACGCCGAAGTCGCTGGCGCGACGGGTGCTGGATTTGCTTGCGGAGGTGGCGGGGTGATCCGGTCGTTTTGCGCGACCCACGTCGCTCCCACGCCGGCGCGTTCGTTTCCAGAACGCAAGCAACCGTGAGCGTCACCCTCGAACGCCTGCGCGCGCTCAAGCGCGAAGCAGGCAAACGCGAAATCGATTCGCGCGGGATCGCTCGGCCGTCCCTTGTCCCGCCTGCGGGCGACGTCACCCCGACGGAGCGCGGGGCCGCCGACGCCCCGGTCACCCCCGGCAACGGCGCCGCCACTTCGATCGATACCCTTCGGCGCCTGCTCGGCGTGCGCGAGCGAAAGCCGAGCTGGACCACCCCGCGCGGGCCCGTCGACCGCTCGCTGCCCGGCGAGGAGATCGCACCAGGGCTGCGCCTGCTCGAGGATTGGCTGCCGTTTCCCGCTCCCGTCGGCGCGCTGCCGCTGGCCTTTGCCAAGCGCGACGACAGCATCGATCCGCGCGACCTGCTGTTCTTCGACACCGAGACCACTGGCCTGGCCGGTGGCACCGGCACTCGCGCGTTCCAGATCGGTGCGGCCGACTGGCACGTGGATCCGCTGCGCGGCGACGGGCTGCGCATCCGCCAGTTACTGATCACCACGCTCGCCGCCGAGACCGTGATGCTGCGCGAGTTCGCCGGCTGGCTGTCGCCGTCCACCGTGCTGTCGAGCTACAACGGTCGCTGCTATGACAGTCCGTTGTTGAAGACCCGCTACCGGCTCGCACGCCTGCCCTGCCCGGTGACGCCGCTCGACCACGTCGACCTGCTGTTCCCGACGCGCCGCCGCTACCGCGGCGTGTGGGAGAACTGCCGGCTGGCGACGATCGAGCGCGAGCTGCTCGGCATCGTCCGCGAAGACGACCTGCCCGGATCGCAGGCGCCGGCCGCGTGGCTGTCATACCTCCGCGGTGGTGGCTCCTCGCTGTTGCGCCGGGTCTGTGCACACAACCACCAGGACGTGGTGACGCTGGCGCGGCTGATGCTGCGTCTGGTCGCGGCCGACCAGGAAACGGGTGTTTACGCGGCGCACACGGCGGCGCCGGCAGGCTGCGTCCGATAACCGAGGAGTCACCGCCATGAGCCGTGTCGTCAGCCACCCTGCCATCCTCCCCGTCTCCGTACTGCTGCTGTCGATGGTCGCCTGCACCGCGATGCCTCCGGTCGACGCGCCGCCGATGGCAAACGGGCCCTGCGTGGCCGATGCCGCCTCGTGGTCGATCGGCCGCGCCGCGACTCCGGAAGTGGTGGAGCGGGCACGTGCAGAGAGCCGCAGTACGGACGTCCGGGTCATCGAACCGGGGCAGGCCGTGACGATGGACTACAACCCGGATCGGTTGAACATCAACGTCAACGAGCGTGGCGCGATTACCGGGTTGAAGTGCGGGTAGATCCGGAGTTCGTGGCCCGTCGTGTGTAGGAGCGACGTAAGTCGCGATTTCACGGCGATCCCGGATGTCAGGGAAATCGCGACTTACGTCGCTCCTACATCGAGCTACAACGTGCCCGGGAGCGTGGGAGAATCCGGCCACCGAAATTCCGGATGAATCGAGGGGCAGCCATGCGTCGCAACCGTTCGCTCTGGGTGGTGGTCGCGATCGTGCTTGTCGGGCTGTGGGCCTGGACACAGCAGACCGGCAACGGCGCCTTGCATGCGCCGACGGGATCGACGCCCGGCCTCAACGCACCGGTTGCACTGCCGGGCTCATCCGCCCGCTATCCCACGTTCCTGCCCGCCGAGGCGCACGCGGTACTTAATGCGATCGCCGATGGCGGGCCGTACGAGCACCGGCAGGACGGCGGCGTTTTCCAGAACCGCGAGCGCCTGCTGCCGCGCCAGCCGCGCGGTTACTACCACGAGTTCACGGTGGAGACGCCCGGCTCGCGCGACCGCGGTGCGCGGCGCATCGTGACCGGCGGCGACCCGCCGGTCGAGTATTTCT
>JBOHYC010000109.1:0-5379 GCA_050737755.1 Lysobacter sp.
TGTTGTTTGGCCTCGCCAGCGGTTCCGGTGGCCGCTTCGCCCGTGATGGCGGCTGGGGTGGTTTTGGCGGAATGGGCGGCGGTGGCTGGGGCGGCGGCGGGGGTTTCGGAGGCGGTGGTGGTTTTGGCGGCGGCTGGTCCGGCGGCGGTGGCATGAGCGGAGGCGGCGGCGCCTCCGGCAGCTGGTGAGGATGGCCTGATGCGCGTACTCAAACACCTGTTCGCCCCCTCGGCGCGGCGCCTGTTCCCGCAAGCGCGCCTGCAGCGGATCACCAACGCGATCAAGGCTGGAGAGCTGCGTCACCGTGGCGAGATCTGCTTCGCGGTCGAAGCGGCCCTGCCGGCGTCGGCGGTGCTTGCCGGCCGGCAGGCGCGTGACCGTGCTGGCGAAATATTCAGCCAGTTGCGGGTCTGGGATACCGAGGCCAACAACGGCGTGCTGCTTTACCTGCTGCTGGCCGACCATCGGATAGAAATCATCGCCGACCGTGGTTTCCATGGCCGGGTCAGCGCCGAGCAATGGCGCGGCGTATGCAAGCTGATCGAAGAGCGGCTGCGCGCGGGTGATTCCGAGTCAGCGGTGGTCGACGGTATCGAAGCCCTGTCCACGCTGGTGGCCGGGCATTTCCCGCGCAGCCCCGACGATGTCGACCACAACGAACTGCCGGATGTGCCCCAGGTTTTCTGACGTCCGCGCCGGGCAGCGGTGTCATCGCTCGGGCACAATGGCCACTGCCCCGTAGGAAGCCGCGCGCTACATGATCATCCTGCACCAGATCGACCCGATCGCCTTCGGCTTCGGCCCGCTGCAAGTCCACTGGTACGGGATCATGTACCTGCTCGGTTTCGGCCTGGCCTGGTGGCTCGGTCGTCGCCGGATCCGCGCCGGCCGCCTGCCGGGGGTCGACGAGCAGGCGTTTGGCGACCTGTTGTTCTACGGCATGCTCGGCGTCGTCCTCGGCGGCCGGATCGGCTACGTGCTGTTCTACGGCTTCGAAGACCTGATGCGCGACCCGCTGATGCTGTTGCGCATCTGGGAAGGCGGCATGAGTTTCCACGGTGGCCTGCTTGGCGTGATGGCGGCGACCCTGTGGTGGGCGCGCAAGCATCGCCTGCATTTCTTCGACGTGGCCGATTTCGTTGCGCCGCTGGTGCCGCCGGGGCTGGGTTTCGGTCGGATCGGCAACTACATCGGCGGCGAGTTGTGGGGCAAGTTCACCGACGGCGGCTGGGGCGTGGTATTTCCGCGCGCTTCCGAGTTCGCCGGCTGGAGCCACGAGCAGTTGCAGGCGCAGTTCGCGTCCGGCGCGCTCGACCGTTTTGCACGCCATCCCTCGCAGCTCTACCAGGCCACGCTCGAAGGGCTGGCGATGTTCTGGATCCTTTGGTGGTACTCCAGCAAGCCGCGTCCGCGTTATGCCGTCGCCGGACTGTTCGCACTGTTGTATGGCACCTTCCGGTTCGTGGCCGAGTTCGTCCGTATGCCGGACGCGCAACTGGGCTACCTCGCGTTCGGCTGGTTGACCATGGGCCAGTTACTGAGCTTGCCGCTGGTCGCGATCGGTCTGTTCTGGCTGTGGCTGTCGCGCCGTTCGCCGACCGTGCAACCGCTACCGCCGGAAGCGCCATGAAGCCGGAGCTGTCATGAAGCAATACCTCGAACTGTTGCGCCACGTGCTTGAACACGGCAGTGAGAAATCCGATCGCACCGGCACCGGCACCCGGTCGGTGTTCGGCTGGCAGATGCGCTTCGACCTCAACGCCGGCTTCCCGCTGGTCACCACCAAGAAACTGCATCTGCAGTCGATCGTGCATGAACTGTTGTGGTTCCTGCGCGGCGAGACCAACATCGCCTACCTGAAGGAACACAAGGTCCGGATCTGGGACGAGTGGGCCGACGAAGCCGGTGAACTGGGTCCGGTGTACGGCAAGCAGTGGCGTCGATGGGCGGGGACTGACGGCATCGAGATCGACCAGATCAAATGGGTGGTCGAGGAAATCAAGCGCAACCCCGATTCGCGCCGGCTGATCGTCTCGGCATGGAACGTCGCCGACCTGCCGCAAATGGCGCTGATGCCATGCCATACCCTGTTCCAGTTCTACGTGGTGGACGGCAAGCTCAGCTGCCAGCTGTACCAGCGCAGCGGCGACATCTTCCTGGGCGTGCCGTTCAACATCGCCAGCTATGCGCTGCTGACCCACATGGTGGCGCAGGCCTGCGGGCTCGGCGTGGGTGACTTCGTACACACGTTGGGTGACGCGCACCTGTACTCGAACCATTACGAGCAGGCTCGCGAACAGCTGGCGCGCGAGCCGAGGGCGCTGCCGACCCTGAAGCTCGACCCGGCGGTGACCGACATCTTCGGCTTCGGTTTCGACGACATCGCGATCGAAGGTTACGACCCGCATCCGGCGATCAAGGCGCCGGTGGCGGTATGACGCGGTGGTTGGCGGCGCGATGACCGCGCTGGTACTGATCGCGGCGCTCGATCGCAACCGCGCGATAGGCCGTGGCAACGCATTGCCGTGGCGCCTGCCGGATGACCTCAAGCGCTTCAAAGCCCTGACCCTGGGCAAGCCGGTGCTGATGGGCCGCAAGACCGCCGAATCACTCGGCCGCGCGCTGCCGGGGCGGCGCAACCTGGTGCTGACGCGCTCGGGCGAAGTACCGTTCGAGGGCATGCAGGCGGTGGCGTCGGTCGATGAGGCGCTTGCGACTGCGCGCGACGATGGCGCGGCGGAGTTGTGCGTGATCGGCGGCGGCGAGGTCTACGCGTTGTGCCTGGCGCAGGCGCCCCGAATGCACCTGACCCATGTCGATACCGTGGTCGAAGGCGCGGATGCGTTTTTCCCGGACCTCGATCCGGCGCAGTGGCACGTCGTTGCTCGGGAATCGCATGCAGCCGATGCGAAGCATGCCTGTGCGTTCGAGTTCGTCGACTACCGCAGGGTTGCGACGGGGTTCCTGTAGGAGCGGCGTAAGTCGCGATCGGAGTTTCCGTCGCCGCACGATTGCCTATCGCGACTTACGTCGCTCCTACATGGGCAGACGCTGCATACCTCAACGCCGCGAGCGGTGGCGCGGCTTCGGTGGGGTCGCCGGCACATCACGGCCGGGCACCTGGACGACACGCAGTTCGTCGGTGTCGAGCTGCAACGCGGTCAGCTTGCCGCCCCAGACCGCGCCGGTATCAATGGCGTGCACGCCGTGACCGATGAACAATTCCAGTGCCGACCAGTGGCCGCATACCACCCGGAGCCCGCGCTCGACGCGGCCGGGCACGGCGTACCACGGATACAGGCCCGGCGGCTGGGTGCCGGGGACACCCTTGTCCTCGTAGGAAATCCGCCCGCGCGGTGAGCAGTAGCGCAGGCGGGTGAGGATGTTGATGATCGCGCGCTGGCGGTCCAGCCCGGCCAGGCGCGGGTTCCACACCGGGCCGTCGCCATACATGTTCTTGAGCAGGCGGCCGTACTGGTCGCCCTGCAGGCGCTCCTCGATCTCGCGGGCGTGCTTCTCGGCGAGTTGCGCGGTCCATTTCGGCGCCAGTCCGGCGTGCACCATCATCCAGCCGAGTTCGCGATCGACATGCACCAGCTTCTGCATGCGCAGCCAGTCGAGCAGCACAGGACCGTCCTCGGCGAAGACGACGCGCTGCAGGTCCGCGTTGACCTTGCGCTGTTCCTCTTCGCGGCGCTGACCGACCGCGAGCAGCGACAGGTCGTGGTTGCCGAGCACGACGACCGAGTGATCGCGCAACGAGTGCACCAGCCGCAGGGTTTCCAGCGACTGCCCGCCACGGTTGACCAGGTCACCGCAGAACCACAGGCGGTCGCGCGCGGGGTCGAACGCGATCTTCTCCAGCAACCGCTGGGTCACGTCGTAACAGCCCTGCAGGTCGCCAATCGCCCAGACGCTCATACCGGCATCGCCATCAGTGCAGGGTGCGTGGCACGGTCAGGGTGAACGGCGGGATCGGCGCGTCGAAACCGGTGCCGTCGTCGGCCAGCATCGCGTAGCTGCCTTCCATCGTGCCCAGGTCGGTCTCGAGCACGGCGCCGGAGGTGTATTCGAAGCCTTCGCCGGGCTGCAGCCACGGCTGTTCGCCAACCACCCCCTCGCCCTCGACTTCCTGCACCTTGCCGTTGGCGTCGGTGATCACCCAGTGCCGCGACAGCAGGCGTGCGCCGACGGTGCCGCGGTTGCGGATCTGGATCGTATAGGCGAACACGTACCGGTCCTGCGCAGGTTCGGACTGGTCATCGAGGTAGCGGGTGGCGACATCGATGTCGACCGCATATTCAGTGGAGCGTTCCATGCCGGCTAGTGTATGACGTAGGCAGGTGAAGCGCGCATCGTGATACGCGATGCAAGCCGCCAGCGCCTAGCGTGGAAGTGAATTGGACAGGCGGATGAAGTCGGCGACGTCGAGTTGCTCGGCGCGGGTATCAGGGCGGATGCCCGCGGCTTCGATCGCGGCGGAATCGCAGACCTGCGACAACGCGTTTCGCAGGGTCTTGCGACGTTGGCCGAACGCGTCGCGCACGACCCGCTCGAACTGCGCGCGATCATCGATGCCGATCGTGTTGGACGCATGCGGCACCAGCCGCACCACCGCCGAGTCGACTTTCGGCGCCGGCCGGAATGCGCCCGGCGGCACGGTGAACAGTGGTGTGACCGTGCAGTAGGCCTGCAGCATCACGCTGAGTCGCCCGTAAACCTTGCTGCCCGGCCCGGAGGCCATCCGCTCGACGACCTCCTTCTGCAGCATGAAGGTCATGTCGGAGATCGCATCGGCATGGTCAAGCGCGTGGAACAGGATCGGTGATGACAGGTTGTAGGGGAGGTTGCCGACCAGGCGGATCTGCTTGCTGGCGGCCGGGGCATTGTCGCTGCCGTGGCCGTCATCGGCGGCGAGCGCGCCGAAGTCGACCTTGAGTACGTCGCGATGGATCACCGTCAGCGTGCCATGTGCGCGCGCGGCCTCGGTCAGCGGGAAGATCAGGTCGCGATCGAACTCGATCACGGTCAACTCGCCGTGGCGATCGAGCAGCGGAAAGGTGATCGCACCCTGGCCCGGCCCGATCTCGACCAGCTTGTCACCGGGCTTGGGATTCACCGCCTGCACGATCTTGTCGATGATCGTGCGCTCGTGCAGGAAGTTCTGGCCGAGGTGTTTCTTGGCCTGTGCTGCGAAACCGTCGGCGTTGGTCCGGGGTGTCGCGCTGGAATAGCGGTTCTTCGACGTCATGCAGTGGCTCTCGTCCTGGCGATGCGTGCACAGATTTCCGCGGCGGCGATCAGGCTGGACGGGTCGGCTCGGCCGGTGCCGGCGAGGTCCAGTGCGGTGCCGTGGTCGACCGCGACGCGCGGGTAGGG
>JBOHYC010000110.1:0-13501 GCA_050737755.1 Lysobacter sp.
AACGCGGCGCAGGATGCGGCGGCGCAGATGGCACGGGTCGCTGCCGCCAGTGGGTCGGCCGATGCGATGGCCGCGGCGGCGTCGGTGCAGAGCGCGTCGTCGGGCGATTCGTCGGCCGTGGCCGGCGGCATGGCGGTGCGGCTGAAGGACGTGGCCACGGTCACCCAGGGCTACAAGGAACGCGAGGCGATCATCCGGCTCGGTGGGCAGGAAGCGGTCGAACTGGCGATCTACAAGGAAGGCGATGCCAATACCGTCGCTACCGCCGATGCGCTGCATGCACGGCTGGAACAGATCCGCGAGCAGGTGCCGCCCGAATTCGAGCTGACCGTCATCGAGGACCAGTCGATCTTCATCCGCCACGCGATCAGCGACGTCAAGAAGGATGCGGTGATCGGCGGCTTGCTGGCGATCCTGATCATCTTCCTGTTCCTGCGCGATGGCTGGAGCACGTTCGTGGTCGGCCTGTCGTTGCCGGTGTCGATCATCACCACGTTCTTCTTCATGGGCCAGCTTGGGTTGAGCCTCAACGTGATGTCGCTGGGTGGCCTCGCACTCGCAACCGGACTGGTGGTGGACGACTCGATCGTGGTGCTGGAATCGATCGCAAAGGCGCGCGAACGCGGGCTTGGAATCCTGCAGGCGGCAATCACCGGTACCCGCGAGGTCAGCATGGCAGTGGTCGCCTCGACCCTGACCACGATCGCGGTGTTCCTGCCGCTGGTGTTCGTCGAGGGAATCGCCGGTGAGCTGTTCCGCGACCAGGCGCTGACCGTGGCGATCGCGATCGGCATTTCCCTGGTGGTCGCGATGACCCTGATCCCGATGTTGAGCGCGCTCAAGGGCCGGCCGCCGATGGCGTTCCCGGAAGAGCCGGCGCATCCGGAATGGCAGCCGACATCGAAGTTGCAGAAGCCGCTGGCAATGGCCGAGCGTGGCGTCAGTGCCGGCGCGCGGGGTGGATTCTTCGGCATCGCATGGGTCGTGGTGAAGTTGTGGCGTGGACTGGCTGCAGTAGTCGGGCCGGTGATGCGCAAGGCCAGCGACATCGCGATGGCGCCATACCATCGCGCCGAGCGCGGTTACCTGAAGTTGCTGCCGGGTGCGCTCGGCAGGCCCTTCCTGGTGCTCGGCGCGGCTGCGACTGCGTTCGTGCTGACCTTGTTACTGGTGCCGATGCTGGGTGCGGACCTGATCCCCCAACTGGCGCAGGACCGCTTCGAGATGACGGTCAAGCTGCCGCCGGGCACTCCGTTGCGCGAGACCGATACGCTGGTGCGCGAGTTGCAGCAGAAACACGCCGATGCTCCCGGTATCGAATCGCTGTATGGCGTCAGTGGTAGCGGCACCCGGCTGGATGCCAGCCCGACCGAAAGTGGCGAGAACATCGGCAAGCTGACCGTGGTCATGGCCGACGGCGGCAGCGAGCAGGTCGAGGCACAGACCACCGAGCGCCTGCGCGAAACAATGCAGGCGCATCCGGGCGCGCAGGTCGATTTCAGCCGGCCGGAACTATTCAGTTTCTCCACGCCGCTGGAGATCGAACTGCGCGGCAGCGACCTCGAATCGATCGAAGTCGCCGGTCAGAAGATGGCCGCGCTGCTCCGCGGCAACGCGCACTACGCCGATGTCAGCTCGACCGTGGAACAGGGCTTCCCGGAGATCCAGATCCACTTCGACCAGGAGCGGGCGGGCGCGTTTGGCCTGACCACGCGCCAGATCGCCGACTCGGTGGTCAAGAAGGTCAAGGGCGAGGTCGCCACGCGCTACAGCTTCCGCGACCGCAAGATCGATGTGCTGGTCCGCGCGCAGCAGTCCGACCGAGCCTCGGTCGACGACATCCGCAACCTGATCGTCAACCCCGGTGCGAGCCGTCCGGTGCGCCTGTCGTCGGTGGCCGAGGTGGTATCGACCACTGGCCCCAGCGAGATCCACCGTGCGGACCAGGAGCGCGTCGCGATCGTGTCGGCCAACCTGCGCGACATTGACCTCGGCAGCGCGGTACAGGAGGTCCGTCAGATGGTGGCGGACAGTCCGTTGGCAGCCGACATCGACATGCACATCGGTGGCCAGGGCGAGGAACTGACGGCTGCGGTGACGTCGCTGTTGTTCGCGTTCGGGCTGGCGATCTTCCTGGTCTACCTGGTGATGGCCTCGCAGTTCGAGTCGCTGCTGCATCCATTCGTGATCCTGTTCACCATCCCGCTGGCGATGGTCGGTGCGGTGCTGGCGCTGTTCCTGACAGGTTCGCCGGTGTCGATCGTGGTGTTCATCGGCCTGATCCTGCTGGTCGGGTTGGTGACCAAGAACGCGATCATCCTGATCGACAAGGTCAACCAGTTGCGCGAGGCCGGCGTGTCCAAGCGCGAGGCGCTGGTCGAGGGTGCGCGTTCGCGCCTGAGGCCGATCACCATGACCACGATGTGCACGCTGTTCGGCTTCCTGCCGCTCGCCCTGGCCTTCGGTGCCGGCGCCGAGGTGCGTTCGCCGATGGCGATCACCGTGATCGGCGGATTGCTGGTATCGACCTTGCTGACGCTGGTGGTGATCCCGGTGGTGTACGACCTGTTGGACCGGCGTGACGACGAGTACTACCTGGAACGCGGCCGTCTGGCTGCCGCGCATCTGGACCGCTCTTCCGGTGACGAGGCCGGGTACGCCTGATGAGCATCGCCGAACTCAGCCTCAAGCGGCCTGTCACCACGATCATGTTGTTCGTGTCGATGTTCGTGATCGGCCTGATCGCGGCGGTGCGGCTGCCGCTGGAAGCGTTGCCGGCCATCTCGTTCCCGGGCGTCTTCATCAACCTGCCGTACCCGGGATCGACACCTGAGGAAGTCGAGCGGATGGTGCTGCGACCGGCGGAGGAGGCGCTGGCCACGATGAGCGGCCTGAAACGGCTGCAGGGCACCGCGCGTGCCGATGGCGCGACCGTGTTCGTCGAATACTCGGATTGGGACATGAACGTCCAGGTTGCGGCTTCGGAGGCGCGTGAGCGTCTTGACGCGATCCGCGACGAGTTCCCGGACGACTTCCAGCGCTACTTCGTCGGCAACTGGTCCAGTGCCGATGAACCCATCCTGGAGATCCACCTCGCAGGAACCACCGACCTGAGCCAGGCCTACGACCTGCTCGAACGCGAGATCCAGCGGCCGCTCGAACGCGTCGACGGCGTGGCCAAGGTCGAGATCGGCGGCGCGCCACCCAACGAAGTCGAGATCGCGATCGATCCCGATCGCCTTACCGCCCACAGTCTCAACCTCAACGAACTGACCACGCGCCTGCAATCGGTCAACTTTTCGATGGCCGCGGGCGAGATCGAGACGAATGGCAACCGCCTGCGCGTGCAGCCGGTCGGCGAGCTGCAGAACCTCGACCAGTTGCGCGAACTGGTGATCAACGATGCCGGCGTGCGGCTTGGCGACATCGCCGATATCGAACTGAACAAGGAGCGCATGACCACGGGTCGCCAGCTCGACGGCCGCCCGTCCGTATCGCTGGACATCTTCAAGGAGCGCGAGGCCAACCTGGTCGACGTTTCCAGCCGGGTACTGCAGGAGCTTGACCGAATCCGCGCGCAACCGGCGCTGGAGGGCATCGAGGTCAAGGTCGACGACAACCAGGGCGAAGAAGTCACGACTTCACTGCTGGAACTGGCGGAGGCGGGTGGTGTCGGCCTGGTGCTTTCGATCGCGGTGCTGTTCTTCTTCCTGCGCCACTGGCCTTCGACGCTGATGGTGACGCTGGCGATCCCGATCTGCTTCGTGATGACGCTGGGGTTCATGTACTTCGTCGGCGTCACGCTCAATGTGCTGTCGCTGATGGGTCTGCTGCTGGCGGTCGGCATGCTGGTCGACAACGCGGTGGTGGTGGTGGAAAGCATTTACCAGGAACGTGAAAAGATGCCGGACCAGCCGATGCAGGCATCGATCGTCGGCACCCGCAACGTCGCCATCGCGCTGTCGGCCGGCACGCTGTGCCACTGCATCGTGTTCGTGCCGAACCTGTTTGGCGAGACCAACGACATCAGCATCTTCATGTCGCAGATCGCGATCGCGATTTCGGTGTCGCTGCTGGCCTCGTGGCTGGTCGCGGTCAGCCTGATCCCGATGTTGTCGGCGCGCATGAAAACCCCGCCGGCCGTGCGCAATGAGGCTGGCGTGATCCATCGTCTGCAGCAGCGCTACGCACGCTTCCTGCGCTGGACGCTCAACCACCGCGGCTGGAGCGTGTTCGGCATCCTGCTGATCATCGCGATCAGCCTGGTGCCGATGACCCAGACCAAGATCGAGATGTTCGGTGACGGCGGTGGTGACGAGGTCGAAATTTTCTACGAGTGGGACGACAGCTACACCCGCGAGCAGATGGCTGTCGAAGTCGCAAAGGTCGAGCATTACCTCGACCGCAACCGCGAGCGCTTCCATATCGTCCAGGTCTATTCGCAGTATCGCGAGCAGGGCTGGGCCGAGACCGAGATCTCGTTCGACGAAACGGTCGAGGACCCCACCAAGATCGGCGAGACCATAGGCAAGGAACTGCCCAAGTCGGCGCGGGCGAAACTGGTGGTCGGGCGCAGCAACCAGGGCGGTGGTGCCGGTGGCAAGGTGCAGGTCGAACTGGTGGGCGACTCCACCGAGACATTGAGTGCGTTGGCGACCGACATCGTGCCGATACTGGCGCGCAATCCGGAACTGACCGATGTGCGCATCGACACCGGCGACCAGAACAGTGAGCTGAAGATCCGGGTGGATCGCGAGCGCGCTGCGTCGTTCGGTTTCAGTACCGGAGACGTCGCGCAGTTCGTGTCGCTGGCGCTGCGCGGCGCGCAACTGCGTGATTTCAAACGCGAACAGACCGAGGTTCCGGTCTGGGTGCGTTTCCAGGGTGCGGAAAACTACGGCGTCGAGGACATCGCCAGCTTCACCGTACGGACCGCGGACGGCCGTACCGTGCCGTTGATGGCGATGGTCGATGTCAGCGTCCAGCCGGCCGCGACGCAGATCCGCAGGACCAACCGCCAGACCCGCGTGACCATTCTGGCCAACCTGGCCGGGGAGACCACCGTGCCGGATGCACGCAAGGTGATGGAGCAGACGATGGAAAGCGTCGCGTTCCCGCCAGGCTACAGCTACACCTTCGACGGCAGCGCGTTCGAGAGCGAGTCCGAGGCGCAGATGCAGATGCTGTTCAACCTGGTCATCGCGCTGGTGATGATCTACGTGGTGATGGCGGCGGTGTTCGAGTCGCTGCTGTTCCCGTCGGCGATCATGAGCTGCGTGCTGTTCTCGGTGTTCGGCGTGTTCTGGCTGTTCTGGCTGACCGGCACCGCGTTCTCGGTGATGTCCTTCATCGGCATCCTGGTGCTGATGGGCGTGGTAGTGAACAACGGCATCGTGATGATCGAGCACATCAACAACCTGCGACGGCGCGGACTGTGTCGCACCGACGCGCTGGTCGAGGGCAGCCGCGAGCGGTTGCGGCCGATCATGATGACGATGGGTACGGCGATCCTGGCGATGGTGCCGATCGCGTTGAGCGACACCCAGGTGCTCGGCGGGCTGACCTACTTCCCGATGGCGCGCGCGGTGGCGGGCGGACTGGCGTTCTCGACGGTGGTCAGCCTGCTGTTCCTGCCGACGATCTACGCGATCCTCGACGACCTGCGTAATGGCTCGGCGCGGATCGTGCGCAAGGCACGGGGCGCGGATGGAATCGCGGTCGGCGAGCCGGGCCACGCCTGATAGGAGCTGCCCGGCGGGGTCCGGCCCGCCGGATGCATCAGAACAAGGCGCTGAGCATCTTGGCGCCGCCGATCCATACCCCGATCGCGGTGCCCATGCTGGTCAGGAAGAAGTTCAGAAGCACCCGCGCGACGCGGTTGCGCCACCAGCCGCGCACGCTCTGCACGTCGTCGCGCAGGGCCATGAAGTCGGCATAGGTCGGCTTGCGCAACCAGGCCTCGGTAAGCGCGCTGAGCGTGCCGGAGGCGAGGGCGGGGTGCAGCGGTGTGATCGGCGAGGCGAGGAAAGCGACCACGATGCTGAGCGGGTGGCCGCCCGCGACTGCGCAACCGATCGCGCCGAGCACGCCGGTGGCCAGTACCCAGTGCAGCAACAGGTCGGAGCCGACATCGATGCCGCCCTGCCAGAAGCCCCAGGCGAAGCCGCCCACGACGAACGCCGCCAGCACGATGGTGAACCACGGGATGTCGCTTTTCTTCGGCAGTGCTTCGAGTTCTTCGCGTACCTCGGTGGCCGGGCGCGTCTCGTCGCGCAGGTGACGGGCCAGCCCCTGCAGGTGACCGGCGCCGACCACGGCCAGCACTTCGCGGGCGCCGTCGTGGTTGGTGTCTTCGCGGATCTCGCGCAGGCGTGCGGCCATGTAGCGGTCGCGCTCGGCGATCACGGTCTCGTAGACCGCCGGACTTTCGCTGGCGAATTCGCTGAAGCTCGCCTCCAGCATGTCGCCTTGCTTGAGCTTCTCGATGTCCTCGGCGCCGACGTCTTCGGACGCGAGCAGCGAGGCGAGCAGGCCGCCGCCGAGCTTGGCCCGGCCCCAGAACCCCAGCCGGGCCGAGGCGCGCTTGAAGGTCAGGCCAACCTCGCGGTCGATCAGGTGCACCGGCAAACCGCGTTCGCGCCCCTCCAGCGCGGCCAGTTTGAGTTCCGCGCCAGGCTCGATGTCGAGTTGCTCGGCGAGCCGGCGCTGGTAGGCCGACAACGCCAGGTTGGCCGCGAACATCGCAGTGCGCCCGCTGCGGATGACTTGGACGAGGTTGAGGTTGGCCAGCGCGTCGGGTTCGGTCAGCGCCTGCAGGCGTGGCGCGTCGAGTTCTACCGCGACCGCGTCGTAGTTGCCGCTGGCGATCGCGTCGCGTACCGCGTCGACGCTGGCGCTGGACACGTGGGCGGTGCCCAGCAGTGTGTAGCGCACGCCGTCGCGCTCGACGATTGCGTGGGGTTGTCCCTGCAGCGCCGGGTCCATCGTCGTGCCCTCAGCCATGGCGGCGTACCGACATGGCGGGGACGATCAGGTCAGGTCGGGGTCGAACGATTGCAAACGGCATTGATGGAGGTTTCCGGGCGCATCGGCGTGCGCAAACGGCTCAGCTTAGAGCTTGACCGGGGGGTCGGCAAACCTCCCGGACGGCGGGATTCAGGCAACGCCATGGGCCAGGTCGGGTGATGACACCAGCCGCTCGCCCACCACCTGGCCGCGCAGGAATGCCAGCGCAGCGGCGATGACTTCGGGATCGCTGAGTATTCGGTGATGTCCCAGTCCGCGGGTGCTGAGCAGGCGGGCACGGTGCCAGTAGCGCGCCCAGCGTTCGCCTTCGGCCCACGGCACTTCGCGGTCCTCCAGGTCGTGCACGATCAATGCGGGCCGGTTGATGGCCGGGGCGTTGTGTTCGGCCTGAAGGTCGGCGAAGCGCATCGACAGGCGCTGCTCGAACAACCCGAACATTCGCCGGCGCAGGTGCCCGGACAGACCGATCTGTTGTGCGAAGCGACGCCCCGCGTCGACCGGGTCCGCAGCCGGTGCGACCAGCACCGCGCATTCGGCCTGCAACCCGCGCGCCAGCGCCAGTCCGGTCGCGGCGCCGCCGAGCGAATGGCCGATCACCGCAGCCGCCGGGCCGTTGCTGTGCCCGACCTCAAGCAGGCGCCGGGTGAACTCCAGCAGATTGCTTTCGCGTCCGTCGCTGCGCCCGTGCGCGGTCTGGTCGAATGCGACCACTGCGTAGCCCGCCGCGCGTAGCGGCGCGACCCACGGCAGGATGCGCGCCCCGTGGCTGGACCAGCCATGGGCAAACAACACATAGGGTTGCTGTGACGGATCGCCCCAAGTGTATCGAGCGATCGACACGCCATCGCTGTCGATGGCGTCCAACCGCGCGTCACCTGTGGGCGCCGCCAAACCTCGCTGGCGTGAGCCGGGGTAGGGCGTACAGAACAGTTTGGCGGCCCGGTGGATTGTGCGAAGGGGTGTCAGCCAGCCGCCCACGCGGAATCCCAGGCGCAGCAACTTCCACTGAATAAAAGATCGAACGATCGTGCTAATTTTAGATTGCGACTGGGGCATTGCAGACCTCGCTGTCGTTTCAGTTGGGGGAGCTGCCGTCGATCAAACGCTCATACGCACGCAAACCGCGCGAGCGTGCCACGTCGAAGCCGTACAGCCCGGCGTCGTGGTGAACCAGCAGCGGCAAGGCGTAGATCTCGAACACCAGCTGCTCGACGTCGGTGTCCGCACGCAGTTCGCCCGCGTCGATGGCAAGCGACACCGCGTGCGCGAGCGCCTGCCGCCACTGGCGGTCCTGCTGCAGCAGCTGGTCGCGCTGCGGTCCGGGGCGGTCGTCGTACTCGCTGACGGCAGCCAGGAACAGGCACCCGCCATCGTCCTCATGGCGGACCCAGTCGAACCACTGCTCGATGACCGTCCGCAGGCGAGCGAGGCCACGCGGCTGGTGCAGGGCCGGATGGAACACGTGCGCCACGAAACGCTGCGCGGCGTCTTCCAGTACGGCCAGTTGCAGGTCCTCGCGCGAACCGAAGTGCGCGAAGACACCACTCTTGGACATGCCCACGGCATGCGCGAGCGCGCCGATCGACAATCCCTCCAGGCCCGCCGAACAGGCGATGGCATAGGCGTGGTCGAGGATGGTCTCGCGGGTGGCGGCACCCTTCGACGTGGCGGCTGCGACTGACATGCGCGAAAAATAGCACGTCCGTTCGATTTATGGCCGCCGTTCGTCGGCGCCGCTTGGGCGACCGGAAAGCCCTTAGTCGCGGTAACGCTTCAGCAGATCGCCATAGGCATCGATCCGACGGTCGCGCAGGAACGGCCAGATCCGCCGCACATGCTCGCTGCGTTGAAGGTCGACCTCGGCCATCAGAATTTCCGGATCGCCACCCGCTGCGGCGAGGAATTCGCCCTGCGGCCCCAACACATGGCTGTTGCCCCAGAAGTCGATGCCGGATGCGCCCAAAGGCGAAGGTTCGTGGCCGACCCGGTTGCACGACAGCACCGGCAGGCCGTTGGCGACCGCGTGGCCACGGTGGCTGAGGACCCACGCATCGCGTTGGCGGTTCTTCTCGGCCTGGTCGTCATCCGGGTCCCAGCCGATCGCGGTCGGGTACAGCAACAGCTCGGCGCCGGCCAGCGCCATCAGCCGCGCGCCCTCCGGATACCACTGGTCCCAGCACACCAGCACGCCAAGCCGGCCGACCGACGTGTCGATCGGCTCGAAGCCGAGGTCGCCCGGGGTGAAGTAGAACTTCTCCTGGAACCCCGGATCATCCGGGATATGCATCTTGCGGTACTTGCCGGCGGTGCTGCCGTCGGCGTCGAAGACGACGGCGGTGTTGTGGTACAGCCCGGCCGCGCGGCGCTCGAACAACGAACTGACCAGCACCACGCCGTGTTGCTTGGCCAAACGAGCAAGGCGCTCGGTACTGGGGCCGGGGATCGGCTCGGCGAGGTCGAATTCGTCGACCGACTCGTGTTGGCAGAAGTAGGCACCGTTGTGCAGCTCCTGCAGCAACACCAGCTTGGCGCCTTGCTTGGCGGCCTCGGCCACGCGCTGCTCGATCACCGACAGGTTGGCCTCGGCGTTGCCGTGGCCCTGGTCGATGACGGCGCGCTCCTGGATCAGGGCGACGGGCAGGGTTTTCTTCTTCATGGCCGAATCCGGGTGTTGGCCGCCGCAGGGAATGGACGGCTGGACGGCCACGGTCGCACGCGCGCCGTGGCCGGAGGGTCAAGCAGCAGCGACGACGCCTTCGGGGAGCTGCATGGTGATGCAATGCAGGCTGCCGTTCTGCCAGATCAGCGGGCGACAGGGCACGGGGACGATCTCGCGGTCCGGGAATGCTTTTGCAAGCACTGCGGCGGCGCCGTCGTCGGCAGGGTCGCCATATGCCGGCATCAGCACTGCGCCGTTGATGATCAGGAAATTGGCGTAGCTGGCGGCCAGGCGCCGGTCCTGGTCAATCACCGGTTGCGGCCATGGCAGCGGGAACAACCGGTAGGGCGCGCCGTTACGGGTGCGCAGCGAGGCCAGCTCGGCGGCCATGGCCTGCAACTCCGCGTAGTGCGAGTCGGCCGGGTCGTCGCAGGCCTGGTAGACGATGGCGTCGGGCGCGGCGAAGCGCGCGAGAGTGTCGATGTGGGCGTCGGTGTCGTCGCCTTCGAGGTAGCCGTGGTCGAGCCAGAGCACGCAGTCCTGTTGCAGCCAGCCGGCCAGCCGGTCGTCCAGTTCCTCCCGGCTTACGGCGGGATGGCGTTCGTGCAGGCACTTCCAGGTGGTCAGAAGGGTGCCGGCGCCGTCGGTTTCTATGGCACCACCTTCCAGCGCGAAATCAATGGCTTGTCGATCATTGTTCGCAAACGTATCCAGATTATCCAGCGCTTCCACCAGACGATCGTCGCGGCGAGCCTCGAACTTGCCGCCCCAGCCGGTGAAACGGAAATCGAGCAGCCGGAAACGATCCTTGCCATGCAAGGTGATCGGGCCCGAATCGCGCAACCAGGTGTCGTCGTACTCCACCTCTATGAAGCGCACCCGCTGCATGTCGATCCGCGCCGACGACAGCCGTGCTCGCGCGTACGCCTGTACGTCGTCATCGGCAACGCATACCAGCACCGGCTGGAAGCGGGTGATCGCCGCGACCAGCGCGATATAGGTTTCCTCGACCTCGCCGAGCCGGTCGGCCCAGTCGGTGTCGGCGTGCGGCCACGCGATCAGGATCGCGGACTGGGGTTCCCATTCCGCGGGAAAGCGCAGGGATTCGGTCATGGGTGCCTGTGTCAGAGAATGGGGGGCTTGGGGCCGATCTCGGTTGCGTCGGCCTTGTTGGCGACGACGTCGATGACCCGGGTATTTTCGAAGTAGACGGTGAACGCGGGATAGACCCAGCGGTTGATCGTTGGCCATTGGCTCTTCTGGCCGCCGCGCGGATCCATGCGCTGGGCCGGCGCGCCATGGCGGGCTTCGACCTGCGCCATGCTCTGGCCACGGGCGGGCAGGGTGGCGGGGTTCTCGTCCTGTACCCGCTCGATCAGCAGGGTCTCGGCCGAGACTGGGCCGGCGAGGGCCAGCGTGGCGAGCAGCGGAAGCGCGGCGAGCAGTGTGTTGATGGCTTTCATGTAGTTCCCCTTTCCCCTTGGCAAGACCCGGATTGTAAGCGCGGGCCACGTATCCGGGCAGCGCATGGCCGTCACGAACCGGGATGTTCCCCGGACTCCATGGGCTTTTCCTGCCTCCATACGCAGGAAAGCCGCCCGGAGGCGGCTTTCACGGCGAAGCGCAATCGCGCCCGGTGACTTGGCGCTCGCGCGCCTCGTGCACGATGGATCTCAGCGCTGGCGCGCCTTGAACCGCGGGTTCGACTTGCAAATCACGAAGACCTTGCCACGACGGCGAACGACTTTGCAGTCGCGGTGACGGGTCTTCGCCGACTTCAGGGAGTTCACGACCTTCATGATCTAGCCTCGGCAACAGAAAAAGTAGCAAGCCGGCTATTCTAGCGGCAGTTTGCCAGCCGGATCAAGCGCTTGCGCGAATTATTTCGGGCGTCCACCGCCAGCGCCATAATAAGGCCATGACAATGACCGACGATCAACCTATCCCAGTACTCACCATTGATGGCCCGTCCGGTTCCGGCAAGGGCACCATCAGCCGCCTGGTCGCGCAGCGCCTGGGCTGGCATTACCTGGATTCTGGCGCGCTGTATCGCGCGATCGGGGTCGCTGCCGGCTGGGCCGACATCGACCTGTCCGACCCCGCCGCGCTGGTGCGGTGCACGTTCGATACCGAGATCGCCTTCCGTGACGACGGCAACGAGCTGCGGGTGCTGATCAACGGCAGCGATGCCACCGACGAACTGCGTACCGAGACCGCCGGCGCCGCAGCGTCGGCAATCGCTGCTATCCCAGAGGTCCGCGCGGCGCTGAAAGCGCGCCAGCGCGCGTTCCGGCAGGCGCCCGGGCTGGTCACCGACGGTCGCGACATGGGCACCGTGATCTTCCCGGACGCGGGCCACAAGGTGTTCCTTGATGCCAGCGCCGACGAGCGGGCCGAAAGGCGCTATAAGCAGTTGAATGACAAGGGGGTTTCCGTTACATTGGCTGGTCTGCTGCGGGAGATTCTGGCCCGTGACGCCCGCGATGCCAGTCGCGCGGTGGCTCCGTTGCGGCCGGCCGAAGACGCCGTCCACATCGACACCACCGGGCTTGGCATCGACGAAGTGGTCGATCGCGTGATGGCGCTGTTGCCGTCGCGTGGGGCTTGAACCACTCGCAGCAGACAGAGCCCTGACCGCAATTCCGCGGCAGGAAACCAACCGACACATGGTGCAGTTCCATCGCACCACATAACGGGTGGGTCGACCACGCGCTGCCTGCAGCCGGTGCGACCCGTGTGTTCAACCGGATAATTTCCAATGACCGAATCATTTGCAGAACTGTTCGAACAGAGCCAGGAATACCTGGCCAAGCTGAAGCCGGGCGCGATCGTCGTCGGCACCGTCGTCGAGGTCCGTGGCGACGTGGTGGTGATCAACGCCGGCCTGAAGTCCGAAGGCATCGTGCCGATCGAACAGTTCCGTAACGACGCCGGCGAGATCGACGTGGCCGAGGGCGACCAGGTCAAGGTCGCGCTGGACTCCATCGAGAATGGCTTTGGCGAGACCGTGCTGTCGCGCGAGAAGGCCAAGCGCGCGATGGTGTGGGACGAGCTCGAGGAAGCGCTCGAGAAGAACGAGACCATCACCGGCCGCATCAGCGGCAAGGTCAAGGGTGGTTTCACCGTCGACATCAAGGACGTCCGCGGCTTCCTGCCCGGTTCGCTGGTCGACGTGCGCCCGGTGCGCGACTCGACCTACCTCGAAGGCAAGGAACTCGAGTTCAAGCTGATCAAGCTGGACCGCAAGCGCAACAACATCGTCGTCTCCCGCCGTGCGGTGGTCGAGAGCGAACATTCGGAAGAGCGCGAGCAGCTGCTCGAGAAGCTGGTCGAGGGCGCGGTGCTGAAGGGTGTGGTCAAGAACCTCACCGACTACGGCGCGTTCGTCGACCTCGGCGGCATCGACGGCCTGCTGCACATCACCGACATGGCCTGGAAGCGCGTGCGCCATCCGTCCGAAGTGGTTGAAGTCGGCCAGGAGATGGACGTCCGCGTGCTCAAGTACGACCGCGAGCGCAACCGCGTCAGCCTCGGCCTCAAGCAGCTGGGCGAGGATCCGTGGGACAACATCGCGCGCCGCTACCCGGCCGACACCCGCGTGTTCGGCAAGGTCTCCAACGTCACCGATTACGGCGCGTTCGTCGAGATCGAGCCGGGCGTCGAGGGCCTGGTCCACGTGTCCGAGATGGACTGGACCAACAAGAACGTCAACCCGTCCAAGATCGTGCAGGTCGGTGACGAGGTCCAGGTCATGGTCCTCGACGTCGACGAGGAGCGTCGCCGCATCTCGCTGGGCATGAAGCAGGTCTCGTCCAA
>JBOHYC010000111.1:0-2921 GCA_050737755.1 Lysobacter sp.
ATGCCAGACTGCGCGGAGTTCCCGGAGCCGGCCACCAACGAATAGCGTCCGGGGCCCCACCCCTTTGCCAGCCCGCCACCTCATGATACGGACCCCGAAACCGCGCCGGGCCGCCGCCGGCCGCGCAATCGTCAGGAGCCGGACATGACGCAAGCCGCCGCCGCCACGCACCTCTCCAACTCCTTCTTCGCCGCGTCGCTCGCGGACGCCGATCCCGAGATCGCCCGCGCCATCGCGCTCGAACTCGGCCGCCAGCGCGACGAGATCGAGCTGATCGCGTCGGAGAACATCGTCTCCCGCGCCGTGCTCGAGGCGCAGGGCTCGATCATGACCAACAAGTACGCCGAGGGTTACCCGGGCAAGCGTTACTACGGTGGCTGCGAATACGTCGACGTCGCCGAGAAGCTCGCGATCGAACGCCTCAAGGAACTGTTTGGCGCCGACTACGCCAACGTCCAGCCGCATTCGGGCTCGCAGGCCAATCAGGCGGTCTACCTGTCGCTGCTGCAGCCGGGCGACACCATCCTCGGCATGAGCCTCGCCCACGGCGGCCACCTGACCCACGGCGCCAAGGTCAACATTTCCGGCAAGTTGTTCAACGCCGTGCAATACGGCGTCGACGAAAACGGCCTGATCGATTACGACGAGATCCAGCGCCTCGCCACCGAGCACAAGCCGAAGATGCTGATCGGCGGCTTCAGCGCCTACTCGCAGAAGATCGACTGGGCGCGCATGCGTGCCATCGCCGATTCGGTCGACGCGATCTTCTTCGTCGACATGGCCCACGTCGCCGGCCTGGTCGCCGCGGGCGTCTACCCGAACCCGCTGCCGCACGCGCACGTGGTTACCTCGACCACCCACAAGACCCTGCGCGGGCCGCGCGGCGGCATCATCGTGGCGAAGGACCCGTCCGATGAGATGGTCAAGAAGCTGCAGTCCATCGTCTTCCCCGGCATCCAGGGCGGCCCGCTGATGCACGTGATCGCGGCCAAGGCCGTGGCGTTCAAGGAAGCACTCGACCCCGAGTTCAAGACCTACCAGCAGCAGGTCGTGAAGAATGCGCAGGCGATGGCCGAGACCATCATCAAGCGCGGCTACAAGATCGTCTCCGGCGGCACCGAGAACCACTTGATGCTGGTCGACATGATAGGTAAGGGCATCACCGGCAAGGACGCGGAGGCCGCGCTCGGCAAGGCCCACATCACCGTCAACAAGAACGCGGTGCCGAACGACCCGCAGAAGCCGTTCGTCACTTCCGGCCTGCGCATCGGCACCCCGGCCGTCACCACCCGCGGATACAAGGAAGCCGACTGCGTCGCGCTGGCCAACTGGATGTGCGACGTGCTCGATAACCCGGCCGACGACAACGTCATCGCCGGCGTGCGCGAGAACGTGACGAAGCAGTGCGCGCAGTTCCCGGTCTACGGCTGAGCCGCGGCTAGCCCTTGCACTGCCCCTTCTGCCAGCACAGCGACACCCGCGTGATCGACTCGCGGGTGTCCGATGACGGCGCCACGATCCGGCGCCGCCGCGTATGCGAAGCCTGCGGCGAGCGCTTCAGCACGCTGGAGACGATCGAGCTCAAGCTGCCGGTGATCATCAAGTCCGACGGCCGCCGCGAGGCGTTCGACGCGCGCAAGCTGCGTTCCGGGTTCGACCGCGCGTTGCAGAAGCGGCCGGTCGCCGACGAGCAGATCGAGGCGGCGGTGCGCGCGGTGGTGCACCAGTTGCGGATGACCGCCGAGCGCGAGTTGGCATCGATGCGGGTCGGCGAGTTCGTGATGGCCGAGCTGCGCAAGCTCGACCATGTCGGCTACGTGCGCTTCGCTTCGGTCTATCGCGCGTTCGAGGACGTCGCCGATTTTCGCGAAGAGCTCGACCGGCTCGAAAACGACAACTCCGGCGAGGGCCAGTTGCCGCTGCTGGATGGCGAGTCCGTGCCACCGGCCAAGGGCCGCAAACGCTAGCGAATCGCCGCATCGGCGGCGTGGCCGAAACAACCAGACGAGGAACTGCCGACCGATGTCCGACTTCACCGCCACCGACCACCTGATGATGGCCCGCGCCCTGCGTCTGGCCGAACGCGGCGCTTACACGACCCGGCCCAACCCGATGGTCGGCTGCGTGGTCGCGCAGGGCGACGAAGTGGTCGGCGAGGGCTTCCACCAACGCGCCGGCGAGCCGCACGCGGAAGTGATCGCGCTGCAGGCCGCTGGCAAGAAGGCCAAGGGCGCGACGGTCTATGTGACGCTGGAACCCTGCGCCCACACCGGCCGGACCGGGCCGTGCGCGGACGTGCTGGTCAAGGCCAAGGTGGCGTGCGTGGTGGCGGCGATGCGCGACCCGTTCCCGCAGGTCGACGGCGCCGGTTTCGACAAATTGAAGGAGGCCGGCATCGAGGTCGTCAGCGGCCTTATGGAAGCGCCGGCGCGCGAGCTCAACCGCGGCTTCCTGTCACGCATCGTGCGTGGCCGGCCGTGGGTGCGGGTCAAGCTGGCGACCAGCCTCGACGGCCGCAGCGCGCTGGCCAACGGCGAATCCAAGTGGATCAGCGGCGAGGCCTCGCGCGCCGACGTGCAGCGCTGGCGTGCGCGCGCCGGGGCGATCGTGACCGGCGCCGGCACCGTGTTGGCTGACGACCCCTCGCTGACCGTACGGCTGGGCGACGACACCCCGTTCGAGCCGCCGCTGCGGGTGGTGCTCGACCCCGGGCTGGCGACAGTCTCGCGCGGCAAGGTCCGCGAGGGCGACGCGCCGACGCTCTACGTGCACGCGCCCAACACCAAGCTCAGCCGCGGCATCGACGCGCAACTGGCGGTGGCCGACGTCGAGCATGGCGAGTTCGACCTGCTGGCGGTGCTCAAGCTGCTGGCCGACCGAGAGATCAACGAAGTCCACGTCGAGGCCGGCGCGACCCTGGC
>JBOHYC010000112.1:0-6442 GCA_050737755.1 Lysobacter sp.
GATCGAAGGCTCAAGCCTTGCCTGCCCAGATGTCACGCAGCGTGACGCTGCGGTTGAACACCGGGCGTGCAGCAGTGTGGTCGCGGCGGTCGGCGCTGAAGTAGCCAAGACGCTCGAACTGGAACGCGTGCTCGGGGGCAGCGTCCGCGGCGGACGGCTCGACGTAACCGGTCACGGTGCGGCGCGAATCCGGGTTCAGGTGGTCCTGATAGGTCTTGCCGTCCGTGTCGTCGTCGGGATTCGGCACCGAGAACAGGCGGTCGTACAGGCGGATTTCCGCCTGGACCGCGTCGCGCGCGCCGACCCAGTGGATGGTGCCCTTGATCTTGCGGTTGGCGCCTTCCATGCCGGGGCGCGACTCGGGATCGAGGATGCCACGCAGCTCGACCACGTTGCCGGCGTCGTCCTTGATGACCTCGTCGCAGCGGACGATGCCGGCGCCGCGAAGCCGCACTTCGCCGCCCGGGATCAGCCGCTTGAAGCCCTTCGGCGGGATTTCGGCGAAGTCGTCGTGCTCGATCCACAGCTCACGCGAGAATGGCACTGCGCGACTGCCGAAGCTTTCATCCTTCGGGTGGTTCGGAAAGCTCAGCGACTCGGTGTGGTCGTCGGGCAGGTTGGTCAGCACCAGCTTCAGCGGTTCGATCACCGCCATCCGGCGCGGCGCGGCGGCGTCGAGGTCCTCGCGCAGGCAGCCTTCGAGGACCGAGAAGTCGATCAGCGAGTTCTGCTTGCTGACGCCCAGGCGCTCGGCAAACAACCGCAGCGACGCCGGGGTATAACCGCGGCGGCGGATGCCCTGCAGGGTCGGCATGCGGGGGTCGTCCCAGCCGTCGACCAGCCCGGCCTGCACCAACGCCATCAACTTGCGCTTGCTCATCACCGTGTAGTTGAGGTTGGCGCGCGAGAACTCGATCTGGCGCGGTTTGCGCGCCTCGAACGGCAGGCCGTTGGCGGTCAGCGACTCCAGCAGCTCCGGTGAATGCGCGAGGTCCACCTTGTCGACGCACCAGTCGTACAGCGGCCGGTGATCCTCGAACTCCAGTGTGCACAGCGAGTGGGTGATGCCCTCGATCGCATCGCTGAGCGAATGCGCGTAGTCGTACATCGGGTAGATCGGCCACGCGTCGCCGGTGTTCTGGTGGGCGACCTTCTTGATCCGGTACAGCGCCGGATCGCGCAGGTTGATGTTGCCACTGGCCATGTCGATCTTCGCGCGCAGGGTGTGGCTGCCATCGGCGAACTCGCCCGCGCGCATGCGACGGAACAGGTCGAGGTTCTCCTCGACACTGCGGTTGCGGAACGGCGACTCGCGGCCCGGCTCGGTCAGGCTGCCGCGGTACTCGCGGATCTGCTCGGCGGTGAGGTCGCAGACAAAAGCGTCGCCCTGTTCGATCAGCTTCTCGGCGCCGCGGTAGAACACCTCGAAATAGTCGGACGCGTGACGCAGTTCGTTCCATTCGAAGCCCAGCCAGCGCACGTCCTCCTGGATCGCGGCAACGTACTCGGGGTCTTCCTTGGCCGGGTTGGTGTCGTCCAGCCGCAGGTTGCAGACGCCGCCGAACTCCGCAGCGAGGCCGAAGTCGAGGCAGATCGCCTTGGCGTGGCCGATGTGCAGGTAACCGTTGGGCTCGGGCGGGAAGCGGGTCTTGACCGTCGTGTGCTTGCCGCTGGCGAGGTCGTCGCGGACGATCTGACGGACGAAGTCCTGCCTGACGGGGGCGTCCGGGGCGACGGGGGCGTTGGGGTCTGGCGTGACGGACATGCGGCGTGGCTGCAGGCGGGGAGGTCATGCAGTTTAGCGGCTGGGCGCCGCATCCGCCGGCCTCCGCGGGTTCACGCGGGCGCGGCTATGCTGCCGATATCCCCGCTGCGGAATGCCCTTGATGAAAATTGTCTACGAAGCGGCCGGCCTGATCGACGCGCACCTGGTCAAGCACGCGCTGGAGGCGGCCGAGATTCCGGTGTTCCTGAAAGGCGAGGCGTTGCTGGGCGGCATGGGCGAGCTGCCGTTGTTCGGCGTGGTGCAGGTCTGCGTGCCGGACAGCGCGTGGCCGCAGGCACGGGAGGTAGTGGATGCGCTGGACCTTGGTTCGGAGACGGCCGAGGGCGACCACGCGTCCGATGCGGGCGACGCGCTGCCAGCGCCGGGCTGACCGCCTTTTGTAGGAGCGACGTAAGTCGCGATTTCCTCGCCATCCGGGATCGCCGTGCGATCGCGACTTACGTCGCTCCTACATTGGAACCGGGCAATTTAACGCAGGCGCCGTCGCTTGCACGGAGCGCCCGGAGTCCGGGCTGGTAGAACCCGGGACGTTTACGGGGCGAAGCTCAGCCAACCTTCGGTGGATGCAGCAACTCCGCCGGCACCTGCCGGAACGCATCGGCCAACTGCTGCAGGAACGCATCCATCGCCGAAGACTTTCTCCACACCATCGCGATCCGGCGGTGCGGCGGCTGGCCTTTGAACGGCAGCAGCGCGATATCGGGTGATACCGGCACCGGCGGTTGCACCGCCAGCACCGGCAGCAGGGTGATGCCGACGCCGGAGGCGACCATCTGCCGCAGGGTTTCCAGCGAGGTGGCGCGGAAGCCGTCGCGCTCGTCGGCGCCGGACATGCGGCAGACATCGAGCGCCTGGTCACGCAGGCAGTGGCCTTCTTCCAGCAACAGCAGGTGCTGGTCGTCGAGCTGGCGCAGGTCCAGCGAGTCCTGTCCGGCCATCGCGTGGCCGCGAGGCACTGCGAGCAGGAACGGTTCGTCGAACAGCGGCTCGACGTGCAACTGCTCGTCATGCAGCGGCAGGGCCAGCACGCCGGCGTCGAGCCGGCCGTCGCGCAGGCGGGCGAGGATCTGGTCGGTCTTCTCCTCGACCAGCAGCAGTTCCAGCCGCGGGAAGCGCTGGCGCACCGCCGGCAACACGTGCGGCAGCAGGTACGGCGCGAGCGTCGGGAACAACCCGAGTCGCACCGTGCCGGCTTCCGGGTCCTGGCTGCGGCTGGCGACCTCGGCCATCTGGTCGACCTCGGCGATCACCCGCCGCGCGCGCTCGGCGATGTCGCGACCGATGGGCGTCAGCATGACCCGCCTCGGCGCGCGCTCGACCAGCGACACGCCGAGTTCCTCCTCCAGCTTCCTGATCTGGGTCGACAGGGTCGGCTGGCTGACGAAGCTGGCCGCGGCGGCGCGACCGAAATGCTTGTGGTCGGCCAGCGCCAGCAGGTACCGGAGGTCGCGCAGGTTCATCGTGGCGGGCGATTACGCGGCTTGCGCCTGTTGCGCCGGCGCCGAGGTGCGGATCAGGTGGTCGAACGCGCTCAACGCGGCGGTCGAACCTGCGCCCATCGCGATCACGATCTGCTTGTACGGCACCGTGGTCGCATCGCCGGCCGCGAACACGCCTGGCATCGAGGTCGCGCCGCGCTCGTCGATCACGATCTCGCCACGCGGCGAGAGTTCAACGTCGCCCTTGAGCCATTCGGTGTTCGGCAGCAGGCCGATCTGCACGAAGATGCCGTCCAGCTCGACGGTATGGCTGCCGCCGTTTTCGCGGTCGGTGTAGACCAATCCGTTGACCTTCTGGCCATCACCGAGCACTTCGGTGCTCTGCGCGCTGACGATGATGTCGACGTTGGGGAGGCTGCGGAGCTTGCGTTGCAACACCTCGTCGGCGCGCAGCTTGCTGTCGAACTCGACCAGGGTCACGTGCCGGACGATGCCGGCCAGGTCGATCGCGGCCTCGACGCCGGAGTTGCCGCCGCCGATCACCGCCACCCGCTTGCCCTTGTACAGCGGGCCGTCGCAATGCGGGCAATAGGCCACGCCCTTGTTGCGGTACTGCTCCTCGCCGGGCACGCCCATCTGCCGCCAGCGCGCGCCGGTGGACAGGATCACGCTGCGTGATTTCAGGCTCGCGCCGTTTGCCAGCTGCACCTCGATCAGGCCGCCCGGCTCGCTGGCCGGGACCAGCTTCTGCGCGCGCTGCAGGTTCATGATGTCGACGTCGTATTCGCGCACGTGCTGCTCCAGCGCGGTCGCCATCTTCGGGCCTTCGGTGTACTGCACCGAGACGAAGTTCTCGATCGCCATGGTGTCCAGCACCTGGCCACCGAAACGCTCGGCCGCGACACCGGTGCGGATGCCCTTGCGCGCGGCGTAGACCGCCGCCGCCGAGCCGGCCGGACCGCCGCCGATGACCAGCACGTCGAACGCGTCCTTGGCCTTGATCTGCTCGGCCGCGCGCTCGCCGGCGCCGGTGTCGAGCTTGGCGATGATCTGCTCGACCGTCATCCGGCCGGTGTCGAACGCCTCGCCGTTGAGCAGCACGGTCGGGACCGACATGATCTCGCGTGCCTCGACCTCGGACTGGAACAGCGCGCCGTCGATCGCGACGTGGTGGATGTTGGGGTTCAGCACGCTCATCAGGTTGAGCGCCTGCACGGTGTCGGGGCAGCTCTGGCACGACAGCGACATGAAGGTTTCGAAGTGGTACTCGCCTTCGAGGTCGCGGACCTGGTTGGCCAGCTCCTCGTCGATCTTCGGCGGGTGGCCGCCCACCCACAGCAGCGCCAGCACCAGCGAGGTGAATTCGTGGCCCATCGGGAGAGCCGCGAACGACACGGTGACATCGGTGCCGAGCCGGTTGATGGCGAACGAGGGCTTGCGTGCGTCGGCGTTGTCGTCGCGGCGCAGGCTGATCCTGTCGGACATCGAGGCGATGTCGTGCAACAGCGCGTCGAGTTCACGCGACTTGTCGCTGTCGTCCAGCGAAGCGACCAGCTCGATCGGCTGGACCAGCTTCTCCAGGTAGGCCTTCAACTGGGTCTTGAGGTTGTCGTCGAGCATGGGGATGGCTCCAGTGACTGGAAAATCGGGGGGAGGGTGCTTGCAGGAGCGGCCTGGGCCGGAGGGAGAGGGAGCCGGCAGGGAAGGGGCCGGCGCGGCGCAGGCCGCTGATGCAAACATCCGAGGGTAAAAAGCGTCCGCCCCGGTCAGGATGCCGGGGCGGCGCAGAACCGTTTTAGATCTTGCCGACCAGGTCCAGCGAAGGCTCCAGGGTCTTCTCGCCTTCCTTCCACTTGGCCGGGCAGACCTCGTTCGGGTGGGCGGCGACGTACTGGGCGGCCTTGACCTTGCGCAGCAGCTCGCTGGCATCGCGGCCGATGCCGCCGGCGTTGATCTCGACGATCTGGATCTTGCCGTCGGGGTCGATCACGAAGGTGCCGCGGTCGGCCAGACCGGCTTCCTCGATCATCACGTCGAAGTTGCGGGTAACCAGGCCGGTCGGGTCGCCGATCATCGTGTACTTGATCTTCTTGATCGCCTCGGAGCTGTCGTGCCACGCCTTGTGGGCGAAGTGGGTGTCGGTGGAGACGCTGTAGATCTCGACGCCCAGCTTCTGGAACTCGGCGTAGTTGTCGGCCAGGTCCTCGAGCTCGGTCGGGCAGACGAAGGTGAAGTCGGCCGGGTAGAAGAACACGACGGACCACTTGCCCTTCAGGTCGGCGTCGGAGACTTCGAAGAACTTGCCTTCCTTGAACGCCTGGGCCTTGAACGGCTTGATTTCGGTATTGATCAGAGACATGGAATCAGTCCTTGGTGGTGGGTGAAGGGTGGAAAGTGGAGTCATGGTAGGCCGGGGTATCGATTCGTTCAAATCGATTGATGGGATCGATGCAATAGGTTTTGACTATCGAAATCCGTGCCGTTGCCTACGGAGACGGACGATAGGCCCCGCGGTGTAAGCCGGCGTCGTCATGACTATCGTCATGGGGCGTGCGGGTGCATGGCGGCTATCGTCGGCGTTCACCTGAACAAACGACCTTGGGGGTCCCGCCGTGCATCGCATCCGCCACCTTGCCTGCGCTGTCGCGCTGGCGCTGACCACCTCGACCGCCGCCGTTGCCGCGCAATCACCAGCTCCCGCAGTCAGTGACAGCGCCGTCCCGACCGGCCAGTTGCCACGCACCGTGATGCCGACGCTGGTCGAACTCGAACTCAAGCTCGACCCCGCGCAGGAGCGTTTTTCCGGCCGCACCGTAGTCCACGCCGATGTCGCCGAGGCGACCGACGTGGTCTGGCTGCATGGCCGCGACCTGGACATCAAGTCCGCCGAAGCGGTGCTGGCCGATGGAAGCCGGGTCGCGCTGGACGCCAAGCAGGTACATGTCTCCGGCGTGCTGAAGCTGGCCGCTGCGCAGACCCTGCCGGCTGGCAAGATCAACATCGAGATCGACTTCGAGGCGCCCTACGGCAACCTGATGGGCGCCTACCGGGTCAAGCCGAAGGACCAGAACTACGTCGTCACCCAGATGGAGGCGATCGGCGCGCGCAGCACCTTCCCGAGCTTCGACGAGCCCAGCTTCAAGCAGCCTTGGGACGTGACCCTGATCGTGCCGGACGCCGACACCGCGATCGCCAACACCCTGGTCGAGAAGACCGA
>JBOHYC010000113.1:0-12153 GCA_050737755.1 Lysobacter sp.
AGGTCGCGTTTCTGGAATCAATGACTTGGCATTGCCGGCACAAAAGGGGAGACTCGCGCACATGAGGGGGGGCATCGCGTTATTCGCAGTTGCATGCCTGCTGGTTGCCACGCCCGTGGTGGCCGGCACCGTATACCGTTGCGACAGTCCCGATGGCGTGCGCAGTTACGTCAGCAAGCGCGTTCCGGGTGCCAAGTGCAGCCCGATCAGCAGCTACACCGCCAGCAAGTCGTCCGGCGCTGCAAGGGTCAGCGCTCCAAGCCAGCCCAGCAAGCCCGACGCGGCGGTCGGCAGTGCCACCCCGGCCCACACCACCGAAGGCTCACCCGCCGGAGTCGGCAGCGGGTCGTCCATCAACCTGACCAATGCCGCCCCGGTCAATGCGGTCAAGCCCGGGACCACCGGCTCGCGGCGGGTCCAGGGGCAGGTCTACTCCTACATCAAGGACGGCGTCCGCCATTACACCAGCGAGCGGCCGAAGGGCGTCGCCCGCGCCAGCGCGGTACGGACGATCAAGTACAGCTTCCTGGAGACCTGCTACGCCTGCGCGGCCAAGCCGGGGGTCAATTTCGGCAACGTCCGCCTCAATACCGACGCCTACCGCGACGAGATCGCCGCAGCCGCTGCCAAATACGGCGTCGACGAGGCCATCGTGCGCGCGATCATCCATGCCGAATCCGCCTTCAATCCCAACGCCCTGTCCCGCGTCGGCGCGCAGGGCCTGATGCAGTTGATGCCGGCGACCGCCCGCCGGTTCGGCGTCAGCAACGCCTTCGACGCGGGCCAGAACATCCAGGGCGGGGTGGAATACCTGGCCTGGCTGCTGAAGCGGTTCGACGGCAACCTGACCTACGCCGCGGCCGGGTACAACGCCGGCGAGGGCAACGTGGACAAGTACAACGGCGTGCCGCCCTTCAGCGAAACCCAGCGCTATGTGCAGCGCGTCGGCGTCCTCGCCGAGCGTTACCGCGCGGCCCGGTAGGTGTTCCAGAGGGCCGTGGAAGGGCTTCGCGGTGCCGTCGGGGATGCATCCGGATTGTCGGGTCGTTAACCGTTCCGTTACACTTCCGTCTTTGAGCCGCCAGCCGACGCCAGTGGTGCCGGGCCGGTGCGGTGAAACTTTGATATTCAAGCTTTAGCGGAGCGCCGGATGGCAAACCAAGGGGTCAACGATCCTCATCACGCGGCTGCCAGCGAGTCTGGTGGCGAGCCCGTCAACCACGGTCGCCGCCGCTTCCTGACTGCGACCACCGCCGTGGTCGGCGCGATCGGTGCCGGCTTCGTCGCGGTGCCCTTCATCAAGTCGTGGAACCCGAGCGAGCGGGCCAAGCTGGCCGGCGCGCCGGTGACCGCCGACATCAGCACGCTCGAGTCCGGCCAGCGGCTGATGCTCGAATGGCGCGGCCAGCCGATCTGGATCGTGCGCCGCACCGAGGAAGTGCTGCAGGCGCTGCCGACCCTGGATGACCGCCTGCGCGATCCGCTGTCGACCAACAAGGACCAGCAGCCCGAATACGTGCTTGAAGGCAATCCGGAGTACCGCTCGATCAAGCCGGAGATCTCGGTGCTGGTCGGGTTGTGCACCCACCTGGGTTGCTCGCCGGAGATGAAGGCGGAGATCCGGCCCGAGCCGTTCGACACGGACTGGAAGGGCGGTTACTTCTGCCCGTGCCACAAATCCAAGTTCGACATGTCCGGTCGCGTATTCCAGGGCGTGCCTGCACCGATCAACCTGCTGGTGCCGCCGCACCACTATGAGGGCGACACCACCATCATCGTCGGTGTCGATCCCTCGTCGTCGAACAGTCAGGGAGCCGCGTAAGTCATGGCGAACATCTTCACCCGCACCGCCAACGGTGCGATGGACTGGGTCAACGAGCGCGCGCCGGCATTGATGCCGATGTACCGCAAGCACATGACCGAGTATTACGCGCCGAAGAACTTCAACATCTGGTACGTGTTCGGTGTGCTGTCGCTGGTGGCGCTGGTCAACCAGATCCTCACCGGCATCTTCCTGACGATGCACTTCAAGCCAAGCGCGGCGGAGGCGTTCGCGTCGGTCGAGTACATCATGCGCGACGTGGAGTGGGGCTGGCTGATCCGCTACATGCACTCCACCGGTGCGTCGCTGTTCTTCATCGTGATCTACCTGCACATGTTCCGCGGCCTGCTGTACGGCTCGTACAAGAAGCCGCGCGAGCTGGTCTGGATCATCGGCATGGTGATCTACCTGGTGCTGATGGCCGAGGCCTTCATGGGCTACGTGCTGCCGTGGGGCCAGATGTCGTTCTGGGGCGCCAAGGTGATCATCTCGCTGTTCGGCGCGATCCCGGTGATTGGCAATGGCCTGACCGAGTGGATCATGGGCGACTACCTGCCCGGCGACGCCACCCTCAACCGCTTCTTCGCGCTGCACGTGATCGCGCTGCCACTGGTGCTGCTGCTGATGGTCGTGCTGCACCTGGGTGCGCTGCACGAGGTCGGCTCCAACAACCCGGAAGGCGTCGAGATCAAGAAGGGGCCGAAGGGCAACCGCTGGTCGCCGCTGGCGCCGGCCGATGGCATCCCGTTCCATCCGTACTACACGGTCAAGGACCTGGTGTTCGTCGGCTTCTTCCTGATGTTCGCCGCGTTCATCATCTTCTTCGCGCCGGCGTTCGGCGGCTGGTTCCTCGAGCACGACAACTTCGTCGAGGCCAACCGTCTGGTGACCCCGGAGCACATCAAGCCGGTGTGGTACTACACCCCGTTCTACGCGATGTTGCGGGTCATTCCCGACAAGCTGGGCGGCGTGATGGTGATGTTCGGCGCGATCGCGATCCTGTTCGCGGTGCCGTGGCTGGATCGCAGCAAGGTCAATTCGGTGCGCTACCGCGGCTGGATCACCAAGGTGATGCTCGCGATCCTGGCCATCTCGTTCGTCTGGCTCGGCAAGATCGGTGCCGGCCCGGGTACCGACCCGGTCGAGACCATCATCGGACGTGTCCTGACCTTCCTTTACTTCGCCTTCTTCATCACGATGCCGCTGTGGACCAAGATCGACAAGACCAAGCCGGTGCCGGAACGGGTGACGACGCATGACTAAGTTGAACCTTTCCGGCTCCAAGCCCGCCGCCGCGCGTTCGCGCATGTTCGTCCGGCTCGCCACCTTCGCCGCCGGCCTGCTGGTGTCGGCCAGTGCGTTCGCCGCGACCGAAGGCGGCCTGCAGCATGCCGGTGTCGACCTGGGTGACCAGGGCTCGCTGCAGCGTGGCGCCAAGCTGTACATGAACTACTGCTCCGGCTGCCACTCGCTCAAGTACCTGCGTTACTCGCGCATCGCCGAGGACCTGGGCCTGACCGAGGACGAGGTGATGGACAACCTCAACTTCACCGGCGCCAAGTTCGGCGAACAGATCAACGTCGCGATGCCCGAGGCACACGCCACCGAGTGGTTCGGCAAGATGCCGCCGGACCTGAGCCTGATCGCGCGCTCGCGTGGCAGCGACTGGGTTTACACCTACCTGAAGTCGTTCTACCTGGACGAATCGCGGCCACTGGGCTGGAACAACAAGTTGTTCCCCAACGCCTCGATGCCCAACCCCTTGTGGCAGCTGCAGGGTATGCAGCATGCCGTCTACGGCGAGCCCGACGCGGCCACCGGCGACCCCGTAGTGGTCGGCTTGGAAGTGACGCAGCCCGGTTCGCTGGACCCGCAGGCGTTCGACCAGTCCGTCCGCGACATCACCACATTCCTCGAGTACGCCGGTGAGCCGGCCGCCCTCAAGCGCCAGAGCATGGGCGTGTGGGTGGTCCTGTTCCTCGCTCTGCTCACGTTCCTGCTTTACCTGGTGAAGACCGAGTACTGGCGCGACGTGAAGTAGTTGCCCGCGGGCGACCCTGCTTGAGGCCGTGACGACCGCCCGCAATGGGTGGGCGGCGTCGTGCGACCGGCGGAATCCGGGCGCTGGAGAGGTCGATGATGGCGGCGAGCCCACGTATGCGTAATGCCCTTACCCTGTTTTCCTCGAACGACTGCGTGCTGTGCCATCGGGTGCGGCTGGTGCTGGCGGCCAAGGGTGTTACCTACGACCTGATCCCGGTCGATCCGCAGAACCCGCCGGAAGACCTGGTCGACCTCAACCCCTACCACTCGGTGCCGACCCTGGTCGAGCGCGACCTGGTGTTGTATGCGGCCAGCGTGGTCAGCGAGTACCTCGACGAGCGTTACCCGCACCCGCCGCTGATGCCGGTCGACCCGCTGTCGCGCGCGCGTCTGAGGCTGGCGATGCTGCGGCTGGAGCACGACTGGGTGCCGCAGGTGCAGGCGATCCAGCTGGGCAACAAGTCGCAGGCCGATGCCGGTCGCAAGCGCCTGAAGGAGTTGTTGACTGCTTCGGTGCCGCTGTTCAAGGCCTTCAAGTTCTTCCTCAACCCCGAAATGAGCCTGGCCGATTGCGCGATGGCCCCGATCATCTGGCGCCTACCGGCACTGGGCGTGCCGTTGCCGAAGGACGGCAAGTCGATCGAGGATTACGGCAACCGCATCTTCCGCAATCCGGGTTTCACCCGCAGCCTGACCGAGCAGGAACGCCGCCTGCGCGACCTGCCGGGCTGATTCCTGATGCACCAGCGCCGTCCGCGTCGTCTGTTCGCGCGGGCGGCGCTTTCATTTGTCTAGACTGATCGCATGACCGACGCCCCGACCCCGATGACCAGCCACCGTCCGTACCTGTTGCGGGCCCTGTACGAATGGATCGCCGACAACGGCATGACCCCGCATCTGCTGGTGGACGCCACCCGGCCCGAAGTGCGGGTGCCGATGAGTGCGGTGAAGGACGGCCGGATCGTGCTCAACGTCGCTGAGCGGGCGGTATCGGGACTGGCGATGGACAACGAACTGATACGTTTCAGTGCACGTTTTGGCGGCGTCAGCCAGGCGGTGTCGGTTCCGGTGGGCGCGGTGCTGGCGATCTATGCACGCGAGACCGGGCAGGGCATGGCCTTGCCGGACGAAGTGGCGGGCGACAACGAGCCGGCGATGTCGGACGAGGGCCCCGGAAACACCCGTCCGACCCTGAGCGCCGTGCCGAGCGAATCGACCGACGAGGCCCGGCCATCACCGGAGTCCGCGCCGGTCGAGGCACGGTCCAGCGGCGACAATGACGATGATGATCCAGGCGACGGCCCCGATCGTCCGGAGCCGCGTCGCGGGCCCCACCTGCGAGTCGTCAAATAGCGGTTGTCGTCGCGGTAACCGGACCGCTGAACGCCACCAGTCGCTCACCGCGCAGCACCAGCCGGCCTACCCGGCGGTCCTGGCCGTCGCTGGAATAGTCGAAGCGGAACGTCCGCTCCCAGCCGAGCCAGCCATTGTCGTGGCGGCAGACCCGCAAGCCGAGCGCGTGCACGCTTTCGTCGAGCAGTTGAACGCCCGCTGCGCGGCACGCATCGCGGCCGACCACTTCGGCGCGTTCGGCCGCAGCCCGGCCCGCACTCCAGAATGCGAACGCGGTCGCAGCGAGAATCATCACGATCAGTAGAGTCGGCATCGGTCCAATGTGGCGGCGCCGAGTGCCCCGCGCAAGGGCCGGACTTGCTTCTCAGGGGGGAGAGCAACGATGAAACTGGTCTTTCCGGGTGGCGAGCACCCGCAGGTCCTGCTTGGACAGGGCATCAACCGTGTCGGGTCCGACCCGCACGCCAATATCGTCATCGACCGCCCCGGCGTGCGGCTGCAACATTGCCAACTGCATGTGACCGGGCAGATGGTGATGTTGTCGGCCGCGGCGGGCGTGGCCGTGAGCGTCAACGGACGCTTGGTCGACGGCGTCATGGCGCTGCGTCCCGGCGACAGCGTCGCGTTCGACAAGGTACAGGCGCATCTGGCTGCGCTCGATCCCTCGGCCGCGGCGCGGCACAACTCGATGTCCAGCCGCTGGGCGGCGGGCAGGGCCAATGGCGCGGTCAATGACGATCCGGGCGTCACCGCGGTTCGCGCGGTGCTGCCGAAATTCGTGCTGCGCGGCATGACCGGCAGCGTGTCCGGTCGGTCGTTCCCACTGCTGGGTCCGGTCTCGATCGGCCGGGTTGCCGATTGCGAATTGCACCTGCATGACGAAGGGTTGTCGCGTCGTCACGCCCGCCTTGTTCCGGTCGATAGCGGCGTCCAGGTCGAGGACCTGGGGTCGTCGAACGGGTGCTACATAAATGGTAAGCGGGTCCTGCGCGGCATCGCGCGGGCGGGCGACGAGATCGCGTTCGACGATGTGCGTTTCCGGCTGGCTTCGCTCGCCGCGGCCGAGCCGACGCAGATCCATGCGGTGCCGGGTTACCGGCCAAACCGCCGGTCGTCGTGGAACTGGTCGCCGCCGCGGAACTGGGCATCCCCGGTTGGCGTGATGCGTGCGGTGTCGCCGTGGGCATGGACCGGCCTGGCCGCTATCGGATTGGTGACGCTGGTGGCGCAGGCGTTCCTGAGCTGAGCGCGCGCCCCGGGCTCACTCGCGGGCGGGTGGCGGGCCGAGCTTGAGCGACAGGTCGATCGCGTGGACGTGCTTGGTCAGTCCGCCGATCGAGATGCAGTCGACGCCATCGGCGGCGATCGCATGCAGGCCGGGGAGGTCGACGCCACCGGAGACTTCCAGCGGCACCGGATGGGCGTGGGCGGCGGTGACCGCCACCGCCTCGCGCCGGGTCGCGGCATCGAAATCGTCCACTAGGATGCGGTCGCAGCCGGCATCGAGTGCCTCGCGCAGCTGATCGAGTGTTTCGACTTCTACGATCAATGGCAGCGTCGGCTGGGCCGCACGCGCGGCATCGATCGCGGCCGTCAGTGAACCGGCTGCGCGCACGTGGTTCTCCTTCAGCATCACCGCGTCGAACAGGCCCATCCGGTGGTTGACCCCACCGCCGACCCGGACCGCGTACTTCTGCGCCTGGCGCAGGCCGGGGATGGTCTTGCGGGTATCGAGGATCTTGGCCTTGCTTCCGCGCACCGCATCGACATGTGCGGCGGTGCTGGTCGCGGTTGCCGACAGGGTCTGCATGAAGTTCAGCGAGGTGCGTTCGGCGCTGACGAGGGCACGGGCGCGGCCCTGCAGGGTGGCCAGCACGGTTCCGGCAGCAACGCGGTCACCTTCCTCGACCTGCCAGTCGATCCGTACGTTCGGGTCGAGCGTCCGGTGGCAGGCGTCGAACCACGGCCGGCCGCAGACGACCGCATCTTGCTTGCACAGCAGGTAGGCACTGTCGGCGATATCGGGCAGCAGCGCGGCGGTGACGTCGCCATCGCCGATGTCCTCGGCCAGGGCCTGGGCGACATCGGCGGTGACGGCATCCAGCGGCGGATTGAAGTCGACGCTCACGATGCCGGGAACCCGTCGACCTGCGCGGTCGAGATGGCCTCTTCGGCCAGCAGCACGGGGATGCCGTCGTCGATGCGGTAGGCGCGCTTGCGGTCACGGGTGAGCAGCGCCTCGCGTAGCGGTTCGGTCTGGGCGCTGCCGTCGTCCCGGATCACGCCGCCGGCCGCGATCGCCTGGTTCAGGGCCTGCAGGCCGCGGCTGTCGAGCAGGGCCAGTGACTGGCGGCTGGTGGGACAGACGAGCAGGTCGAGCAGTTTGCGATCCATGGGCGGGGCTCCTGTGCTGGCCGGTGAAGCAACGGCGTAAGGTCGGTAGAATACCGTTTTGCCGCAGGCTCGAACCATGACAGACACCGCGCAGGCGCCGCTCGTCGGCATCGTGATGGGCTCCCGCTCCGACTGGGAAACGATGCAGCACGCGGCGGCCAAGCTTGAGGCGCTTGGCGTCCCGCACGAGGTGCGGGTGGTCTCGGCGCACCGTACCCCCGACGTGCTTTTCGACTACGCCGCCAATGCGGCGGGTCGTGGCCTGCGCGCGATCATCGCCGGTGCCGGCGGCGCCGCGCATCTGCCGGGCATGCTCGCGGCCAAGACCGCGGTGCCAGTGCTCGGAGTGCCGGTGCAGTCTAAGGCGCTCAACGGCATGGATTCGCTACTGTCGATCGTGCAGATGCCGGCCGGTATCCCGGTGGCGACGTTCGCGATCGGCAACGCCGGTGCGGCCAACGCGGCATTGTTCGCGGCGGCGTTGCTGGCACCGGAATACCCGGCCATCGGCGAGGCACTCGACGGGTTCCGCGCCCGGCAGACCGAGGACGTCGCCGGTAACGACGATCCGCGCAAGTGAGCAACCAACGATGACGACCGTAGGCATTCTTGGCGGCGGCCAGCTCGCCCGCATGCTCGCGCTTGAAGGCGCGCCCCTGGGCGTGCGGTTTCTGGTGATGGACGCAGCGGCCGACGCCTGCGCCGGTCAGTTCGCGCCGATGGTGGTGGGCGACTACACCGATGCCGACGCGCTGGCCGAGTTCGCCTCGCGCATTGATGTCGCCACGTTCGATTTCGAGAACGTGCCGTCGGAGTCCGCACGATGGCTGGCCGAGCGGGTCAAGGTGTACCCGAACCCCCGCGCCCTCGGTACCGCCCAGGACCGGCTGGCGGAGAAGACGTTGTTCCGCGAGCTCGGCATCCCGGTGCCGCCGTTCGCCACCATCGACACGCGCGAGCAGCTCGATGCCGCGATTGCCGAAGTCGGCACGCCCTGCATCCTCAAGACCCGCCGGTTGGGCTATGACGGCAAGGGTCAGTTTCGCATCAAGACCGCCGCCCATGCCGATGCCGCGTGGGATGCGCTGGGCGCGCAGGCCGAAAAAGTCGGCTTGATCCTCGAAGGCTTCGTCGCGTTCGAGCGCGAACTGTCGGTGGTCGCCGTGCGCGGGCGCGACGGCGAGTTCCGCACTTGGCCGCTGACCGAGAACTGGCACGTCGATGGCGTACTGTCGGCCAGCCTGGCCCCGGCCACTGCCGACCCGGTGCTGGCGGAAACGGCATTCACCTACGCCCGCCAACTCGGCGAGGCGCTGGACTATGTCGGTGTATTCGCGCTGGAGCTGTTCTGTCGTGATGGTGAGTTACTGGCCAATGAACTGGCGCCGCGCGTGCACAACTCCGGCCACTGGACCATCGAGGGCGCCGAGACCAGCCAGTTCCAGAACCACTTGCGTGCCGTGCTCGGGCTGCCGCTGGGGTCAACCCGGATGGTCGGACACGCCTGCATGCTGAACTGGATCGGCGCGATGCCGGAGGCCGGCGCGGTGTTGGCGGAACCCGGCGGGCACTGGCACGACTACGGCAAGTCGGCGCGGGAAGGTCGCAAGGTCGGACATGCGACGTTGCGTGCGGAGTCGGACGATGAATTGGTGGCGACATTGAAGCGGGTTGGCGACGCGCTTGGGCGAGAAGCGCAGGTGGCCCCGGTCATCGCGCGACTGGGCTCCTGAGGGGACAGCCCGTCAGCATCTGCGAGACGCATGCCCGTTGAGGTAGGAGCGACGTAAGTCGCGATTTCCTCGGCACGTCAAACGTTCAAGCGTCGCGACTTACGTCGCTCCTACAACGAAGGGGCCGTGCGAATACCGGCTTCCGCATGGGGCATCCCACAAAATAAAAAAACGGCCGGGTCGCCCCGGCCGCTCGTGTCCCGCATCAACCGTCGATCACTTCATGTTCGAAGCGACGAACTCCCAGTTGACCAGGTTCCAGAACGACTCGACGTACTTCGGCCGCGCGTTGCGGTAGTCGATGTAGTACGCGTGCTCCCACACGTCGCAGGTCAGCAGCGCGGTGTCGTCGGTGGTCAGCGGGGTGTTGGCGTTGGCGGTGCTGACCAGCGCCAGTGAACCGTCGGCGCGCTGCACCAGCCAGCCCCAGCCGGAGCCGAAGGTCTTGACCGCGGTTTCGCTGAACTGCTCCTTGAACTTGGCGAAGTCGCCGAACGCCTTGTTGATCGCTTCCAGCACCTTGCCGGTCGGCTCGCCGCCGCCGTTGGGCGACAGGCAGTTCCAGTAGAACGTGTGGTTCCAGACCTGCGCGGCGTTGTTGAACATCCCGCCCTGCGACTTGCGGATGATGTCCTCAAGCGGCATGTCGGCGAACTCGGTGCCCTCGATCATCTTGTTGAGGTTGTCGACGTAGGCCTTGTGGTGCTTGCCGTAGTGGTAGTCGAGCGTCTCGGCCGAGATGTGCGGCTCGAGTGCGGTCTTGTCGTAGGGCAGGGGAGGCAGTTCGATGGCCATTGGCGGGCTCCTTGATGAGGCTGGCTGGTGGAAAGCTTTACAATCCCCATTCTAGCCCCCCGTCATGTTGCGCGGCCGTCAAAGCCGGACAACGCATCCCTGCAGGAGTTGATCGATGTCCGTGCTCGAACGGATCCAGACCGAAGTCGAAAGTCATCCGGTCGTGTTGTTCATGAAGGGCACCGCGCAGTTCCCGATGTGCGGCTTTTCCAGTCGCGCGGTGCAGGCGCTGCAGAGTGCCGGTGCCACCGAACTGCATACGGTCAACGTGCTGGAAGACCCGGAAGTGCGCGCCAACCTGCCGAGATATTCCAACTGGCCGACCTTCCCGCAGTTGTTCCTCCATGGCGAGCTGATCGGCGGCTGCGACATCACCATGGAGTTGTTCGAGTCGGGCGAACTGGCCCGGATGATCAGCGAAACCCAGAATCAGTGAGCGCGGGCATGGGCGACAACACCGCGACCGCACTCGACCAGCGCGTGGTGCTGGTCAGCGGGGCGCACGGAGGACTCGGCAGTGCCGCGGCGATGGCGTGCGCCCGAGCCGGCGCAACCGTCGTGTTGCTGGGCCGCAAGCTGCCCAAGTTGAACCGGATCTACGACGCGATCCGCGCCGAAGGACCCGAGCCGCTGCTGTATCCGCTCGACCTCGAAGGTGCCTCGCCCGATGACTACGCCGAACTCGCGGGTCGAATCGAATCCGAACTCGGGCGCCTCGACGGCGTGCTGCATTGCGCCGCAGATTTCCGTGGCCTGACTCCGCTGCTGCACACCGATCCCGCGGCGTTCGCGCGCGCGATCCACGTCAACCTGACCGCGCCATGGTGGCTCAGCCAGGCCTGCCTGCCGCTGCTGGCCAAGGCGGACGATGCCGCACTCGTATTCGCGATCAACGACCTCGCCCGCGTCGGCAAGGCCAACTGGGGCGGTTATGGCATCGCCCAGCAGGGACTCGCGTCGCTGGTCGGAATGCTGCACTCGGAACTGGCCAACACCCCGGTGCGGGTCTCGGGTCTGCAACCTGGGCCGATGCGTACGGGCCTCAGGGCGATGGCGTATGTGGAACAGGACGACCGCGTCGCCCGCGCGCCCGAGGTCTACGCACCTGCCTGCGTCGAGCTGTTGTCGCCAGCGGGCGCCGCCCATCGCGGCCAAGTCTGGGTGCCGGCGCCATGACCACTGACGGAAACGCCGCATGACTATCACCTCCGCCGCGCTGCTGCTGTTCCTGATCCTGGATCCGCTCGGCAACATCCCGGTATTCCTCAGCCTGTTGCGCAAGCTGCCGCCGCGTCGGCAACGGATAGTGCTCGCGCGTGAGCTGCTGATCGCGCTCGGGGTGCTGATGATGTTCCTGTGGGGCGGCAAGTACGCGCTGGAGGTGATGCATCTGCGCCAGGAGTCGGTGTCGATCGCCGGCGGCATCGTGTTGTTCCTGATCGGCATCCGGATGATCTTCCCGCGTCCAGAAGGGCTGATGGGCGAGCTGCCCGACGGCGAGCCCTTCATCGTGCCGATGGCCATTCCGCTGGTGGCCGGCCCCTCGGGCATGGCCGCGGTGATGTTGATGGGCAGCGAGGACCCGGCCCGGTTGATGGACTGGAGCCTGGCCTTGCTGATTGCGTGGGGCGCCACCGCCGCCATCCTGTTTTCGGCGCCGCTGCTCTACAAGCTCATGGGCAGCCGCGCGCTTACCGCGGTCGAGCGCCTGATGGGCATGTTGCTGGTGGCGATCTCGGTGCAGATGTTCCTCGATGGCCTGGCCACCTACCTGCAGATCGCCCCCCGCTGAGCGACGCCGGGCGACAGGCTTCGAATGCATGACCGCTGTCATGAATTTGTCATCCGTTCGCCCTAGTATGTTAATCTACCGTTAACCCGGGGCGGCACGCGTTTGCACCGGGGTCGGGGCTGTTTTTCCTATCGCATCCACACGCCGAGGCCACTCCCAATGACCCAGCCGAATCGCATCCGGTTGTCCAAACTCACCCTGGGGCTGCTCGCCGCCCTTGC
>JBOHYC010000114.1:0-10935 GCA_050737755.1 Lysobacter sp.
ACGGCTGGTAGCAGGCGCCGCTGGCGTCGTGCTCGATCTGGATCAGTTCGCCGCCGCCCGCGCCCCAGGCATTGCCATCGGCAAAGATCAGGCAGCCTACGCCCTTGTAGAGCACCTGCATGCGGCGTGCGTCATTGCCGAAGTAGAACGGGATCCAGCGCTTGCCGGATTCGTAGCTGTGCTGGCGGTCGGGGACGCGGTCCATGACCTGCTGAACGGCTTGGGTGTCCATGCCGATCGTGAGTTGGGCGAACTTGCTGCCGGGCACCGGCTGGCCGACGATCGCTTCGGTCGGCACTTCCTGCTCGCCTGCGGTCTGCGCGGCGGGCGCTGCGCTGTTGGTGTTGCCGGTGGTGGCGCATGCGGCGCAGGCGCTGGCGAGGGCCACGATGGCCAAATGGCGGAACGTAATCATTACTCATCTCCCTGAGATCGCCGGAGGTCGGGAAGACTCATCTCCCTGAGATCGCCGGAGGTCGGGAAGGCCTCATGCCCTCCGACCGGCGAAGTGCGCAGACTGCCGGCGGTGGCATGTTTCGTCAATGAAATGGACGGTGCGGGTGCCGGCGGGCGTTGAGGATGGCCGGCGACGGATGCCCCGGGTCCGGTAGGCTGTGGCGCCGCGCCCGGGCGCTCCTCCCGGCAGCTTCAAGGATCTATGCGATGAAACGATTCCACAGGCAGGCCCTGCTGGCGGAGCCGCGATGCTGCAGATGATGGTGGGTTTCTCGCTTGGCATGTCGCTGCTTCTGGCCGCCGCGTTCGCCAGCGGCTACCGCGACGTGCCGCTGCCGTGGCAGTCGCGGGTGGCCGGCTTCGTCATGCTGGCGGGACTCGCGCTGACCCAGTGGGGCCACATGGAGATGGTCGCGCAGGCAGACCTGGCGCTGCCTTCGCGCCGCTATGTGGTCGTGCTGTTCCTGCAGTCGCTGGGCTTCTACTGGCTGCTGCTGGGCGTGTTGCGGCCGGATGGCGCCTGGCGCCGGGTGGAATGGGCGATGCCGGCGCTGGTGCTGGCGGTTGCGCTCACGGTGCCGCTGGCGTGGGCCGTCCCCGTGGCGCTGCTGATGGGCACCGCCGCCGCCCTGCACCTGTGCGCGCTGGTCTACCGCCTGCGCGCGCTGCGGCGCTGGTTCGTGCTGGAATTGAAGGTGCTGGGGCTGTTCGCGGTCATGGCGTTGGCGGTGGCGACTACCGGCCTGCTGGCGCCATCGGAACTGGGGTGGGATGTCTACATCCGGACCTACACGACACTGATCGCCGTCGGGTTCGGCCTGGTCGGCTGGCTGCTGCTGGCCGCGCCGGACGTGGTGCCCAAGGCGCGCGAGGCGGTGGCGGTGGCCTACGCGCAATCCACGCTCGCCCGCGTGGACCGCGAGGCGATGGCCGCACGGTTGCGGCAGGTGTTCGAGCAGGACCAGGTGCACCGTGCCGAGTCGCTCAGTCTGGCGACCGTGGCCGACCTGCTGGGCCTGAGCGGGCACCAGTTGTCGGAACTGGTCAACACCGAGTTCGGCATGGGCTTCCCCCGGCTGGTGAGGCGGTACCGGGTGGAGACCGCGCAACGGATGCTGGTGGAGGAGCCGCGGGCATCGGTGCTGTCGGTGGGGATGGCGTCGGGCTTCAACTCGCAGTCGAGCTTCTACGTGGCGTTCAAGGAGCAGGTGGGCGAGGTGCCGGGCGCCTACCGGCAGCGGATGCTGGCCGGCGAGGGCGCGAGCGGCGTTCCGGGTTGATCATTCCGGACAGCGGTAACTTCTTGTTTTTGCATGGCTCCGGCGCATCTTCCGGGACGATCTGCTCCGGAATGATCTTTTCGGAGGCCGGAAAACGGGTGTCCGGTTGAAGCTGGCGTCGTTCCACCACCGGAGCGACACCCATGCTTGAACTCGGAGACTTCGTCATGACACATCTTGCCTACGGCCTCTACCTCGCCCTCTCGATCGGAATGACCATCTGGGTGGCGCGCGCGCTATCCCTCCATGGCGAGGTCTTCCTGGTCCGCTGCTTCGGCCAGGACACGGAGCTGGCCGCTTCCACCAACCGCCTGCTGGTCATCGGCTTCTACCTGGTCAATGTCGGCTTCATCAGCTATCGGCTGGGCGACTGGCAGGTGGACACGGTCGACCTGATCCCCGAGGTCGGCTCCCGCGTCGGTATCAGCGTGCTGGTGCTGGGCCTCATGCACTTCTTCAACATGATGCTGATCGCGCGCCTCGGCCGGGCGGTGAAAGACTGGGTGCGGGGCGAGAGCAGTGATCGCGCCGACCCCGGACTGCGCTCTTCTTGACCCCGCGACGCACAAGCGGGCTACGCTGCGGTTCGTTCCCGCATCCGGACCCACCATGACGCCTGCCGCCCGCCGAATCAGCTGTGCCCTCGCCATCACCGCCGCCATGGTCGCCACGGCCTGTGCCACCCCGGACGCCGCGACGCCTGCTGCCGACGGCGCGGTCCGCGTCACTGGCACGGTGCTGGCCATCGACACCCAGCCCTGGGCCTACGACGGCCACGCGGTCATACAGGTGGACACCGCCGACCGCGGCCGGGTGGACGTGCAGCTGCCGGCGCGCTGGAACCTGTGCCAGGCCGCCCCGGTCGATGTCGAGGCACTGGCCATCGGCATGCAGGTGGAAGCGGTCGGCTCCACAGCGGGCGAAGGTGCGCTGGTGGTCTGCGAGGACCCGACACACCGGCTGGTGCCGGTGGGTCACGCATCGTCCGCGATCGAACTCTCCCCGCTCACCGCGGCGGACATCGACGGCGCGGCGCTTGATGGGGAGCTCGCCTGCGCCTTCTTGCCGGCGCCGGGCGATGCACCGCTGTTGCTGGCGATGGGCAACGTGGCCTCCGATGCGCCCAGCCGCGGCGTGGTGAAGGTGGGCGGCTACGTCGAGCCGGTGGCCGCCCCCGGTGGCTTCGACGCGATGCTGCGCGGTGCGCGCTTCTCCGGTGCCGGCAAGGTGATCCGGGTCGAGCTGACCGGCCCGGCGGTGGGCGGTGGCGAGTCCCCGCCCAACCCGGCGACGCTCACCTATCAGCGCGCCGATGGTGCCGAGCGCACGCTCGCCGGCCAGTGGCAGTGCGGTCCGTAGGGTCGCCCGCCATGCCCACGCCACAAGACACCCGGCTGGACCGCATCGTCGCCGAGGCCCGGCGCAACGCCGAGCAGCGCGACAAGGGCTACCGCGAGCGCGCCCTGAAGATGTACCCGTGGGTTTGCGGCCGCTGCGCGCGTGAGTTCACCCGCGCCAACCTGCAGGAGCTGACGGTCCACCATCGCAACCACAACCACTCCGACAACCCGTCCGACGGCAGCAACTGGGAGCTGTTGTGCGTGTACTGCCACGACAACGAGCACTCGCGCCAGATCGACCACACCGGCGTCAGTGCGCTGGACGCCGAGGACAAGCCGGTCGCGGCCACGTCCAACCCCTTCGCCGGGTTGAAGTCGCTGCTGGGCACGCGCCCGCCAGGGGACGGGTAACGCCCATGAGACTGCAACTGTTCAAGGTCGATGCGTTTGCTTCCGCGAGCGGTTCTACCGCCGCGACACGCGGCAGGCAAACAGGCACACTCCCGCCATGGCCTTCAACGTCCGACAGATATTCGCCGCCCTCAACGATGCACAGGTCGATTACGTGGTCGTCGGCGGACTGGCGGTCATCCTGCATGGCTACCTGCGCGCCACGGCGGACCTCGACCTTGCGATCGGATTCTCGTCGGACAACGCCCGCCGCGGCATGCGGTCGCTTGCTGCCATCGGCCTGCAGCCACGATTGCCGGTGGCGCTTGATGACTTTGCCGACGCCGACAAACGCCGCGACTGGCTGCGCAACCGCAACATGCTGGTGTTTCCGTTGTGGGACCCGGCCAACCCGTTGCGTTCTGTGGACGTGTTCATCGACGAACCCATCGGGTTTGACGAGCTGCTGGCGGAATCGGTGGTCAAGGACATGGATGGCTTGAAGGTCCGGATCGCATCCATTCCGCACCTGATCGAGATGAAGCGTCGCGCCGGGCGTCCGCGCGACCTGGAGGACATCGACAAGCTCCAGCAGATACACGATGCCGGGGCGGGGAGCGTCCGATGAATCCCGGCCACCCGCTGGACTTCAGCTTCGAGGACGCCGAGCGCGCCCAGTTGATGGCGTGGGTCAACCTGAGCGCGGACGCCAAGATCGACTTCTTCGAGGAGATGGTCGAGCTTGCCTACATGAGCGGCGCGCTGGCGCCGGAACGGCTGGCGTTGCGCGACGCGGTTCCGCGGTAGGGGGTCCAGTCACATCGTGCCAATGCACCCGGATGCATCCTGCGGGCTGCGGCCATTGCCGCGTCCCGATCCGCAGGAGGTCCCATGAGCAGTGCACTTCAAAACAAGACCGTCGCCATCCTCGCCACCGACGGCGTCGAACAGGTCGAGCTGACCGAGCCGAAGAAGGCGGTTGAGCAGGCGGGCGCGACCACCCGGTTGCTGTCGATCAAGGCCGGCGAGATCCAGGGCATGAACCACGACAAGCCGGGTGACAAGCTCAAGGTCGACGGGCTGGTGTCGGACGCGAACGTCGACGATTTCGACGCGTTGATCCTGCCCGGTGGCGTGGCGAACCCCGACAGGTTGCGCATGGACGAGTCCGCCGTGGCGTTCGTGCGGGACTTCTTCCGCAGCGGCAAGCCGATCGGCGTCATCTGCCACGGCCCGTGGGTGATGATCGAGGCCGACGTGGTGCGCGGCCGCCGCATGACCTCGTGGCCCAGCGTGCGCACCGACCTGCGCAATGCCGGCGCCGAGGTGGTGGACGAGGAAGTGGTGACCGACAAGGGCATCGTCTCCAGCCGCAAGCCCGAAGACCTGCCGGCGTTCTGCAAAAAGATCGTCGAGGAGTTCGCCGAAGGCCGCCACGCGCCGCGCACCTGACATCGCGCGCACTGACCGCGCGCACAGAAATAGGGAGATTGCATATGGCACTTGTCCATTCGGTTCTGATGGCCGCGATCGGCGGGATGCGCGCGGTGACGCCACTGGCGGCCGTGGCCAACGCCGCGCGCGACGGACTGCTTCCACGCGACAACGGCGCGCCGCGCTGGTTGTCCAGCCGCGCCGTCTCGGCTGCCACGGGCGCGTTGGCGCTGGCGGAAATGGCTGGAGACAAGATGAAGAGCGCGCCGGATCGCATCGCGCTGCCGGGCCTGCTGGCACGTTGCGCGACCGGGGCGATTGCCGGCGTCGCGCTGGCCCCGGCGCGGCAACGCAACGCCGCCGCGTTGCTGGGTGCCGCCGCCGCGATCGGCTCGTCCTACCTCACTTTTCGCATGCGCATGTGCGCGCTTCGACGGTACGGGCAGACGCCCACCGGTGTCGTCGAGGACGGGATCTCCGCGGCCGGTGCGGCGCTGGTGGTGGCGGGCGTGGGCAGGGAGTCCCGGATGCGGGGGCGATGAAAGCGCCGCCAACTGCTGCCCCGTGACCTGGGGTTCTAGGTCGGGTAGTGGGAAAGGGGCCGCGGGTTCAGTTGTGCGAGCCGATTGCTTCGGCCGCCGGACCGAGCAGCGGCACCCACTCACGGATGTCGCTGGTCGCTACCACGCTTTGGGTAATGAACGGATCCCTGTCCACAATCGCCTGGATGGCCGCGCGGTCGTTGGCGCGGAAAACGAGCAGGCCGCCACGGCCGTCATCGGGACCCCACGGTCCGGCGGCGACGAGCGTCCCGTCGTCGACGAGCCGGCGCAGGTGCTCAAGGTGGGCGGGACGCGTGGCATCCTGCCGCGCTTTGTCAGGTGTGTAGAAATACATGATGGCGAAGGTCTTGGTCATGACATGTTCTCCTGGTGATCGGTAGGGGTTGGTTCCTTGTTGCCTTAAAGGAACATGCCGCCCGAAGCCTCGATGCGCTGGCCGTTGATCCAGCGTCCCCCGGGACCGAGCAATGCGGCAACGGCGGCACCGATGTCTTCTGGCACGCCGGCGCGGCCCAGTGCGGTATTGGCGGCGACCACGGCATTGAGGTTGGCGTCGTCGCGCACGCGTCCGCCGCCGAAGTCGGTTTCGATCGCGCCGGGTGCCAGCACGTTCACGGTGATCCCGCGCGCACCCAACTCCTTGGCCTGGTAACGGGTGAGCACCTCGATCGCACCCTTCATCGCCGCATACACGGCAAAACCCGGCATGGCGAAACGGGCCAGCCCGCTGGAGATGTTGAGGATGCGTCCGCCGTGGGCAATCAATGTCAGCAGCTTCTGGGTGAGGAACAACGGTCCCTTCAGGTGCACGCTCATCAACAGGTCGAATTGCGCTTCGTTGGTCTCGGCGAACGGTGCGTACACTCCGACGCCGGCGTTGTTGACCAGGTAATCGAACTGCTCGCGCTGCCACTCGGTGCGCAGCGCATCGGAAACTTGCGTGACGAATGCATCGAAGCTTGCGCTGTCGCCGACGTCCAATGGCAATGCGACGGCGCGGCGGCCGGCGGCTTCGATCGCAGTGACCACGGCCGTGGCCTCGTCGCGACGGCTGCGGTACGTGAGGATCACGTCGGTGCCTTGCGCGGCCAACTGCAGTGCCATGTCACGACCAAGGCCGCGACTGCCGCCGGTGATGAGGGCGATGGGGGAGGGGGTGGTCATGGCATTTTCCTTCGGATGGAGGGGATGAATGCCAATCTATTGATCGCTACGGTCGGGATAAACCGCGATCGTATGATTTGATTGTTTGCATATCGCGAACAATAATCCGCCCATGAACAAGCTCAATGCCATGCAGGCCTTTGTGCGGGTTGCCGAACTCGAAAGCTTCACCCGCGCCGCCGACACCCTGGGCCTGCCCAAGGCCAGCGCTTCGACGGCCGTGCAAAAGCTGGAAACCCTGCTTGGCACGCAATTGCTGCACCGGACCACGCGGCGCGTGCACCTGACCACCGACGGCCAAGCCTTCTACGAGCGCTGCAAGGATCTACTGGGCGAGATGGACGAGTTGCAGTCGATGTTCCAGCGCGGCCCGCAAATGCTGCGCGGACGCCTGCGCGTGGATATGTCCAGCGGCCTGGCGCGCAACTTCGTGCTGCCGCAGCTGCCCGGGTTTCTCGACCAGCATCCGCTGCTGGAAATCGAACTGAGCAATACCGACCGCCGCGTCGACGTGGTGCGCGAAGGCTTCGATTGCGTGCTGCGCGTGGGTGCGGTCGAGGACAGCACACTGGTCGCGCGCGGGCTCGGTGCGCTGCCGGTGGTCAACTGCGTCAGCCCCGGCTATCTCGCGCGCCATGGCACGCCGCATACGTTGGACGATCTGGATGCCCACCGGCTGGTGCATTACGTGCCGACGTTGGGGGCACGCTCGCCGGGTTTCGAATATGCGGCAGGCGACCGCTACCGCACCCGGGCCATGCCCGGCGCGCTGACCGTCAACAGCGCTGACGCCTACGTCGGCGCATGCCTTGCCGGGCTCGGCATGATCCAGGCGCCGCGTACCGGCGTCGCGACCCATCTGGCGGACGGAAGCCTGGTCGAGGTGCTGCCGCAACTGCGCGCCGAGCCAATGCCCGTCACCCTGCTGTATCCGCAGCGACGCAACCTCTCGCACCGGGTGCGCGCATTCATGGACTGGGTGGCGGAGTTGCTGGCGCCGTCGTTGAGTCGGCAGTGATGGAAGCGCAGGGCCTTCACGCCCACCGCCTATCCTGCCGGCATGCAGAAACTCGCCGAAACCTTCTGGAACATCCGCGGCGTGCACCGCATCGGGGGCGTGCTCGACGTCGGGACTCATATGTCGCTGGTGCAGCGGGCCAACGGGCGCTTCGTGGTGCTGGACGGCTGCGCACTCGATGACACGCAGCGCGAAGCCCTGATGTCGCTCACCGGCAATGGCGAGCGGGTGGATGCGGTGGTGCACGTGCATCCGTTCCACACGCTGCACGTGGAAGCCACCCACCGGCTGTTTCCGTCGGCGGCGCTGCATGGCACCGCGCGCCATCGCCGGCGGGCGCCGTCGCTGCCCTGGTCGGGGGAACCCGTGGAAACGTGGGGCGACGACCATCCGCTCGCGGACGTGCTTGATCTCTCGGTCCCCGAAGGCGTGCAGTTCACCTGTCCGGACGAGCGCGTGCACACGGCCTCGGTGCTGGTGCGCCACCGGCAAAGCGGCATCGTCCACGTCGATGACACGCTCAACGTGATCGCGGCGCCGGGAGTGCTGCGTGGGCTGTTTCCGCAGTCGTCACTGCGCATGCATCCGCTGCTGGGGCGTGCGCTGAGCCCGGAGGCGGGCGCGGCGGACGCCTATGCGGCGTGGGCGCGTGTGCTGGCGACGCGATGGACGGATACCCGCATCGTCTGCGCCGCGCATTCGGCCGTGCGGCACCTGCCCGAAGGCGGATTCGCACGGGAGATGCTGGCTGCGCTGGACAAGGTGGCGGGCACGCTGGATCGGCACCGGTCAACGGAGCCGCCCGAGGACCGCCGGGAACCGCTTGCCTAGCCGGGAGATCGTGCATGCGCCGCCAACTGCTGCCCCGTGACCTCGGGTTCGAGGTCCGTCCGGGCGACGAGCCATCGCTGTTCAAATGGTTTCTTGCCAGCTTCCTGTTCGGCAACCGCATTTCGCAGGAGATCGCGGCGGGGACCTGGCGCGTATTCGTGGAGGTGCACGGCTGTGATACGCCGCGGAAACTGTGCGAATTCACCCATGCCCAGTTGGTGCGGATGCTGGGCGACGGCGGCTACCGCCGGTATGACGAGTCCACCGCGACCCGGCTGTCGCTGCTGTGCCGGACCCTGATGGACGAGTACGACGGGCGCATCCTTGGGATCGCCGAAGCGGCGGAGACCCGCGAGGACTTCGAGCGCCGCCTGATCGCGTTCAAGGGCGTGGGGCCGGTCACGCTGGGCATCTTCATGCGTGAGGCTGAGCCGACGCTTTCTTTCCGCGATTGACTGAACAGGGTATCGGGTGGACCTGCATGTCCCGCAGCCGGGCCAGCCGGGTTAGTCTTCCGTTCTTCCGGATGCAGAGTTTTTGAAGTGATGAGAGCCACCGTCGTCGGTCTTGTGACGCCGCATCTGCTGCGCATCGTCGACCTCGCCAATGAAGCGCAGAAGGGCGTCAACGTGGACTGGCATCTGCGTGATGCCGTGGCCAAGGCCATGGCGGAGCTGGGCGATCAGTACAACGCGTCGACGTTGATGGCGGCGCTTGTGGACGGGCTGGAGAGTACTGCAGCCCAGGCCCCGAAAGCCCGTGTGGATTACGTCCGTGCGCTGCAAACTGCAGCTGACGCAATGCGCCGTCTCAGTCGCGATTGACCGACCAGCGACACTCGGTTCATGTCACGCCGCATGCACAGGCCGCCTCCGGCCCAATGCGGCCTTTTTATGAAGCATCCGCTGGTGATGTCGCAATGAGCAGGCCCCAGGCGATACCGCAACTCTCGATCCTCGAACTCGGTCGTGTGCGCGAGGGCGGCGACCGGCGCACTGCGCTCGACGAGGCACGCGAACTCGCGCGCCACGCGGAGGACTGGGGCTACCAGCGTTTCTGGATCGCCGAGCACCACAACATGCCTGCGGTCACCACCGCGGCGACCTCGGTGGTGATCGCGCATGTCGCCGCCGGCACCAGCGGGATCCGGGTCGGCGCCGGCGGCGTGATGCTGCCCAACCACGCGCCCTATGTCATCGCCGAGCAGTTCGGCACGCTGGCCACGCTGTTCCCCGGCCGCATCGACCTCGGCCTCGGCCGCGCACCCGGTACCGACCAGACCACCCTGCGCGCGCTGCGCCGCGACCCGGCCAACTCCGAACGCTTCCCGCAGGACGTGCAGGAACTCCAGGCCTGGCTGGCGCCGGTGCAACCCGGCCAGCGGATCGAGGCGGTGCCGGGTTCGGGCACCGAAGTGCCGTTGTGGATACTGGGGTCCAGCCTGTTCGGCGCCCAGCTCGCGGCCGAACTCGGCTTGCCTTACGGCTTCGCCTCGCACTTCGCGCCGCAGGCTCTGGACCAGGCGCTGGCCATATATCGCCAGCGCTTCAAGCCCTCGGCGCAGCTCGACAAGCCGTACGCGCTGGTGGGCGTCAACATCGTCGCCGCGCCCACCGACGCCGAGGCACGCCGCCTTGCCACCACCCAGCAGATGTCGTTCGCCGACATCTTCCGCGGCGTACGCGGCCTGACCCAGCCGCCGATCGATGACATCGAGGCCTACTGGACCCCGCAGGAAAAAGTCCAGGCCTCGTCCATGCTGTCGCACAGCATCATCGGTAGCCCCGACACCGTGCGCGCGGGCATGCAGGCGCTTGCCGAGCGGACCGGGGCTGACGAATTGATGGTGGTCTCGGATGTGTTCGACTTCGAGTTGAGGCTGCGCTCGTTCCGGATGATCGCGGAGATTGCGAAGGCCACTGTCGCTTGAACGTGGAGACGCTGGCCGTCGGCATGCGCGTGCAGGCGGTCGGCGCCGCATCGGGCGAAGGCGGGCTGGTGGTGTGCGGGGATGCGGCCCACAAGCTGGTGCCGATGCAATAGCACCGGCGCGCGCTTTAAAACCTCCAGGCGACGAACCGGCTTTGCTTGCTGCCTTGGGCCATGGGGACTTCACGTACTTCGGCCGCTCCCACCTGACGCAGCTGCCTGCGCAATCCGGGCAGGTGCTCGGATTTCGCCACCAGGCTGCTGAACCATCCCACCTGCTGCCGGAAGTCGGCGCTTTCTCGGGCCATCCGGCGCAGGAACTCCGCCTCGCCGCCTTCGCACCACAGCTCGTGGGCGTGTCCGCCGAAGTTGAGGGCAGGCGTCTGTCGCGGAGACGGTACGGACGCGGTGCCAAGCTGTCGCAGCTTGCGCTGGTTGGCGCTGGCGGCCTCGCGGGCGGAGGCGTGGAAAGGGGGATTGCACAGGGTGAGATCGAACCGGTCGTCCTCGCGCACCACGCCGCGGAACAC